>AP017424.1:5126291-5449221 GCA_002355495.1 Streptomyces laurentii
GTGAACTCGTAGCGGTTCTGCCCGCTTCCGATCACGCACCGCGGCGGGCCCATGCTGCCCGTCACGTCGTGCAGCGTCACATAGGCGGCCACGCCCAGGAGTGCGGAGAACGCCGCCACGAACCGGACGGCGCGGCCGCGGCGGGCGGGGGCGGGGACACGGCGGGGCTCGGACACGCGCCCCACCGTACTGGAGGCGGGGATAGGGTCGGCACATGGCCGACACCGCTTCCTCCGCCCCTTCCGCCGACCCCGCACCCGTGCTGGACCTCACGCTCGACGGCGCCGCGCTGACCGCGGCACTCGTCGACGTCCCGTCCGTCAGCGGGACGGAGAAGCCACTCGCCGACGCCATCGAGAACGCCCTGCGCGCCCTGCCGCACCTCACCGTCGACCGGTTCGGCAACAACGTCGTCGCCCGCACCACCCTCGGTCACCCCGAGCGGGTCGTCCTCGCCGGCCACATCGACACCGTGCCGATCGCCGACAACGTCCCCTCCCGCCTCGACGACGAAGGCGTCCTGTGGGGCTGCGGCACCTCCGACATGAAGTCCGGCGTCGCCGTCCAGCTGCGGATCGCCGCCACCGTGCCCGTCCCCAACCGCGACCTCACCTTCGTCTTCTACGACAACGAGGAGGTCGCCGCCCACCTCAACGGTCTCGGCAAGGTCGTCGAGGCCCACCCGGACTGGCTCGCGGGCGACTTCGCCGTCCTCCTCGAACCCTCCTACGGGCAGGTCGAGGGCGGCTGCCAGGGCACCCTGCGGGTCAAGCTGCACACCGCGGGCGAGCGGGCCCACTCCGCCCGCTCCTGGATGGGCTCCAACGCCATCCACACCGCCGCCCCGATCCTGGCCCGGCTCGCCGCGTACGAGCCGCGCAAGCCGGTCATCGACGGCCTGGAGTACCACGAGGGCCTCAACGCGGTCGGCATCGAGGGCGGCGTCGCCACCAACGTCATCCCCGACGCGTGCGTCGTCACCGTCAACTACCGCTACGCCCCCGACCTCTCCCCGGCCGAGGCCCTCGCCCACGTGCGCGAGGTCTTCGCGGACTGCGACATCGCCGAGTTCGAGATCGACGACGAGAGCCCCGGCGCACTGCCCGGCCTGTCCCACCCCGCCGCCGCGGCCTTCATGAAGGCGGTCGGCGGCACCGCGCAGCCGAAGTTCGGCTGGACCGACGTCGCCCGCTTCAGCGCGCTCGGCGTCCCGGCGGTCAACTACGGCCCCGGCGACCCGCTCTACGCCCACAAGCGGGACGAGCACGTGCACGTCGAGCGGATCCACCACTGCGAGGCACGGCTTCGCGAATGGCTCACCGATTGATTCCGGCAATTCGAGTCTTCTTCACCTGACGCGTCCTAACCTGACCGGGACGATCAATGGACGGTGAAAGGAGCAGGCCATGGGCGTACCCCGCGAGCCGAGCAAGCCGGTGGAGCAGCGGCTGGGAGCGGTGCTCCGGCGGCGTGAACAAGTCCAGCCCGGCACGACCGACCAGCGGCTGCTCGACACCGAGGGCGACTCGGAGTGGGTGCACACCGACCCCTGGCGGGTCATGCGCATCCAGTCCGAGTTCGTGGAGGGCTTCGGCGCCCTCGCCGAACTGCCCAGTGCGATCAGCGTCTTCGGCTCCGCCCGCACGCTGCCCGACACGCCCGACTACGACGCCGCCGAGCGGATCGGCCGCGCGCTCGTCGAGGCGGGTTTCGCGGTGATCACGGGCGGCGGCCCCGGCGCCATGGAGGCGGCGAACAAGGGCGCCCGGGCGGCCAAGGGCGTCTCGGTCGGCCTCGGCATCGAGCTGCCCTTCGAACAGGGCCTCAACCCGCACGTCGACATCGGCGTGAACTTCCGCTACTTCTTCGTCCGCAAGACGATGTTCGTGAAGTACGCGCAGGGCTTCGTCGTCCTGCCGGGCGGCCTCGGCACCCTCGACGAACTGTTCGAGGCGCTCACCCTCGTGCAGACCCGCAAGGTCACCCGCTTCCCGATCGTCCTGTTCGGCACGGCGTACTGGAAGGGCCTCGTCGACTGGCTGCGCGACTCCGTCGTCGCCGGCGGCAAGGCGGCCGAACACGACCTGCTCCTCTTCCATGTCACGGACGACGTCGACGAGGCGGTGGCGCTGGTGACGAAGGAAGCCGGCCCCAAGGAGCGCCGGCGGTAGAACCCGCTCCCGGGGGGAGGGGCGGGGCGCATATGCCCCGCCCGTCTCGCGTCCGTCACGCGTTCTCGTGCCCCTACGGGCGTGTACGCGCGTGTACGGGCGTACACGGCGTGCGTACGGCTACGCGAGGCCGCGCCGGGCCACGGCGGGCGGGCGGTGGCCCGCGATCGACGCCACCATGTCGAGGACCTGTCGCGTCTCCGCGACCTCGTGCACCCGGTACACCCGGGCGCCCAGCCACGCGCTCACGGCCGTCGTCGCGAGAGTGCCGAGCACCCGCTCCTTGACCGGCCGGTCCAGCGTCTCGCCCACGAAGTCCTTGTTCGACAGCGACACGAGCACCGGCCATCCGGTGTCCGTCATCTCGCCGAGCCGGCGCGTCGCCTCCAGGCTGTGCCGGGTGTTCTTCCCGAAGTCGTGACCCGGGTCGATCATGATCCCGTCCCGCCGTACGCCGAGCGCGACCGCCCGCTCCGCGAGCCCGACCGTCACCTTCAGGATGTCGGCCATCACGTCCTCGTACTCCACCCGGTGCGGCCGGGTACGCGGCTCCGCGCCGCCCGCGTGCGTGCACACCAGGCCCGCGCCGTACCGCGCCGCGACCTCCGCGAGCCGCGGGTCGACCCCGCCCCACGCGTCGTTGAGCAGGTCCGCGCCCGCCTCGCACACTGCCTCGCCGACGTCCGCCCGCCAGGTGTCCACGCTGATCACCACGTCCGGGTGACGGCGGCGTACCTCGGCGACGAAGCCGACCGTGCGGCGCGCCTCCTCCTCGGCGGTGACCTCCTCGCCGGGGCCCGCCTTGACCCCGCCGATGTCGACGATCGCCGCTCCCTCGGCCACGGCCCGCTCGACCCGGGCGAGCGCCGGCTCGTCCCGGAACGTCGCGCCCTGGTCGTAGAAGGAGTCCGGGGTCCGGTTCACGATCGCCATGATCACCGGCTCGTGCGGCCCGAATTCTCGCCGTCCCAAGCGCAGCATCCCTTTTGTCCTCCCTCGCGTCCGTTCGCCTGCGACCCTAACCGTCAGTGGCGCATGGCACGATCGGCACCGGACGTTTTCCACGGACGGGAGAGGCGCGCAGGTGTTCTGGTTTCTGCTGATCACGATGGTCGTGGTCGTCGCGGCGGTCACCCTTGCGGTGGTCGGCGGCGGCGAGAGCGAGGTCCTGCCCGAGGCCGCCCCCGAACAGCTGGTGGATCCGCTGCCGCTGACCCGGCCGGTCGCCCGCGGCGACATCGAGGCACTGCGGCTCCCGGTCACCGCCCGCGGCTACCGGATGGCGGACGTGGACGACGTCCTGGACCGTCTCGACGCCGAACTCGCGGAGCGGGACGCCCGGATCGCGGACCTGGAGGCGGCGCTCGCGGCCGCCCGGAGCGGGAGTGACGGGACGCCGGCCGACGATGCCGCGGACGGCGGGACTCCCGGCGTGACGATGGACAAGGTGACGGACGACGTGACGGACGACGTGGCCGACGACGTGGCGGGCGACCTGACGGACAAGGCGCCGGACGGGAACCAGGACGAGAAGCAGGACGAGCCGGCGGCCGGCACGGCGACGGACGCGGCCGCGGCGAACGGCAAGGAGGACGCGGCGTGAGCGACGGAACGGCCATCGCGGGGCCGGACGGCCTGCTCCGCTGCCCCTGGGGACTGTCCACCGAGGACTACGTCGCGTACCACGACGAGGAGTGGGGCCGCCCCGTCCACGGCGACGACGCGCTCTTCGAGCGGCTGTGCCTGGAGGCCTTCCAGTCCGGCCTGTCCTGGATCACGATCCTGCGCCGCCGCGAGACCTTCCGGACGGCGTTCGCCGGCTTCGAGATCGCCGAGGTGGCGGGCTTCGGCGAGGACGACCGCACCCGGCTGCTCGCCGACGAGGGGATCATCCGCAACCGCGCCAAGATCGACGCCACCCTCGCCAACGCGCGCGTCCTCGCCGACTGGGAGCCGGGCGAACTGGACACGCTGATCTGGTCGTACGCCCCCGACGCCGAGAACCGCCCGGTCCCGGCCACGATCGCCGACGTCCCGGCCGTGACGGACGAGTCGAAGGCCCTGGCCAAGGCCCTGAAGAAGCGCGGTCTGAAGTTCATCGGCCCGACGACGGCGTACGCCCTGATGCAGGCCTGCGGTCTGGTCGACGACCACGTGGCGGACTGCTTCGCCCGCGGCGCCGACCGCTAGGTGTATTGACCCACAGGGTTGTTCACGCGGGTCAATACACCTAGGACCTGCCTGACGGGCGTGCCAAAGGAACAGCCCCGCGCGCGTGGGTCGCGCACGGGGCTGTGTGCCGGGAGGCTCAGCGGCCGACGTACTTCGGCTTCTCCTTGGCGAGGAAGGCGCGCACCGCGATCCGGTGGTCCTCCGACGAGCCCGCCTTCGTCTGGAGCTCGTCCTCCTTCTCCAGGGCCTCGGCGAGCGAGTGGTCCGCGCCGTACGCCAGGGACTCCTTCAGCGCCGCGTAGGCGAGCGTCGGGCCCGAGGCGAGCTTGCGGGCGGTCTTCGCGGCCTCCTCGGCGAGCGCGTCCGCCGGGACCAGCCGGTTCACGATGCCCAGCTCGTACGCCTCCTGCGCGGTGAGCGTACGGGGGAAGAGCAGCAGGTCGGCGGCGCGGCTCGGGCCGATCAGGCGCGGCAGCGTCCAGGACATGCCGGAGTCGGCGGTGAGCGCCACCCCGGCGAAGGACGTGTTGAAGGAGGCGGTCTCCGCGACGATCCGGTAGTCCGCGGCGAGCGCGAAGCCGAAGCCCGCGCCGGCGGCCACGCCGTTGACCGCCGCGACGACCGGCTTCGCCATGCCGGTCAGCGCGCGGACGATCGGGTTGTAGTGGTCCCGCACCGTGTTCATGGTGTGGTGGGTGCCGGCCTCGTCGTCGGCCTGGAGCAGGCCCACGTGCTCCTTGAGGTCCTGGCCCACGCAGAACGCCCGCTCGCCGGCGGCGGTGAGGAGCACCGCGCGGACGGCCGGGTCGGCGGCGGCCGCCTCCGCCGCGTCGCGCAGCGCGACCTTGGCGGCGACGTTCATCGCGTTCATGGCCTCGGGGCGGTTGAGGGTGATGGTGGCGAGTCCGTCGCTCACCTCGTACAGCACCGTGTCGGCCATCGCGGGTTTCCCTTCGCCTTTTCGCGTCGTTGACCCGCTCAGCATGGCGGAGATCACGCCGCGATCGGCCGGTCCGCGCATGTGAGCTGCGTCAACAAATCAGGACCCGGCGAGGGACCGGCAGTGGCGAAGTATCGCAGGTGGAACGGCGAAATGTGTGGCTTTGTGAAAGCGCGTTGCGGAAGCGATGCCTGCTGATGTTGGTCATCGGGTCCTGTGATGCGGGATAATGACCGGGAAGCAATCGTGTTCGATGCTGACGATGAGCTGGTTTCAGGAAGGGGAACGAGCATGGCGGCCATGAAGCCGCGGACGGGTGACGGCCCGCTCGAGGTGACCAAGGAGGGGCGGGGCATCGTCATGCGCGTTCCGCTCGAAGGCGGCGGCCGGCTCGTAGTCGAGCTGACCCCGGACGAGGCCCAGGCACTCGGCGACGCACTGAAGCAGGTCGTCGGCTAGTCACGCCCAGTCGCGTATTTCCGCTTCTGCCCCGGTGCGGTACCCACCGCACCGGGGCAGTGGTGTACCGGGGGCCGGACAGCGGTCCGCCCCGCCGCGCGCGGACGGCCGGGTCGTGAAGGACGTACGGGGTCAGGCGCCCCGGCGCACGGCGCACAGCAGGCCGTCGCCCACCGGCAGCAGGGTGGGGAGCAGCTCACGGCTCTCCCGTACGGTCCGCAGCAGCTCGCGGATGCGCTGCACCTCGGCCGGCTGGGCCGCCGAGTCGACCGTCCGGCCGTCGGCGAAGACACCCTCGAAGCAGACCAGACCGCCGGGCCGCAGCAGCCGCATCGATTCGTCGAGGTAGTCCAGCAGCTCCAGCCGGTCACCGTCGCAGAACACGAGGTCGTAGCCGCCGTCCGCGAGCCGCGGCAGCACTTCGAGGGCGCGGCCCGGGATGAACCGGGCCCGGTTGCCGGCGAAGCCCGCCGCGCGGAACGCCGCCTTCGCGTGCGCCTGCCGCTCCGGCTCCATGTCCACGGTGGTCAGCACGCCGTCCGGACGCATGCCGAGCAGCAGATAGATCCCGGACACGCCCGTGCCGGTGCCTATCTCCGCCACCGCCTTGGCGTCCGCCGTCGCGGCCAGCAGGCGCAGGGCCGCACCGGTGCCCGACGACACCGAGGGAATGTTCGCCTCGTCGGCGCGGTCACGGGCCCAGAGCAGCGCTTCGGCCTCGGCGACAAAGGCGTCGGCGAACGCCAGACTCGTCTGCCGGTTGGCGGTAATGGCCCTCTCCTGTTCCCCTGGCTGTCCCCGTAGTTGACGGACGGCGTCGACTGTATCCGCTGGACGCGGGAACCCGCAGATGGGACCGCGCGTTCACAAGGGCAGGAAGCGACGCCGGGACGGCGGATGAGCCCGTCCCAAATTCGCGTAAAGAGTTTTATCCGGAGCTAACGGGCGAGGTGGCTATGGTAGGGACTCCACTGGACACCACCAGAGCCGACAGGGGAGGTGCGGCTGCGCCTGTGGATCGGGGAGGAGTGCTTCGGCGTCTTCTCAGATCAGCGGGTGAGCCGAAATCCGTGACCGACACCGCTGACCGTTCCCGCGCCGCCGACTCCGCGCCCACCACCGCGACCTTCGCCTCCGAGGCGGACGCGCAGGCATGGACCCCTCCCAGTTGGGAGGAGATCGTCAGCACGCACAGCGGTCGTGTCTACCGTCTCGCGTACCGCCTCACCGGCAACCAGCACGACGCCGAGGACCTGACCCAGGAAGTGTTCGTCCGGGTCTTCCGTTCCCTGTCGTCGTACACGCCGGGCACCTTCGAGGGCTGGCTGCACCGCATCACCACGAACCTGTTCCTGGACATGGTGCGCCGCAAGCAGCGCATCCGTTTCGACGCGCTCGCCGACGACGCCGCCGAGCGGCTGCCCAGCCGTGAGCCGTCCCCGCAGCAGGCCTTCAACGACACGCACTTCGACGCCGACGTGCAGCAGGCCCTCGACACCCTCGCGCCCGAGTTCCGCGCCGCGGTCGTGCTCTGCGACATCGAGGGACTGTCGTACGAGGAGATCGCCGCGACCCTCGGCGTGAAGCTCGGCACGGTCCGCAGCCGGATCCACCGCGGCCGCTCGCACCTGCGCAAGGCCCTCAAGCACCGTTCGCCCGAGGCGCGCCAGGAGCGTGCCCTCGCCACCGTCGGAGGGGAGGGCGGAGCGGCGTGAGCGGCACCAGTCCGTCACCTACCCCCGCGGAACAGCACCTCGGGGACCGGCTCGCCGCGCTCGTCGACGGCGAGCTCGGCCATGACACCCGTGAACGGGTCCTCGCGCATCTGGCGACCTGCCCCCGCTGCAAGGCCGAGGCCGACGCCCAGCGCACCCTGAAGAGCGTCTTCGCGTCCAGCGCGCCCCCACCGCCCTCGGCCGGGCTCCTCGCCCGCCTCCAGGGGCTGCCGGGGGGACCGCTCGACCAGGGGGGACCCTTCGACGACCTGCTGCGTGAGGGCGGTGTGCGCGCCGACGGCTTCGCCACGGCCGCGCCCGTCACCCCGGACGGCGGCTTCCCCATCCACGAGGTCGGCGACCGTTCCTCGTGGCGGGGCAGACGCTTCGCGTTCGCGGCGGCCAGCGCGGTCTCGTTCGCCGCGATCGCCCTCGGCGGCACGCTGACCTTCGACACGGCACGCGGCGGCCAGAGCGGCAGCACCGTGACCCCGCTGCGCGCCCCGGCGACCTTCGCGTCCGGCTCGCGCCGTGACGCGACCCCGGAGCCCGCGCCGCCGACGGTCATCCCGGCCCGTCTCGAACTGTCCCCGTTCGCCCGTCCGATGAACCCGGCGCTGCGGCTCTCCTACCAGCCCGGACCCGGCCCGACCTCCACCCCGGCCCCGAGTCCCTCCCACCGCTGACGGACGACCTGGTTGAATCCAGGGGCGAGGCCGTGTGAAGACACGGCCTAGGGGCGCGCCGTCCGACGACGCGGGCGGCGCGGACAGGTCATCTGTTGCGGGGAGCGCATGAAGAACGGGAAGCCGACGTGGTGGAGCCGTACCTCGACCACGGCCACGGGCACGGACGCCAGACCGGACGGACCTCCTGAACCGGCGGACGACGCCGACTTCACGCTCGCGGCCCCGGCGGCGGCCCCGGAACCCGCGTCGGCACCCGCACCCACTCCCGCGTCGGACCCGGCCGCGGACGTGCCGGCCGCGTCCGAGTCGACGCCCCCTCAGGCGCCCGCGCCCGTCGTGCCCGAGCCGGTGGTGCCTGCCGAGCCCGTGGTGCCCGCGCCCGTCGTCCCGGCCGCGCAGGCGACCGACGCGCCGGCGGCCGAGGCCCCGGAGCCCGTGCCCGCCGAGCCCGTCGCGCACCCGGACCCGGGCCCCGCGCCCGTACCGCCACAGCAGCAGGCCCCGCAGCCGCTGCACGCTCCCGACCCGTACGCGACACCGCCGTACGGCGAACCGGGCCCCTGGGCCCCCGCGCCGCCCGTCCAGCGGCCCATGCCGCCCGCGGCCGCGATGCCGCGGGGCCCCGCGCCCGTACCGGCCCCACCCGTACCCGCCTCGCCCGGCGCCGTTCACGCGCCCGCGCCCGGCCCCGTACCCCGGCGCCGCCCGCCGGGCCGCCGGTCGGTCCCGCGTACGACCCGTGGGGCGCCCAGCCCGTCCTCCCGGGCGCCGGCAAGCCGCCCCGCAAGCCGCGGCGCGGACTCGCGCTCGTCGGCGCGCTGGCGTTCGCCCTCGTCACCGGCGTGATCGGCGGCGGGGTCGGCGCGTACGTGGAGCGGCACGGCGGCATCTCCGCCATCGAGCTGCCCCAGTCCGACACCAAGGACATCGGCCGCGCCCCCGACAGCGTCGCCGGGATCGCCGCCACCGCGCTGCCCAGCGTCGTCACCATCCACGTCAGCGGCGGCGGCTCGGCCGGCACCGGCACCGGCTTCGTGCTCGACACCCGCGGCCACATCCTCACCAACAACCATGTCGTCGACGCCGCCGCGTCCTCCGGCGAGATCTCCGTCACCTTCAGCAACGGCGAGTCCGCCCGCGCCAAGCTGATCGGCCGCGACACCGGCTACGACCTCGCCGTCATCAAGGTGTCCGGGGTCTCCGGCCTCAAGCCGCTGGCGCTCGGCAACTCCGACAACGTGCGCGTCGGCGACCCCGTCGTCGCCATCGGCGCCCCCTTCGACCTGTCCAACACCGTCACCTCCGGCATCATCAGCGCCAAGGAGCGCCCGATCACCGCGGGCGGCGAGAAGGGCGACGGCAGCGACGTCAGCTACGTCGACGCGCTCCAGACCGACGCGCCGATCAACCCGGGCAACTCCGGCGGCCCGCTCGTCGACTCCGCCGCCCGGGTCATCGGCATCAACAGCGCCATCCGCGCGGCCGGCGGCGGCGCCGACCCCGAAGGCGGCCAGTCCGGCTCCATCGGCCTCGGCTTCGCCATCCCCATCAACCAGGGCAAGCGGGTCGCCGAGGAGCTCATCAACACCGGCAAGGCCACCCACCCGGTCATCGGTGTGAGCCTCGACATGCGCTACACCGGCGACGGCGCCCGGGTCGGCGCGAAGGGAGCCGGCGGCGCCCCCTCCGTCACCCCCGACGGGCCCGCCGACAAGGCCGGATTCCGGTCCGGCGACGTCATCACCAAGGTCGACGGCCAGCGCGTGCACAGCGGCGAGGAGCTGATCGTGAAGATCCGCGCCCACCGTCCGGGCGACACCCTGAAGCTCACCGTGACACGCGACGGCAAAGAGCAGACAAAGACCTTGACGCTGGGGTCCTCCACCGGCGCCTGACGGCCACCTGGAGGACATCACGCGGTACCCGCCGGACAAATTCGGCGGGTACCGTGGAGCGGGCCGCCCGGGACCGGCGAGAAGGAGCGACAGGGTGTTCAACGACATAGGCGCACTCGAGCTGGTGACGCTCGTGGTGCTCGCCGTGCTCATCTTCGGCCCGGACAAGCTGCCGAAGCTGATCCAGGACGTCTCCCGCTTCGTCCGCAAGATCCGCGAGTTCTCCGACGGCGCCAAGGCCGACATCCGCAGCGAGCTGGGACCGGAGTTCAAGGACTTCGAGTTCGAGGACCTCAACCCCAAGAACTTCATCCGCAAGCAGCTCGCGGAGAACGACGACCTGAAGGAACTGAACGAGCTCCGTTCCTCCTTCGACCTCCGCAAGGAGATGAGCGACGTCGCCGACGCCGTCCACGGCCGCGACACCCCGGCCGTGGCGACGTCTTCCCAGGCATCCCAGGCATCCCAGGCATCCCAGGCATCCCCGGTCGCCGCGCCGACGGCCGTCAACGGCACGCCCGACCTCCTGAAGAAGGCCGACGGCACGCCCGACCTCCTGAAGAAGCAGGACAAGCCGGGCACGACCGAGCACCCGCCGTACGACTCCGACGCCACCTGACGACGGCCCGTCACCGGTACCGCGCTCCGCGGTGGCTATCCTCGCCTCTGTCGACGAACGAGGAGGCGGCCGAGATGACGACGACGCGCGGGGTGGAAACCGACGGTTTCCTACGCGCCCCCTTCGCCTGGTACGGGCTCGACGAGGCCTTCACGGGCCCGCGCCGGCTGATGCGGGTGGGGACGGCGGCCGACGGCAGCGTGCGGCACGGTTCGCTGGGCCACGGTGACGAGCCGTCGATAAAGTCCGACGCGGGCACCGCCGAGAAGGAACGGTTCACGGTCGTCGTGACGGTCGCCGCGCACCCCGTGGGCGGCAGCGGCGACGGTACGGGCTTCCTGGACGCCACCACGGTCTCCTCGGCCGCCTGGCTGGCCGGCTCCGGGCTGCTCGCCCACACCTGGCCCGCGCAGCTCGACCACACGCTGCGCGACAACTGGCTGGACCAGCAGACCGAGACCGCCTTCGAGCTGGCCGACGACCTCGACGGGCCCGCCTGGACCACGCTGTCGCTGCCGGTGGACGGCGTCCCGGTGCCGTTCCACTACCGCGAGACCGAGTTCGGCTGGGTGCTGGCCGGCGCGGGCCCGGACGTGCACATCGGCGCGTACGGGCGGGGCATGAGCGCGTACGGCCTCGCCTTCTCGCAGGTGAAGGACCTCGGCCCGTACTCCTGAGGAGCCTGACGGGCCTGACGGGCCCGACGGGACACGTACGTACACGTGAAGGGGCGCCCCGGACGGATGGTCCGGGGCGCCCCTTCACGTACACACGCCGTACACGGATCGCGTACGGCGCGCGCGGATCAGAACTTGTTGCGCGGCGTGATGCCCAGGCTCAGGCCCGACAGACCGCGCTGACGGCCGCCGAGCTTGCCCGCGATGGTGCGCAGCGCCTGGCCCGCCGGGGAGTCGGGGTCGGACAGGACGACCGGCTTGCCCTCGTCGCCGCCCTCGCGCAGCCGGACGTCGATCGGGATGGAGCCGAGCACCGGGACGGTGGCGCCGGTGGTCTTGGTCAGGCCCTCGGCGACCTTCCGGCCACCGCCCGTACCGAACACGTCGACCATCTCGTCGCAGTGCGGGCACGGCATGCCCGACATGTTCTCGACGACGCCGACGATCTTCTGGTGGGTCTGCACGGCGATCGAACCGGCGCGCTCGGCGACCTCGGCCGCCGCCTGCTGCGGAGTGGTGACGACCAGGATCTCCGCGTTCGGCACGAGCTGCGCCACGGAGATCGCGATGTCACCGGTGCCCGGGGGCAGGTCGAGCAGCAGGACGTCCAGGTCGCCCCAGTACACGTCGGCGAGGAACTGCTGGAGCGCGCGGTGCAGCATCGGGCCGCGCCACACGACGGGTGCGTTGCCCGGGGTGAACATGCCGATGGAGATGACCTTCACGCCGTGCGCCGACGGCGGCATGATCATGTTCTCGACCTGGGTCGGCTTGCCGTCCACGCCCAGCATGCGCGGCACGCTGTGGCCGTAGATGTCGGCGTCCACGACACCGACCTTCAGCCCGTCGGCCGCCATCGCCGCCGCCAGGTTGACCGTCACCGAGGACTTGCCGACGCCGCCCTTGCCGGACGCGACCGCGTAGACCCGGGTCAGCGAGCCCGGCTTGGCGAAGGGGACCTCGCGCTCGGCCGTGGTGCCGCGCAGCGCCGCCGCCAGCTCCTTGCGCTGCTCGTCGCTCATCACGTCCAGGGAGACGTCGACGCCGGTGACCCCCTCGACGCGGGAGACGGCGTCCGTCACGCGCTGGGTGATGGTCTCGCGCATCGGGCAGCCGGAGACCGTCAGATAGACCGTCACCGCGACCCGTCCGTCGGACCCGATGTCCACCGATTTCACCATGCCGAGTTCGGTGATCGGCTTGTTGATCTCGGGGTCGTTCACCGTCGCCAGTGCTTCGCGCACCGCGTCTTCCGTAGCCATGACTCCGATGGTACGGCGACCACCACCGGCCGGTGAAAGCCCCGTCAGCGGTCGGGTAGATCACTCCGTTTCCCGTCCCCGTACGGGAATAGACCGCCGTGCCGTCCTTGTCGCTCTCCCTGCCGGTTCCCGGGCCCCTCGCGGCGGCCGTCCCGGTGTCCGTTCCCGTGCCGGTCGTCCAGCTCCTTGAGCAGGTCCTCCAGCTCCGAGCGCATCCAGTCGCGGGTCGCCACCTCGCCCAGGCCCATGCGCAGCGCGGCGATCTCCCGCGTCAGGTACTCGGTGTCGGCGATCGAGCGCTCGTTCTGCTTGCGGTCCTGCTCCAGATTGACCCGGTCCCGGTCGTCCTGCCGGTTCTGCGCGAGCAGGATCAGCGGGGCCGCGTACGAGGCCTGCAGCGACAGCATCAGGGTCAGGAAGATGAAGGGGTAGTTGTCGAAGCGCAGCTCCCGGGGCGCGGACACGTTCCACACCACCCAGGCGATGATGATCACCGTCATCCAGACGATGAACCGTCCCGTGCCCAGGAAGCGGGCGATGCGCTCCGACATCCGCCCGAACGCCTCGGGGTCGTACTCCGGCAGCAGCCGGGCGCGACGGATGCGGGGCTGGTCGAGCCGGATCCGGGGCAGGGCCCGCTCCCGGTCGCGCTCGCGGTCCCTGTCGCGCTCTCGCTCGCGGTCCCGTTCCCGTTCCCGGTCCCGGTCCTGCGTCCGTTCAGCCACCGCGCACCCCCTCGTCCCGTTCGGCCCGCTCCCGCTCCGCGCGCTCGTGCGGCGCGTGGAACTCGGTCTCCCGCCAGTCGTCCGGCAGCAGGTGGTCGAGGACGTCGTCCACGGTCACCGCGCCGAGCAGCGAGCCGCTCTCGTCCACCACCGGCGCCGCGACCAGGTTGTACGCGGCGAAATAGCTGGTGACGGCGGGCAGCGGGGTGTCCGGCCCGAGCGGCGGCAGATCGCTGTCGATCAGCGCCCCGACCAGCGTGAACGGCGGGTCCCGCAGCAGCCGCTGGAAGTGCACCGTGCCCAGGTACTTGCCGGTCGGCGTCTCGTCCGGCGGCCGGCACACGTACACCTGCGCCGCGAGCGCCGGGGAGTTGTCCTGCTGGCGCACCCGGGCGAGCGCGTCGGCGACCGTGGCGTCCGGCCGCAGCACGATCGGCTCGGTGGTCATCAGACCGCCCGCGGTCCGCTCCTCGTACGCCATGAGCCGCCGTACGTCCGCCGCGTCGCTCGGCCGCATCAGCGTGAGCAGCCGCTCCTTCTCCTCCTCCGGCAGCTCCGACAGCAGGTCGGCCGCGTCGTCCGGGTCCATCGCCTCCAGGACGTCCGCGGCCCGCTCCTCCTTCAGCTTGCCGAGGATCTCGATCTGGTCGTCCTCCGGCAGCTCCTCCAGGACGTCGGCGAGCCGGTCGTCGTCGAGGGCGGTGGCGACCTCGGCCCGGCGCTTGGGGAGAGGTGGTGCAGCATGTTGGCGAGGTCGGTGGGGCGCAGGTTCTCGAAGGTGGCGACCAGGTTCTCCGCGCCCTGCCCGTGTTCTTCGAGCGAGAAGCCGGTGACGGCCGACCACTCCACCGTCAGCGTCTCGCCCTTGCGCCGCAGCGCGCCGCCCTTGCCGCGCCGGACGAAGACCTTGTCGATCTCCCAGTCACGGCGGGCCGGCAGCTGCTGGATGGCCACGTCGAGGACGGTGACCTCCTCGCCCTCGCGGCCGTCCGGCTCGACGAGCCGGACCCGCCGGTCGAGCAGTTCGCCGAGGACGAGCCGTTCGGTGGGGCGCTGTTCGAAGCGGCGCATGTTGACCACGCCGGTGGAGATGACCTGGCCGGACTCGACGCCGGTGATCCGGGTCATGGGGACGAAGACCCGGCGCCGGGACAGCACCTCGACGACCATGCCGAGCAGCCGTGGCGGGCGGCGGCCCACCCGCAGCATGGCCACCAGATCGCTGACCCGGCCGACCTGGTCGCCGACGGGATCGAAGACGGGGACGCCGGCGAGATGGGAGACGAAGATCCGAGGGGCGCCTGCCGCCATGCCTCGCGCCTCCTTCGTGCCGGATGATCCGGTTTGTGGCCCTCTTGTCGCTGAATGTGCCTGATTCAGGCTAGCCCGTGTCGATCTATGACGCTTCGGCAGCACCCCCGGACGGCGTCCCGTGGGCGGCTGCGGGACGCGCGGGCCGGCCCCGGTACGCTGCCGTCGGCCGCCCCCACCGGACTCCGGTTCCGCCGGCCCCCCGTCCCCCCTCACCGAACAGAGAGGTGCCCTGGTGACCCTTCTCCGTCCGTTCCCGCGCATCCGCCGCGCCGCGCTTCCCCTGGCCCTGTGTGCCGGCCTCGCGGCCACGCTGACCGGCTGCGGCGGCGACGAAGTCGATCCGGACGCGGGGACCAACGGGGTCGGGAAGCTCGAGGCGCCCGCCATCGAGAAGAAGGCCCAGGCGGCGGCGGACGGGGCGAAGGCGGTACGGCTCGCGGGCACGCTGGTCAGCAAGGGCGGCACGTACAAGCTGAACATGCGGCTCAAGCCGGACGGCGGCACCGGGTCGGTGACGACGAAGAACGGCACCTTCGAGCTGCTGCGGGTCGGGGAGGAACTCTTCCTGAAGGCGGACGCGGGTTTCTGGGCGCACGAGGAGTCCGGGTCGGGCTCGGGGCCGGGGTCCGGATCCGGCACAGGGTCGGGTTCCGGTTCCGGTTCGGGTTCGGGTTCGGGCAAGGGCGGGGACGGCGGGGCCCAGGCCGCCGACAAGCTCGACGACAAGTACGTGAAGGTGCCCGAGGACGACCCCTCGTACAAGCAGCTGCGCGGCTTCACCGACATGGGGCTGCTGCTCGACGGTCTGGTCGCGCTGCACGGCACCGTGGTCAAGGGCGACCACGAGAAGATCGGCGGCATCCGCACCATCAACATCCGGGGCGGTCAGAACGGCGACGGCGGCTCCCTCGACGTCTCCCTGGACGGCAAGCCGTTCCCGCTCCGCCTGGCACGCGGCGGCGGCGCGGGCGTGGTGGTGCTGTCCGAGTGGGACCGCGACTTCCCGCTGGCCGAGCCCGCGGAGGGCCAGACCGTGGACTACGGGCAGCAGCTGCCCCGTACCTGAGGGCCCTCGTACCTGACGGCCCCCGTGCCGGGTCAGCCCCGGCGGCGCTTACGCCTCAGCAGCAGCTTCGGCAGTGCCGCCGGCACCGGCTCACGGGTGATCGCCGCCGACGGCAGCGGTACGGCGGCCAGCGAGCCGTCCGGCAGCTCGGTGGTCGACTCCCGGGGGACGAGGCGCAGCACCCGGCACTCGCGCGCCCAGCGCGCGGGCATCGTCTCGGCGTCGGGCGCGTTCAGCCGCTTGCCCCGCAGCTCGGCGACGGCCGCGTCCCACTCCTCCGTACCGGGCGGCAGCTCGTGTACGGCGGCGGTCCAGGCCACGAGCCGGCCGCCCTTGTCCTTGCTGCGGACGGTGACCTCGGCGGTGGCGCCGTCGACGAGCCCGGGCAGCGGCTGCTCGCCGGGGCCGTCGCCGACGACGAGCGCCCCGCCCTCGTGCCATACGTGCCAGAGTGCCCGGGCGGCCGGGGCCTGGCCCCGTACCCAGACGAGGCCGGACTTCCTGGTGGCCTCCTCGACGAGGGCGGACCCGAACAGCGCGTCTGTCATGCCCGCAGCCTATCGACCGGCGGGCCCCCGACCCCCTGCTTCCTGCCAGGCGGGCTACAGCCAGCCGTTGCGCTTGAGCGTGCGGTGGATGGTGAAACAGATGGTGGCGATGCCCACGAGCACCATGGGGTAGCCGAACCGCCACTCCAGCTCCGGCATGTGCTTGAAGTTCATCCCGTACACGCCGCAGACCGCCGTCGGGACGGCCACGATCGCCGCCCACGAGGTGATCTTGCGCATGTCCTCGTTCTGGGCGACGGTCGCCTGCGCGAGGTTGGCCTGGAGGATCGAGTTCAGCAGCTCGTCGAAGCCGACGACCTGCTCCTGGACGCGCGCGACATGGTCGGCCACGTCCCGGAAGTACTTCTGGATGTCGGGGTCGACCAGCCGCATCGGCCGCTCGCTGAGCAGCTGCAGCGGGCGCATCAGCGGCGTGACGGCCCGCTTGAACTCCAGCACCTCGCGCTTGAGCTGGTAGATCCGCCCGGTGTCGGCGCCGCGCGTGGAGCCTTTGGCGGGCGGCGAGAAGACGTCGATCTCGATCTGGTCGATGTCGAGCTCGACGGCGTCCGCGACCGCGATGTAGCCGTCGACGACGTGGTCGGCGATGGCGTGCAGGACCGCCGAGGGGCCCTTGGCCAGCAGCTCCGGGTCGCCCTGGAGGCGGTGGCGGAGGTTGCGCAGCGAGCCCTGGCCGCCGTGCCGGACGGTGATGACGAAGTCGGGGCCGGTGAAGACCATGACCTCGCCGGTCTCCACGACCTCGCTGGTGGCGGTCAGCTCGGCGTGCTCGACGTAGTGGATGGTCTTGAAGACGGTGAAGAGGGTGTCGTCGTAGCGCTCCAGCTTGGGCCGCTGGTGGGCGTGGACGGCATCCTCTACGGCGAGCGGGTGCAGCCCGAACTCGGCGGCGATACCGGCGAATTCGGCCTCGGTCGGCTCGTGCAGACCGATCCAGGCGAAGCCGCCGCTCTCCCGCACCTGCTGCATCGCGCCGCGCGGCGTCAGGCAGTCGCGGTCGTCGATGCGGCGGCCGTCGCGGTAGACGGCGCAGTCGACGACGGCGGTGGGCGCCGACGGGTCGCGGGTGGCGTCGTAGCCGGCGTACGGGGAGGCGGGCGCGGCCGGGCCGGTGTGCTTGCGCAGCGGGTGCCGAAGAGAGTGCCGCAGGGAGGGGCGTACGGCGGCGCGCAGGTCACGGATCATCGACATGGGCGTACTCCTTCACGGAGAGGCCGTCGGCGAGCGTGGCACAGCCCGGAATGGGGACGTGGAACCATGTCGTCCACAAAGCGGGCGGCACCGGGGATCGCGGTGACGGCGTTCGCAACAGACGGGGCGAAGAGCGCTGCTCTCGGGGGAGAGCGGTGCTCTCGGGAGACGAGGGCGCTCTTCCGTCGTGCGAGGTGCCGGAGATGAGGACCGCGGTGGGGTCCTGACGTCACCGGCCACCTGAGGAGACCGTCCGCGCCGGGGTTACGACTGCGGCGGTGTGGCGGCGGAAGAGCGGCTGGTACTGCCCGATCGACTTCGATCCATCGCAGTCCCACCTCCTCCGGCCGGTCCCTGGTGAGGGATGACGTGTGACGAGCAGTCGGAAGTCCGACCAGTGGCCAAGACTATCAGCCGACTGAGGGTCAATCCCTTACTTTGCCCGTTCCATACGCGCTTTATGCTCGCTCCATGGCAGAAATTCTCGCTCTGGTCGAAGCCCGGCTGCGCATGGCCCTCGGCGAGCCGGACGCCCGCGCCGCCGTCACCTTCCTCGGTACCGACCGGATCGAGGTGCTTCGCTTCATGGACGCCGAGGCCGGCCTGGTGCGCTACGCCACCCTCGGCATGTCCGCCCAGCCGATGGCCGACCCGACGGCCGTCCTCGCCGACCCCGTCAAGGGCCCCCGCGCCGAGCTGGTCCTCTCGATACGGGCCGGCCGCGCCGACACCGACAAGGTGCTCCGCCCGCTCGCGGTCCTGGCCGCGAGTCCGCAGGTCGAGGGCGTGATCGTGGCCCCCGGCGCCTCGCTCGACGTGGGTGACCCGCTGTGGCCGGGCGCGCCCTTCAGCTCCGTCCTGGTCGCCGAACCGGGCGGCCTCGTCGAGGACCTCGACCTGGACGAGCCGATGGACCCCGTGCGGTTCCTCCCGCTGCTGCCGATGACCTCCAACGAGGCCGCCTGGAAGCGGGTGCACGGGGCCGAGGCCCTGGAGGAGCGCTGGCTGGTGAACGGCACGGACCTGCGCGACCCGCGGCGGACGTCCGTACGCCTGGACTAGGGCCTTTCTTTTGGATCTTGCTGGGGTCGCGTGCCCCGGCACGCGCGCTCGCCGCGTTGTCGTCGGTCGCCAACGCTCCGCGTTGTCTCCCTCCTCCGCCTTGCGATCACACGCACCGGACCCCGCTCCCTGATCCAGCCTGACCCAAAAGAAAGGCCCTAGCGCGGGGTCTCCGGCGCGCTGACATACGGGGCGCGTGGGGCGCGGGAGACGGGTGGGGGACGTGTCCATGGCCGCGCGTTCAGGCCCGGGTGAACCTTTCGGGCCGGACGGGTGATCGCTGGTGATCGTCCTTGACGCGAGGCCCGAGAGCTAGGACCGTTGAGCCCTATGAGGGGCGAACCCAGTTGCCCGAAGTGCGGTGGCCGGGTCAGGGCGCCCGGTCTCTTCGCCGACTCCTGGCAGTGCGACGTACACGGCTCGGTGTACCCGCTGCAGCCCGTGATCCCGCCCAGCGTCGAGGCCCTCGGCGTGGTGGTGCACCGGGCCCACGTGCCCGTGTGGATGCCGTGGCCCCTGCCCGTCGGATGGCTCTTCACCGGAGTCGCGTACGCCGGCGACGACCGCAGCGGCGGGCGCGCGACCGCCGTCGCCTGCTCGGGCCCCGGCCCCCTGGGCGGCATCGGCGAGCTGCTGCTCGTCGCCGAGGAACTGGGCGTCGGCCTCGGCGCCCGCTTCGCCGGCATCGACGGCCCCGACCCCGGCTCCGGCGGCATGTCGATCGACAAGCCGCCCCAGGTCAAGGTCCTTGCCGCGGGCCGCCCCACCCCCCTCTGGCACGTCACCGACGCCCCCCACGACCGCGCGGTCTTCGCGGGCGAGGCGCGCGGCCTGTGGCTGTGGGCGATCGTCTGGCCCGAACAGTCCGGCCTGCTCATGTACGACGAACTCATCCTCACCGACATCCGCGACGCGGGCGCGGAAGTGGACCTGCTGCCGTTCGGGGCGCTGACGCCGAGGCTGCTGGGCTGATCCCGCCCCGACCCGACTCGACTCGCCGTGACGTGCGGGGTGCGGGGTGCCCGGTGCCGGTGCCTTTGTGTGCGGGCCGCGCTCACACCCGTACCGGCAGACGCTCTGCGCCCATGCCGGTCCCCGACCTCACCCCGTACCGCCCCCTGGCGTCCCCCACCCCACCCCGTAAGGGGCGTCGGGTTTGTCGAGTCCGTACGAGGGCGTTCGATTCGCCCGTTATGCTGAAGCGTTGCTCTCGTCCGCCCCGAAACCCTGGAGTCCCGCGTCGTGCGTATCGACCTGCACACCCACTCCACGGCCTCGGATGGCACGGACACCCCCGCCGAGCTGGTGCGCAATGCCGCGGCCGCCGGGCTGGACGTCGTCGCGCTGACCGATCACGACACGACCCGCGGGTACGCGGAGGCGATCGCCGCGCTGCCGGAGGGGCTCACGCTCGTCACCGGCGCCGAGCTGTCGTGCCGCCTGGACGGGGTGAGCCTGCACATGCTGGCGTACCTCTTCGACCCCGAGGAGCCCGCGTTCGCCGCCGAGCGCGAGCTGGTCCGGGACGACCGGGTGCCGCGGGCGCGCGGCATGGTCGAGAAGCTTCGGGCGCTCGGTGTCCCGGTGACGTGGGAGCAGGTCGCCCGGATCGCCGGTGACGGCTCGGTGGGGCGCCCGCATGTCGCGGAGGCGCTGGTCGAGCTGGGTGTCGTACCGGATGTGTCGGGCGCGTTCACGCCCGAGTGGCTGGCGGACGGCGGCCGGGCGCACGTCGAGAAGCACGAGCTGGACCCGTTCGAGGCGATCCGGCTGGTCAAGGCGGCCGGCGGCGTGACGGTCTTCGCGCATCCGCTGGCGGTCAAGCGCGGCCAGTGCGTGCCCGAGTCCGCGATCGCGCGTCTCGCCGCGGCCGGTCTCGACGGCATCGAGGTCGACCACATGGACCACGACGAGCCGACCCGGGCGCGGCTGCGCGGGATGGCCGGCGAGCTGGGGCTGCTGGCCACCGGCTCCAGCGACTACCACGGCAGCCGCAAGACCGTCGGCCTCGGTGACTTCACGACCGATCCCGAGATCTACGGCGAGATCACGCGCCGCGCCACGGGTGCCTTCCCGGTGCCCGGCGCCGGCGGGCTCCGCTGACCCTCCTTTTTTCGGCCCGCGCTCTTCCGCGTATCCGGCCCGGCTGCCCTTCACCCACCCCGTCCCGCGGGGTGACCGGTGGGGTGCGCGCCCGGGCCATGGCCCCCTGATCTGACGTCCTGCGTGGGACCCCCATCCCGGCCCCATGCCGCCCTTTTTCCGGAATCACTCATTCCGGATGTCGTGTTCGCCCCTTTTCCCGCAAGGCCCATACACCGTGTTCGACGTCGCCGTCTTCGGCTCGCTCTTCCTGACCCTCTTCGTGATCATGGATCCCCCCGGGATCACGCCGATCTTCCTCGCCCTGACCTCCGGCCGCGCCACCAAGGTGCAGCGCCGGATGGCCTGGCAGGCCGTCGCCGTCGCCTTCGGCGTCATCAGCGTCTTCGGCGTCCTCGGCCAGCAGATCCTGGCGTATCTGCACGTCTCCGTCCCCGCCCTGATGATCGCGGGAGGTCTGCTCCTGCTGCTCATCGCGCTCGACCTGCTCACCGGCAAGACCGACGAGCCGAAGCAGACCAAGGATGTCAACGTCGCCCTCGTCCCCCTGGGCATGCCGCTGCTGGCCGGCCCGGGCGCGATCGTGTCCGTCATCCTGGCCGTGCAGAACGCCGACGGCTTCGGTCAGCAGATCTCGGTGTGGAGCGCCATCGTCGCCATGCACGTGGTGCTGTGGGTGACCATGCGCTACTCGCTGCTGATCATCCGCGTCATCAAGGACGGCGGCGTCGTCCTGGTGACCCGGCTCGCGGGCATGATGCTCTCCGCCATCGCCGTCCAGCAGATCGTGAACGGCGTCACCCAGATCATCCAGGGAACCTGATCCCGTCCGACCCCCGAGCGGCCCGGACAGCACTGCGCCCCCGTACGGATTCCGTCAGCGGAGTCCATGCGGGGGCGCGGTGTCCAAAGGCGGTAGCCGCTACGAAGCCGAGGCGTCGGCCGGCCGGATCCAAATGCGCTGGCCGATCGCTGCGGCCTGCTGCACGATCCCGTTGACGGAGGCGGCGTCGACGACGGTCCGGTCGACGGGCGTACCGTCGATGTCGTCGAGGCGCAGGATTTCGAAGCGCACAGGCTTCTCCCTTCGTCGAGTGATCCTCCACATGGAGAACTGGGGTTACATACCTACTCAACGAGGTGTACCACCCAAACATTCCCTACGCTAAGGAAATTTTTCGGATGACTAACTACTCGCTGGTAGAGAGCGACGGGCCGGACGAGCCGCCCGACGGGCGGACGGCGGCGCTGGCCGCGGTCGAGGCACGCCTGGAGCACACCAACGAGCTGCTGCGCCGCATGCTGGCCGAGGTGGCGAAGACCCCCTCGACACACGCGATCTTCGTCGACGCCGGGTACGTGTACGCCTCCGCCGGCCTGCTGGTCGCCGGAACCGAGGACCGGCGCAACTTCGACCTCGACGCCGAGGGCCTGATCGACGCCTTCATCGACACCGCGCGCACGATCTTCGCCGACAGCCGGCTGCTGCGCGTCTACTGGTACGACGGGGCCCGCCGCCGTATCCACACCTCCGAGCAGCAGGCCATCGCCGAGCTGCCCGACGTCAAGGTGCGCCTCGGCAACCTCAACGCCAACAACCAGCAGAAGGGCGTCGACTCCCTCATCCGCACCGACCTGGAGTCCCTCGCCCGGCACCGGGCCATCAGCGACGCCGCCCTCGTCGGCGGCGACGAGGACCTGGTCTCGGCCGTCGAGGCCGCGCAGGGCTACGGCGCGCGCGTGCACCTGTGGGGCATCGAGGCCGCCGACCACGGCAACCAGGCCGACCCGCTGCTGTGGGAGGTCGACAGCCAGCGCGTCTTCGACCTCGACTTCTGCCGGCCGTACGTGACCCGCAAGCCCGTCACCCTCTACGAGAACGAGAACGCGCCACTGCCCTCCCGCGAGGACGTCGCCTTCGTCGGCGCGCGCATCGCCGCCACCTGGTTCGCCGAGCGCGGCCGCGACCGGCTGGCCGAGCTGCTGCCCGGCCACCCGTATCTGCCCGGGCCCGTCGACGGCGAACTGCTCACCGAGGCGGAGCGCCTGCTCAAGCGCTCGCTGCGCGGCCACCCTCCGCTGCGCCGGGCGCTGCGCGACGGTTTCTGGCAGCACCTGCGGATGGTGTGCCAGAACTGAGGTCCCGGGAGCCGAGGCCGCGCGAGCGAGGATCCCGCGCGGCGAGGTCCCAGAAGGCGGTGAGCCGCGCCGCCAGCTCCACCGGGTGCGACACGTTGGGGGAGTGGCCGGCGCCGGCCACCACCGTGTGATGGGCGCCGGTACGGGCGGCGGCCGCCGCCAGGTCCGGAACCGGCCAGACCGTCTCCTCCGCCCCGTACGCGATGTGCAGCGGCAGGGGCAGCGCCCGCAGCGCCGCCGTCCCGTCCGGGTCGCCGACCAGCAGCCGGCCCGCGCCCGCGAGCTGGGCGATCCGGGTGCGCATCCAGCGGCGGCGCAGGAACCGTACGATCTCCGGCGGATCCGCCGCCCCCGGCTCCTCGCCGCGGGTGTCCAGCCAGCGGGTCGCCGACCAGACCCGTTCCTTCGACAGCAGCGCGAGCGCGGTGCGCAGCGCGCGGACGCGGACCCGCTGGCCGCGGGCGACCCGGCCCGGGCCGGAGGAGAGCAGCGTCAGGGAGAGGTACGCCTCGGGGGCGAGGTCCGCCGCCGCGCGGGCCACCAGGCCGCCGAAGGAATGGCCGAGCAGATCCACCGGGCCGTCGCCGAGCGCCGCGGCCTGCGCCACCGCGTCGAGCGCGAGCGCCTTGCGGCGGTAGGCCGCCCGGCCGCGCGGGCCCGGGGTCTCGTGCTGGCCGCGGCCGTCGACGGCGACCGCGCGGTAGCCGGCCTCGCTCAGCGGCCCGAGCAGGGCCAGGAAGTCCTCCTTGCTGCCGGTGAAGCCGGGCAGCAGCAGCGCCGTGCCGTGCCGGGGGACGCCGGCGGGCGGCGCCGTGTCGAGGACGGCGAACTCGCCGCGCGCGGTGGACAGCCGGTAGGTGCGGGTGCGGGGCGGCAGCGCCAGGGAGCGGGGCTTGCTCATGAAAGGACTGTAACCGGAGCCGTACGCACCGCGGCCCGGTCCCTCGACGAGGAACCGGGCCGCGGTGCGGTCATCGCAGCCGTCACGCCTCGGGCGCGGCGGCCTTCTTGGTGGCGCGCTTGCGCGGCGCCGCCTTCTTCGGCTGCTCCGCGGCGGCCGGGGCCTCCGCGGTCACGGCCTCGACGGCCTTCTTCGCCGTACGACGCCGGGGCGCCGTCTTCGGCTCGGACGCGTCCGGGGCCACGGCGGCGACCGCCTTCTTCGTGGTCGCGCGCTTGCGGGGCGCGGCCTTCTTCGGCGCCTCGGCCTCGGCCTCGGCGGCGACCGGCTCGGCGGCGACCGGCTCGGCGGCCGGGGCCGCGACGGTCTTCTTGGCGGTGGCGCGCTTGCGCGGGGCCTTGGGGGCCTCGGCGGGCGCGTCGGCCTCGACGACCGGCTCGGCGGTGACGGCCTTCTTGACGGTCCGCTTGCGCGGGGCGGCCTTCTTCGGCGCCTCGGCCGGGGCCTCGTCGGCCTTCGGCTCGGCGACCGGCTCCGCGACGGCCTTCTTGGCGGCCGCGCGCTTGCGCGGCGCCTTCGGGGCCTCGGGCTCCGCGGCCGGCTCGGCGGCGACGGGCTCGGCGGTGACGGCCTTCTTGACGGTCCGCTTGCGCGGGGCCGCCTTCTTCGGCGCCTCTGCCCTGGGCTCCTCCGCCTGGGGCTCGGCGGCCTTCGGCGCCTCGGCCTTCGGCTCCGCGACGGGCGCGGCGGCCGGGGCCGACTCGACGATCACCACGGCACCGGTGCCCGCGGTCGACGTCACCGGGCTCGACGCCCGGCGGGTCGCCCGGCGACGGGCCGGCTTCGGCTCCTCCACCGGCGCGGCGGCCACGGGAGCCACCGGCTCCTCGGCCTTCGGCGCGGCGGCGGGCTCGGCGGTGTCGGTCACCGGGCGGGTGACCCGGCGGCGGCCCCGCGGACCGGCCGAGGCCGGTGCGGCGGCGACCGGCGCGGCGGTGGCCTGCGCGGGAACGGCGGCCGGGGCGGTCGCGGCGGGAGCGGCGGCCGTACGGACCGGCTTCCGCTCCTGGGCGGCCTGGGCCGGGACGACCGCGGCGGCGGCCAGCGCGGCGGCGGCCGACTCCACGGTCTGGAAGGACACGCCCTCCTCCGTACGGCGCGGACGCACCGGACGCTTGCGCGGCGCGGAGGCGGGCGCCGAAGCGGCCCGCTGACGCGGCTCGGCGACGGCCGGCGCGGCCGGAGCCTCGGCGGTACGGCCACGGCCACGCGAACGGCGGCCACGGCCACCCTCGGCGGCGGGGGCCTCGGCGCGCGGCGTCTCGGCCGGCGCGGTCACCGGAGCGGCCTGGGCGGCCGGCTCGGCGGCCTCCGCGCGCCCGCCACGACGGCGGCGCGGGGCCTCCTCCATGACGGTGACGGCGGGAGCGACATCGACGGGCGCGGACGCGGACACGGTCTCGGTCACGGCCTCGGCGGTCGCCGGGGCCGTACGGGCCTCGCCACCACGGCCACGACGTCGGCGGGGACGGCCTTCGGCGGCCGGGGTCTCCACGACGGGGGTCTCGACGACCGGGGCCGGGGCGACCGGGGTCTCGACGGCGGCCGGCTGCGCGGGCTCCACCGTCTTCACGGGCTCGGGAGCCTCGGCCGGCTCCACCGGGGCGGCAGCGGCGGCCGGGGTCGCACCCGCGACCGGCACACCGGCGCCGACTCCGCCACCGCGGGTACGGCGGCGGCGCGGGCGACGCGGACCGGCCGGCGCCTCGGCACCGTCGGTCGCCTCGGGGGTGGTCTGGTCCACGGCCACGGGAGCGGTGGTGGTCGCCGCGTCGGCGACACCCTCGCCACTCCGCGTACGGCGGCGCTGGCGCGGGGTACGGGCCGGACGCTCCTCGGCGGCCTTCTCGCGCTCCTGGCGTCCGCCGCGGCCACGACGGCCGCCCGGCTCGCCCAGGTCCTCGATCACCTCGGCGTCCAGACCGGCACGGGTGCGCTCGGCGCGCGGCAGTATGCCCTTGGTGCCGGCGGGGATGTCGAGGGCCTCGTAGAGGTGCGGCGAGCTGGAGTACGTCTCGACCGGGTTGTGGAAGTCGAGGCCGAGCGCCTTGTTGATCAGCTGCCAGCGCGGGATGTCGTCCCAGTCGACGAGGGTGATCGCCGTACCGCTCGCGCCCGCGCGGCCGGTTCGGCCGGTGCGGTGGAGGTAGGTCTTCTCGTCGTCGGGGATCTGGTAGTTGATGACGTGGGTGACGCCCTCGACGTCGATGCCGCGGGCGGCGACGTCGGTGGCGACGAGTACGTCGACCTTGCCGTTGCGGAAGGCGCGCAGCGCCTGCTCGCGGGCGCCCTGGCCGAGGTCGCCGTGGACGGCGCCGGAGGCGAAGCCGCGGCGCTCCAGCTGCTCGGCGATGTCGGCGGCGGTGCGCTTGGTGCGGCAGAAGATCATCGCGAGGCCGCGGCCGCGGGCCTGCAGGATGCGGGAGACCAGCTCCGGCTTGTCCATGTTGTGGGCACGGAAGACGTGCTGCGCGATGTTGGCGTGGGTCACGCCCTCGTCGTCCGACGAGGTGGCGCGGATGTGCGTGGGCTTCGACATGTAGCGGCGGGCCAGACCGATGACGGCGCCCGGCATGGTCGCCGAGAACAGCATGGTCTGACGCTTCGCCGGAAGCATGCTGAGGATCTTCTCGACGTCGGGCAGGAAGCCCAGGTCGAGCATCTCGTCGGCCTCGTCGAGGACGAGCGTCTTGATCTTCGACAGGTCGAGCTTGCGCTGGCCGGCCAGGTCGAGCAGGCGGCCCGGGGTGCCGACGACCACGTCGACGCCCTTCTGCAGCGCCTCGACCTGCGGCTCGTAGGCCCGGCCGCCGTAGATGGCGAGGACGCGCACGTTGCGCACCTTGCCGGCGGTCAGCAGGTCGTTGGTGACCTGCTGGCACAGCTCACGGGTGGGGACGACGACGAGGGCCTGCGGGGCCTCGGTCAGCTCCTCGGGGTGGCACGCCCGGCCTCGGCGTCGGCGGGGACGACGACGCGCTCGAGGATGGGGAGGCCGAAACCGAGGGTCTTGCCCGTACCGGTCTTGGCCTGGCCGATGACGTCGGTGCCGGACAGGGCGACCGGGAGCGTCATCTCCTGGATGGGGAAGGGGGTCACGATGCCGACGGCTTCGAGGGCCTCGGCGGTCTCGGGAAGGATCCCGAGCTCTCGGAAAGTCGTACTCAGGGTGCTGCCTCTTCTGTGAGACGCGGCGCGAGGCGAACGAAGGGGGTCTCACCGTGCCGCAATCCGTCGGCGGGATCGCGAGGATCACCGCCCGGTAGGGCGCGGGACCACTGCCGTCGCTCGAGCGTCGTGCCGCTGAGGGGCCCTTCCGCGGGTCCGCCGGAAGGGTTGTCGGGCCGGAGCCGATCGGGCCACCGACCGGGCATCCTCATTCATGAGTCGGCCTCCTGGGTACGTCCGAACGTGCGAAAACTTGTCCGCATACTCAGCAGGCGCATTACCACTGTACCCCGGAATCGCGCAGGTGTGTCGGGAGAATTCCGGACGAGGCCACGGTCACAGGGCCGCACCGGCGCGGACCGGGCCCCGGGCGGACCGCCCGAGCGGGCTATTGTGCGGCTCATGGAGACGCCTGACAACGCCACACCCACCGGTATCGCCGCCCAGGACTGGGCCACGGCCTCCGCCGTGCCGCAGTACCGCGCCGCCGTGATCGACCTGCTCGGCGCGCTCGCCTACGGCGAGCTCGCGGCCTTCGAGCGGCTCGCCGAGGACGCCAAGCTGGCGCCGACCCTCGCGGACAAGGCGGAGCTGGCGAAGATGGCCTCCGCCGAGTTCCACCACTTCGAGCGGCTGCGCGACCGGCTCGCCGCCGTGGACGCCGAGCCGACCGAGGCCATGGAGCCGTTCGCCCGCGCGCTGGACGACTTCCACCGCCAGACCGCCCCGTCGGACTGGCTGGAGGGCCTGGTCAAGGCGTACGTCGGCGACTCGATCGCCAGTGACTTCTACCGGGAGGTCGCGGCCCGCCTCGACTCCGACACCCGCGCCCTGGTGCTGTCGGTCCTCGACGACACGGGCCACGGCAACTTCGCCGTCGAGAAGGTCCGGGCCGCGATCGACGCCGACCCGCGGGTCGGCGGCCGGCTCGCCCTGTGGGCCCGCCGGCTGATGGGCGAGGCGCTGTCGCAGGCGCAGCGGGTGGTCGCGGAGCGCGACGCGCTGTCGACGATGCTGGTCGGCGGCGTGGAGGGGATGGCCGCGGGCTTCGACCTCGCCGAGGTCGGCCGGATGTTCTCGCGGATCACCGAGGCGCACACCAAGCGGATGGCCGCGCTGGGCCTCGCCGCCTGACGCCGTCTCTTCTGATCTCCCGCAGGCTGTACGTACGCGGTCGGCGCGTCCCGCACGGGATGCCCGGCCGCGTCGTGGTGTCCGCGCCGTGACGACGCCTCAGCCGCGGGTCCGCCGACGGCCGGAGGGTCCGTCAGACGGTGGCTGAGCGGCGCAGCCGTCGCGCGGCCGGCCGCAGCAGCAGCGACAGCAGGACAGCCGCGATCGCGACGGCGCCGACGAGAGTGGCCAGGAAGTGCCCGGGCCCGAGCGCCCCATGGGTCACGAGCGCGCCGAAGACCGCGCCGAGCGCGCCGGTGAGGAGCACGGCGCCCCGCACGGGGAGGCGGCCGGCGAAACGGTGCGCGGCGGCCCAGGCCAGTGCGGCACCGAGCAGGGCGGAACCGAGAGCTTCCAGGAACACGGGGGATCACCTCGCGGGGGATGCGGGGCGGGCAGTGCGGTCACACCCGTCCTACCCGGTCACTCGGGATGACAATCCTCTCGGCGCCCCCGGCCGACCCTGATCCGACCCTGATCCGACCCTGAGATGTCCGCGGGTGTCCGCGTAGCCGAAAGGCCCGGCGGACTCACGTCCACCGGGCCTTTCACACGCCTTCGGGCGCGTCGCTCAGAGCGCGCCGAAGCCCACCCGGCGCACCGCCGGCTCGCCGAGCTCGACGTATGCGATCTTGTCGGCCGGTACGAGGACCTTGCGGCCCTTCTCGTCCGTCAGGCTGAGCAGCTGCGACGTGCCCGCGAGAGCGTCGGCGATCGCCTTCTCGACCTCCTCGGCGGACTGTCCGCTCTCCAGCACGATCTCCCGGGGTGCGTGCTGCACGCCGATCTTGACCTCCACGGCTATGTCCCTCCGAACGGTCAGCCTTGCGCGAGGATCCCGCGCCGTACCAGCCCACATTAGCCCGGTGAGGGGACGGGCACGGCCCGCGTACGGCACGCCAAGAGCGAACAGGGCCTGTCACCGGCCCCGTGGGGCGCGGTGACAGGCCCTGTCCTCGCGTGCGCGGTCAGTGGCCTTCGGCGGTCAGCTGTCCGTCGGTGGCGTGCAGCGGGAAGCCCGCGATGCCGCGCCAGGCCAGCGAGGTCAGCAGGGCCACCGCCTTGTCCCGGGGCACCGGGGACGAGCTGGACAGCCAGTAGCGGGCCACGACCTGCGAGACGCCGCCGAGGCCGACGGCCAGCAGCATCGACTCGTCCTGGGAGAGACCGGTGTCCTCGGCGATGACGTCCGAGATCGCCTCGGCGCACTGCAGCGAGACCCGGTCGACGCGCTCGCGCACGGCCGGCTCGTTGGTGAGGTCGGACTCGAAGACCAGCCGGAAGGCGCCGCCCTCGTCCTGGACGTACGCGAAGTAGGCGTCCATGGTGGCCGCGACGCGCAGCTTGTTGTCCGACGTGGACGCGAGCGCGGTGCGCACCGACTGGAGCAGGGCCTCGCAGTGCTGGTCGAGCAGCGCCAGGTAGAGCTCCAGCTTGCCCGGGAAGTGCTGGTACAGCACCGGCTTGCTCACGCCGGCCCGTTCGGCGATGTCGTCCATGGCCGCCGCGTGGTACCCCTGGGCGACGAACACCTCCTGGGCCGCGCCGAGGAGCTGGTTCCTTCGGGCACGGCGCGGCAGGCGCGTGCCCCGAGGGCGTGCTGCCTCTGTCTGCTCGATGGCGCTCACGCCGCCTCCCAAAGATCGATCCATGCGCGCATTGGCGTCGCGCCCGCCATCGTACTTTTGGGTAACGCGGCCGTGCGCGGTGCGCACGCAGAATTTCACGGACCGGACGCCCAGGGCGAGGGGGGAATGGTCATCTCCCTGGGAACACGGTCCCGGATCCGTCCGTCTTCCGGACTCCGCCGGCCCAGGATCCGGCTGCCGGCGCCTTGCCCGTCCGGCGTCCGGGGGCCGGTTCCGTCCGGTCGCCGTTCAGCGGTAGTCCTCCTCGTCGGCCGCGACGACCCGGCCCTGCTCGACGATGTCCGCGTCGTTCGCCTGGTCGCGGCGCCGCCGCAGCCGGCGCAGCGGCTCGTCCTCGCGCTGCTGCACTTCCTTGCGCTGGTCCGCCGCGTCGGCCTCCGGCACCTCCTCGTCGATCGGGACGTCGTGCTCCGAGGGGAACGTGTGCCGCTCCTCGGCGCCGGTGCCGCCCTGGGCGCCGTCCGGTTCGCGGGCGTCGTTCGCCTGATGCGCCTCGTTCGCCTCGTTCGCCTCGTGCGGGTCGGCGGTCATGCGGCTCCTTCCGTCGAGCGGGTCCGCGGGCCGGGGGCCGGTGGGCCGGTGGATCGGTGTGCCAGGGGGCCGGCGCTGGTCGCCGGGCCTCCCTTACGAGCGTAGGAGCTTCGCCGGAGGGCCGCACCCGAGCCTGTGACGGCGCACACACGCATCCCGGCGTGATCGTCTCGTAATATCGCTGCCATGTCCTCGACCGAGCTGCCGGAAACCCGGACCGCCGACGCGCCACCCGCGACCCGGCCGTCCCGCACGGCGCGGATCGCCGACGGCGAGGAGCTGCGGTCCGTGGCGCTGCCCGGACTCACCCTGGCCGTGCGGAGCCGCCCCGGCGACCGCCCGGGACTGCCGCCCGCGCTGTACGTGCACGGGCTCGGCGGCTCCTCGCAGAACTGGTCCGGCCTGATGCCGCTGCTGGCCGACCTCGTCGACGGCGCCGCGGTCGACCTGCCCGGCTTCGGCGACTCGCCGCCGCCGGACGACAGCAACTACTCGGTGACCGGCCACGCCCGCGCGATCATCCGGCTGCTCGACGCCGAGGGCCGCGGCCCGGTGCACCTGTTCGGCAACTCGATGGGCGGCGCGGTCGCCACCCGGGTCGCCGCCGTGCGCCCCGACCTGGTGCGCACCCTCACCCTCGTCTCCCCGGCGCTGCCCGAGCTGCGCCCCCAGCGCTCCGCCTGGCCGACCGTGCTGCTCGCGGTGCCCGGGGTCGCGGGCCTGCTCGCGAACCTCACCAAGGACTGGACGGCCGAGCACCGGGTGCGCGGGGTCCTCTCCCTCTGTTACGGCGATCCGCGCCGGGTCACCGAGGAGGGGCTGCGCGAGGCCGTCGAGGAGATGGAACGCCGCCTGGAACTCCCGTACTTCTGGGACGCCATGGCCCGTTCCTCGCGCGGCATCGTCGACGCGTACACGCTCGGCGGCCAGCACGGTCTGTGGCGGCAGGCGGAGCGGGTCCTCGCCCCCACGCTGCTGGTGTACGGCGGGCGCGACCGGCTCGTCTCGTACCGGATGGCGCGCAAGGCGGCCGCCGCGTTCCGCGGCTCGCGGCTGCTGACGCTCCCGGACGCGGGGCACGTGGCCATGATGGAGTACCCGCGGGCCGTCGCCGCGGCGGTACGGGAGCTGATCACCGACGCCGGGAGCGAGGCGGCGGCCGAGGGCGGGAGCTGAACCGGACCGTGGGACGACATCGTCGCAAGAACCCCGACGCGCCGGCGGACGAGACCGGGCGGACGGAGCGGGCAGGACAGGCGGGGGCGGGTGCCGGGCCGGGGACGGGGCGACGCAGGCGGGCCGACGGGCCGGCGCCGCTCCCGCATCCGGACCAGGGCCCGGACCAGGGATCGAGGCAGGGCCCGAGGCAGGGACCGGCCCAGGGCCCGGGGCAGGTTCCGTACCCCGCTCAGGGCAGCCCCGCCGGGCGCCCGCGGGCGCCGTACGGCACGGCCGCGCCCGGCGGTCCCGCCGTACGCGGCGGGCATCCGGCGCACGACGAGGGCGTGACGCCCCCGCCGCCCGCCCGCTACCCGTATACCAAATCCGGCCCGGCGGCCCCCTTCATACCCGCGCCGCGCCGCGCGGCCCCGCCCGCGCCGCCGCTGCCGTCGCCGCCTTCCCCTCCGGCCCCGACGGCGGGCGGGACGATCGAGGCCGGCGACGACGAGCGGCCGGAGCCGGCCGAGCCGGCCGGCGAGAAGCAGGAGAGCCGGAGCGGCGGGGTCGGCCGCACCCTCACCGGGATCGCCGCCGCCGCGATCACCACCGTCCTCGCCGTGGTCGTCGCCGGGCAGGTCGCCGACAGCGAGCCGGGCGGCACGTCCCAGGCCCGTTCGGCCGACGGCGCCCCCAGCCGCGCGGGCGGGGAGCACCCGGGCCGCTCCGACGACCGGGGTGCACAGGCGAGGCCGGCGATACCGGCGAAGGCCGCGCCGCCGACGTACGACCAGCTGATGGCCCGGCCGTTCCCGATCGACCCCAAGCTGAAGGGGCCGGGGCGGTTCGAGACCGTCCCCGGCGCCGACAAGGCGCCCGGGCGCGGGCACAAGATCCGCTACCGGGTCGACATCGAGAAGGGGCTCGGGCTCGACGGCCGACTGTTCGCGCGGGCCGTCCAGCGAACCCTCAACGACCGGCGCAGCTGGGCCGGCGACGGCGACATGACCTTCGAGCGGGTCTCCGGCGGGACGCCGGACTTCGTGATCACCCTGGCCAGCCCGGGCACCACCGGCACCTGGTGCGCGAAGTCCGGTCTGGACACCACGGTGGACAACGTCTCCTGCGACTCCGCCTCCACCGAGCGCGTGATGATCAACGCGTACCGCTGGGCCCAGGGCTCGGAGACCTTCGGGCAGCAGGAGATGCACGCGTACCGGCAGATGCTCATCAACCACGAAGTCGGGCACCGGCTCGGCCACGGCCACCAGAGCTGCCGTACACCCGGCACGCTCGCGCCGGTGATGCAGCAGCAGACCAAGTCCCTGGACATCGACAACATCAAGTGCCGTGCCAACTCCTGGGTGCACCCGGACGCGTGACGCCGCGTCAGCTGTGCGCGGAGAGTGATCCGGCCGCCCCGTAGCGCGACGAAACGCGCGCGGGGCGGGAAAGTCACGCGCATTCACCCCTTCCGGTGGTGCGACGGACAACCGTCCATCACGCCCCCCGTTCGTCCGCTTACGTTCATCCCGCCGCGGGTCACCGGAGCGACCGGTGACCGCCGTCGCGGGAGAGCGGAGGTGTACCCATGCGGATCGGACTGCTCACGGAGGGTGGCTATCCGTATGCCACGGGTGAATCCGCCCTCTGGTGCGACCGGCTCGTCCGCGGGCTCGCGCCGCACACCTTCGACGTCTACGCGCTGACCGGCGACGCCGGCCAGGAGCCGGCCGGCCGGCTGCCGCTGCCGCCCCACGTCCGCGCCGTGCGTACCGCCGCGCCCGGGGACGCCGAGGGCGGGGGGCCGGGCGGACGGAGCGACCGGTGCGGGTACGGGCGGCGGGAGCGGGGGCGCTTCGAGGCCGCGTTCGCCGACCTCGCGTACGGCGTCTGCGCCGGTGACGTCGACACCGGAGCCGGGCCGCACGCGGACCCCGCCGAGCGGTTCGCCGCCGGGCTCTACGCCCTCGCCGAACTCGCCCGCGCGCACGGCGGACTGCCCGCCGCGCTCCGCTCCGAGACCGCCGTCCGCGTCCTGGAGTCCGCCTGCCGCGCATCCGGCGCCCGCCGGACCCTCGCCGCCGCCACCCTCCCCGACCAGCTGGCCGTCGTCGAGCAGTGGGAGCGCCTCCTGCGCCCGCTCTCCCTCGACTGGTACGACGCGTCCGACGGCCTCGGGCGCGTGGACCTCTGCCACGCCGCCTCGGCCGGGGCCGCGGCCCTTCCCGGGCTGGTGGCCAAACGCTTCTTCGGCACCCCGCTGCTGGTCACCGAGCACGGCTCCCGGCTCCGCGCCCACTACCTCGCCACCGCGGGCGCCCCCTTCACCACCCCGGTACGCGCCCTGCTCGCCGCGTTCCACGGCCGGCTCGCCGGCGAGGCCTACCGCCGGGCCGACCTGCTCACCCCGGGCAACGCGCACACCCGCCGCTGGCAGGAACGCTGCGGCGCCGACCCGGACCGGCTGCGCACCGTCCACCCCGGGATGGACGCCGAACGCTTCGCCGAGACCGGCGAGCACGAGGACAGCGGCGACCCGGCGACCCTCGCCTGGATCGGCCGGGTCGAACCCGCCAAGGACCTCGTCGCCCTGCTGCACGCCTTCGCCGCGATACGGCGCCGCCAGCCCGACGTCCGGTTGCGGATCATTGCCGCGCCGGTACGGGACGCGGACGCCGCCGGGTATCTCGCGCTCTGCCGGAGCCTGGCCGCGCAGCTCTTCCCGGCCGAGGCGGCGGGCGCCCACGCCGCCGGCGAGAGCCCGGTGTCCTTCGAGGAGCTGGGCAGCCCCGAGGCGCCCACGCTGGAGGACGCGTACGCCGCCGGCGCGGTCGTCGTGCTCTCCAGCGTCGCCGAGGGCTTCCCCGTCGGCCTGGTCGAGGCCATGTTCTGCGCCCGGGCCACGGTCTCGACCGACGTCGGCGCGGTCGTCGAGGTCGTCGGCGGCACCGGGCTCGTCGTCCCGCCGCGCAACCCCACGGCGCTCGCGGACGCCTGCCTCGCGCTGCTGCGCGACCCCGGGCGACGGCACCGCCTCGGCGCCGCGGCCCGCGCCCGGGCCCTGGAGCTGTTCACGGTCGAGCAGAACCTCGCGGCGTACCGCGGCCTCTACCTCGAACTGCTCTCCCACGCTCCCGTCCGCCACCGCGCCGCCCCCGGCGTGCCCTTCGCCCACCCGGCCGAGTCCCACGTGCCGGGCAGCTGGGCGGACCGGCCGGCCGCCCCCGCCACGTCGGCCCCCGTGAAGGCCACCGCCACGACCGTCGCCGCCGCCCCGGGAGACCCCGATGCCTGATGAAGGAGGCACCCCCATGCGCGGCCCCGCCGCTCCCACCAGCCCCGGCCCCTGGGACTCCCGCTCCCGGGCCCTGCTCACGGCCGCCGCGCCACCCGTCCCCGTCGCCGACCCGGCCGTTGTCGCTGCGGAAGCGATTCAGCAGACGCCGGCCCGCCCCGCCCGCCCGGTACGGCGCGGCCCCGCCGACCCGGTCACCTCGCTCCTGCACCGGCACCGCGCCCTGTGCGAACGGGCCGTCGACCCGCTGGAGATCGCCGCCGGACTGGAAGCGTGGGGCATGACCGACCGCACGGCCGCCCGGTTCCGGCACCGGGACGTGTTCTCCCTCGCCGAGGAGCTGTACGCGCGCGTGCCCCATGACGAGACCCTTCCCGTACCTCCCGCCCCGCCCCGCACTCCCTGGACCGGCCGGGCCGGCTGGACGCTCGCCGCCTGCGCGCCAGGCGCCGTCGCGGTCCTCGCCCTCGCCGGACTCGCCCTCACCACCGGGCCGGTACGGCTCGTGGCGGGCGTGCTCGGAGCCCTCGCCACCGGCGCCGCCCTCTCCCTCGCCGTACGCGAGGGCCCGCTGCGCGCCCCCGCCCGCCCGCTGCCCACCCTCCCGCTGTGGACCCTGTGGCTGCTCGCGTACGCGGCGGCCGGCGACGGGTTCCTCGACCAGGTGCTGCGCGGCGGACCCGACCACGCCCCGGCCGTCGTCACCCCCTGGGGCCCGGACGCCCCCGGCGGCGCCTGGGTCCTCGACACCGGCCCGCTCCTCGCCCTGGCCCTCTCGGTCGCCCCCGCCGCCTGGTGCGCGCACCTCTTCGCCGTCCGCGCCCGGAGCGGACTCGTCACCAGCCGCGGCCTGGCCGCCTTCGCCGCGCGGACCCGCCCCCTGCTGCTCGGCGCCGTCGCCGGCCACCTCGCCGTCCTCACCGGGCTGCTCCTGCTCACCGGCTTCCACCCCGGCGCCCTCGCGCTCGGCGTCCTGCTGCTGCTCGCCCGGCTGCTCGCGGCGTACGGCCTTGCCGAGGCGGCCGGCGCCGTCCTCGCCACCACCTGCGCCGCCGAGGCGGTCGCCGTCGCGAGCGTCCTCGCCTCCCGGCTCCCGGGCTGCACCGCCCTCGGCGTCCCGGTCCGCGCCGTCACCGACCTGTGGGGCCCGGCGGCACTGCCCGTCCTGCTCTGCGGCACGGCGGCCCTCGCCCTGCTCGTCCACGCCACCACGGCGCTCTCCCGGGCCTCGGCCCACGCCTGAGGCCGCGCCCCGGGTCCTCGCGACCCCGCCCCCGTACCCCACGACCCCACGAGACCCCCCACGCGCGCGTCCGCCGAGCCGACGAGACGGCCGCGCACCACCCGTAACCGAACACCTTCCTAGGAGACGGATCAGACATGACGCACCACCTCCCCACGACGGCCGCGCACGCGGCCACGGCCGCGGCCGGTCGGCACGAAGGGGTCGCGCGATGAGGGTGCTGCTGCTCGGAGCCAACGGATTCATCGGCCGGTTCGTCGCGGACCGGCTGCTCGCCGACCCCGCCGTCCACCTGACGGCGCTCGGCCGCGGCGACGACGCCGACGTACGGTTCGACCTCGCCACCGGCAGTCCCGGCGCGCTGACCCGCTTCTTCGACGCCGTCCATCCCGGAGTCGTCGTCAACTGCGCGGGCGCCACCCGGGGCGGGGCCCGCGACCTCACCCGGCACAACACCGTCGCCGTCGCCACCGTCTGCGAGGCGCTGCGCCGCAGCGGCTGCGGCGCCCGCCTGGTCCAGGTCGGCTGCGCCTCCGAGTACGGGCCCAGCCAGCCCGGCTCCTCCACCGCGGAGGACGCCGTGCCCCGCCCCGGCGGCCCGTACGGCGTGTCCAAGCTCGCCGCGACCGAACTGGTCCTCGGCTCCGGGCTCGACGCGGTCGTGCTGCGGGTCTTCTCGCCGGTCGGCCCCGGCACCCCGGCCGGCTCCCCGCTCGGCCGGCTCGCCGAGGCGATGCGGCGCGCCATGCAGGCCGGCGACAGCGAACTGAAGCTCAGCGGCCTCGGCGTGCAGCGCGACTTCGTGGACGTACGGGACGTGGCCCGGGCCGTGCACGCCGCCTCGCTGTCCGCCGCCCAGGGCGTCGTCAACATCGGCACCGGCCGGGCCGTGAAGCTCCGCGACGCCGCCGCCGTCCTCGCCCGGGTCGCCGGCTACCCCGGGCAGCTCCACGAACTCGACGGCCCGCCGCCGCGCGCGGTCATCGGCGCCCCGCGCACCGAGGCCACCATCGCCGAGCAACTGGCCGCCGCCCCCTACCCGTACCCCGACGGCTGCGGGCCCTGGCAGCAGGCCGACGTCCGCACCGCGCGCGACCGGCTCGGCTGGCGCCCCCGGATCAATCTGGAGGAGTCCCTGGCGGACATCTGGATGGAGGCGGCGTGCCGCATCTGACCGCCGCCGGGGCGCTCAGGGCGGGGGCGGCGGTCGGCATGGGGGTGGGCGTCCCCGGATACGCCCACCCCCTGCTCGCCCCGGCGGAGTGGGCCGCACTGGCCCGCCCCGGCGCCCCGGTGCACTGGGCCGTACTCGACGTCGCGGGCGGGCCGGGCGACCGGCCCGACCCGCACTGCCGGAAGACGGCCGGTCTGCTGCGGCGGGCCGGCGTCCGGATCCTCGGCCACATAGGCATGGCCGGCGGGACGCGCCCGTACGAGGAGGTCGTCGCGGACGCCGACCGTTTCCTCGACTGGTACCGGGTCGATGGTTACTATCTGGACCGCTGTCCCACAGAGCGGACGGATTTACCCGAAGTGCGGCGGATCGCGGCGACCTTGGAGACGCTGGGTGACGACGGGGCCCATCTGGTCCTCGGGCACGGCGTCCACCCGTATCCGGGCTACGCGGAGACGGCGGACCAACTGGTCACCTTCTCCGGCCCCTGGGACGAATACCGCTGGTCACAGGCGGCGCCGTGGACGGCCGACTACCCGGCGGAGAAGTTCGTCCACCTGGTGCACGGGGTGCCCCGGACCCATCTGGAGGAGGCGCTGCGGGTCGCCCGCTGGCAGGGCGCGGGCACGGTCTTCATGACCGACCATCGGGCCCGTCCCGGGCATAACGCCCCATTTCAAGCGCTGCCCGGCTACTGGGACGAAATCGTCTCGCGGATCGGACGGGGAGTCTCGGAATGAAATAAGGCGTGGCACTGTTGAGCGGAGAACGATGACAGTCCCGTTCCCCGCGCCCGCGGGGATGACCTTGGAGTCCCCGTGTCGCTGCCACCCCTGGTCGAGCCGGCTGCCGAGCTCACCGTCGACGAGGTCCGTCGGTATTCGCGCCACCTGATCATCCCGGACGTCGGGATGGAGGGCCAGAAGCGCCTGAAGAACGCGAAGGTTCTCTGTGTGGGCGCCGGCGGCCTCGGCTCGCCCGCCCTCATGTACCTGGCCGCGGCCGGTGTCGGCACGCTCGGCATCGTCGAGTTCGACGAGGTCGACGAGTCGAACCTGCAGCGTCAGATCATCCACAGCCAGGCCGACATCGGCCGTTCCAAGGCCGAGTCGGCGCGCGACAGCGTGCTCGGCATCAACCCGTACGTGAACGTGGTCCTGCACCAGGAGCGGCTCGAAGCCGACAACGTGCTGGACATCTTCGGCCAGTACGACCTGATCGTCGACGGCACCGACAACTTCGCGACCCGCTACCTCGTCAACGACGCGTGCGTGCTGCTCGACAAGCCGTACGTGTGGGGCTCGATCTACCGCTTCGACGGCCAGGCGTCCGTCTTCTGGTCCGAGCACGGCCCCTGCTACCGCTGCCTCTACCCGGAGCCCCCGCCGCCGGGCATGGTCCCCTCCTGCGCCGAGGGCGGCGTGCTGGGCGTGCTGTGCGCGTCCGTCGGCTCCATCCAGGTCACCGAGGCCATCAAGCTCCTCGCGGGCATCGGCGAGCCGCTGGTCGGCCGTCTGATGATCTACGACGCCCTGGAGATGCAGTACCGCCAGGTCAAGGTCCGCAAGGACCCGAACTGCGCGGTCTGCGGCGAGAACCCGACCGTCACCGAGCTCATCGACTACGAGGCCTTCTGCGGCGTCGTGTCCGAGGAGGCCCAGGAGGCGGCGCTCGGCTCCACGATCACTCCGAAGCAGCTCAAGGAGTGGATGGACGACGGCGAGAACATCGACGTCATCGACGTCCGCGAGCCGGGCGAGTACGAGATCGTGTCGATCCCCGGCGCCCGCCTGATCCCGAAGAACGAGTTCCTCATGGGCACCGCCCTCCAGGACCTCCCCCAGGACAAGCGCATCGTCCTGCATTGCAAGACGGGTATCCGCAGTGCGGAAGTCCTCGCCGTCCTCAAGGCCGCGGGCTTCTCGGACGCGGTCCACGTCGGCGGCGGCGTGATCGGCTGGGTCAACCAGATCGAGCCCCACAAGCCGGTCTACTGAGCCGTCGGCCGCGTGCCGGCCGGCTGAGCGCGCAGGGACGTAGGGAAGGGGGTCGGATCCGCGAGCCGGATCCGGCCCCCTTCGTCATGCGCGCGAAGGCGCTCGCGAGGTGCTGATGACGCGAAGCGCGCCCTTCGGGGTGATCGTCAGCCGCTCCTCGCGACTCGCGGGCCAGCAGTGGCCCGCATCTTCGGTGGGTCGTGCGGGTGGTTGCGGACTTCGACCTTCAGACCGAAGCGCCATCCCAAGAGGAATCCGTGGCCATGATCGAGCAGGTACGAAAATCCCCCAGCAGCTCGGGACCAAGGCGGGGCTTCGTTGTGGTCTGGCTGAGGCCGCTGACACGGCGTACCGTGCGCGAAGGACCCCCTGCGAGTCTTCGCGCGAAAGGGCACCAGATGCCGACCGAGTCTCCCTGCTGGTTTACGTCCTCCTACAGTGGCAACGGCGGCGCGTGTGTGGAGGTCGCCACGAACCTTGTCGCCTCGCGCGGCGTCGTTCCCGTCCGTGACTCGAAGGTCGCGGGCGGGCCTTCGCTCAGCGTCTCCGCCGCCGCGTTCTCGTCGTTCGTCGCCTGTGTGAAGGCCGGCCGTCTCGGCGCCTGACCCGCTTGCCAAAGGCCCCGCCCCGCACCCGAATCGTGCGTGAGGCGGGGCCTTGGCGTGCTGCCGTGAACCGGCCTTCGCTGTTCAGCTGCAGACCGTGCCGGACTTCGGGACGCGGCCGTCGAGGAGGTACGCGTCCGTCGTGGTCTTCACGCAGGCGTTGCCGCTGTTGTAGGCGCCGTGGCCCTGGCCCTTGTAGGTGAGTTCCACGCCGACGCCCGGGCCGAGGGCGTTCACCATCGAGCGGGCGCCCTCGTACGGGGTGGCGGGGTCGCCGGTGTTGCCGATGACGAGGATGGGGGCGGAACCGGGGGCCGAGACGTCCGGGTGCTGCCAGGTGCCGGGGACCGGCCAGTGGGCGCAGCTCGCGATGCCCCAGCCCATGTAGTCGCCGAAGACCGGGGACGCCTTCCGGAACTCCGGGAGCTTCGCGCGGGCCTGGTCGAGGGTGTAACGCTCCTTGTAGTCCACGCAGTTGATGGCGGCGTTGGCGGCCTGGAGGTTGCTGTACGCGCCGTTCTGGTCGCGGCCGTTCATCGAGTCCGACAGGGCGAGCAGCAGCGCGCCGTTGCCGCCGTCGGCCTCGTCGAGGCCCTGTTCGAGGTAGGGCCAGAACTCCTTGGAGTAGAGGGACTGCGCGATGCCGTTGGTTGCCTGGGTCTCGGTGAGCTGCCGGCTGCCGATGCCCGGGATGGGCTTCTTGTCGAGCGAGGCGAGCAGGTCGGTGACGAACCGCTCGATCTCCGCGACGGACGAGCCCGGCAGCACGCACTGGTCGCCCCGGTTCAGGCAGTCCTGCGCGAAGTTGTCGAGCGCGAGCTGGAAGCCGCGCGCCTGGCCGAGACCGCCGCCGACCACGCCCGCCTTCGGGTCGACGACGGCGTCGAAGACCGCCCGGCCGACGTTGTGCGGGAAGAGATGGGCGTAGACGCCGCCGAGTTCGGTGCCGTACGAGATGCCGAAGTAGTGGAACGTGGAGTCGCCGAGGACGCGGCGCATCAGGTCCATGTCGCGGGCGGCGTTCTCGGTGCCGACGTACGGCAGTTGGGTGCCGGAGTTCTTCTGGCAGGCCGCGGCGTACCGCGCCTGCGCGTCCGACAGGGTCTTCTGCTCCGCCGCGTCGTCCGGGGTGAAGTCGAGCGCGTAGTAGGCGTCGAGTTCGGCGTCGGACAGGCACTCGACCGGTTTGCTGCGGCCGACCCCGCGCGGGTCGAAGGAGACCAGGTCGTAGCGGGAGCGCAGACTCTCGAAGTCGCCCGCGAAGCTGGGCAGACCACTGACGCCGGAGCCGCCGGGGCCGCCGAAGTTGAAGATCAGGGAGCCGATCCGGTGGCTCTGGTCGCGGGCCTTGGCGCGGATGAGGGCGAGGTCGACCGTGCCGCCGTCCGGTTTGGCGTAGTCGAGCGGGGCGGAGAGGTACGTGCACTCCCAGGATCCGCCGCCGGGCAGCGGCGACGGGGCGGGCCCGCCGCCCTCGGCCTCGTTCGGCGGCAGACAGGGCGCCCACTCCAGCTTCTGCGCCGCGAGCCGGTCCAGGCCGGTGGGGCCGTTGCTCGCGGGCGGCGCGGTCTTCCGCGAGCCGTCGGAGCAGCCGGCGGTCCCGGCGGTCAGCAGCAGGGCGGACGCGGTGATCAGCGCGGCGCGCTGGGCGGCGGAGATCGGCATGGCTTCATCCTCGGCCGCCCGCCGGACCTCCGCGCGGGGCGCTGGGCCATGCGGGTGGCCCCCCGCCCGGCACCAGCGCCCGCGCCCCGTTTCGCCGGCCCTACCGCACCCGCTGCCAGCCCGGCCGCGGCTCGCGCTCGCCCAGCTGGCCGGGCCGCCGGCGCCGGTAGACCACGAACGGCCGGAACAGGTACCGCACCGGCGCCGCGAACATGTGCACGAGCCGCGAGTACGGGATGAGCGCGAAGAGGGTGAGCCCGAACAGCACGTGCAGCCGGAAGGCCAGCGGCGCGTCCGCCATCAGCGCGTACTCGGGATCGAGCGCGAACAGCGAGCGGAACCACACCGAGACGCCCTCGCGGTAGTTGTAATCGTCCGTCTGCCCGGTCGAGTTGAGCACGGTGGCCACCAGCCCGAGCGTCATCGCGCCCAGCAGCACCGCGTACATCACGCCGTCGCTGCGCAGGCTCGCCCGCCGTACCGCCGGCACCCGCAGCCGCCGGTAGACGAGGATCCCGATGCCCGTGGCGGCGGCCAGACCCGCGACGGAGCCCGTCGAGACGGCCATCAGGTGGTACGCGTGGTCGCTCAGCCCGAGCGCGTCCGTCCAGCTCATCGGGATCAGCAGCCCGACCACATGGCCGAGCACCACGAACACCATCCCGAAGTGGAACAACGGGGAGCCGATCCGCAGCAGCCGCGACTCGTGCAGCTGGGAGGAGTGGGTGGTGATCCCGAACCGGTCGTAGCGGCCGCGCCAGATACCGCCCGCGACGAGCAGCACGACCGCGACATAGGGCAGCACGCCCCACAACACGAGGTCCATCAGTGCACCGTTCCTTCCGTACGACGCGGATGACGCTCCCGGCGCTCCTGCCGAGCGGCGCCGGGACGCGGGGCCGGCCAGGGCAGGTCCACGCCCGGGCCCTGTGGTTCCAGACCGGCCAGCAGGTCGAGCCCGGGCCCGGGGCCGACCACGAGGTCCGGTCCGGCCGGCCCGTCCAGACCCACCAGCTCGCGCGGCGGGCCCGAGCGGGCCAGCGCCTTCGCCTCCTCCTTGGTGCGCGGCGACGGGCCGGGCAGCGTCGCGCACACGGCCTCGACGACCCGGGTGTACGGGGTGTCCGCCGCGTCCAGGGCCAGGCGCAGCAGTTCGAGCCCGGCCCGGTGCTCCTGGAGCAGCTCCGTCCCGGCCTCGACGCACTGCCCGGCGAACTCCAGGGCCGCCGGCAGGAAGTCGGGCAGCTCCTCGCCGCCGAACTCCAGGCCGTGCCGCCGGTAGATCCGCTTGATCCGGACGAGGGAGAGGCCGCGCCGCCGGGTGTCGCCGTCCGTCCACCACGTCAGGTAGAGGCAGCGCCGGTTGCGGGTGTCGAAGGTGTCGGAGTAGTGCGCGGCCATCTCCAGCGGCTCGGTGGCCGCCACGTGGTCGAGGAAGCCGGTCAGGCCCTCCGCCCCCGGTGTGTCCGCCACCACCTCGCGCAGCAGCGGGAGTTCGGCGTACAGCCGCTCGTCCGGGTACGCGAGGCAGCGGGCGGCGACCAGCCGGATCAGGGCGTCGTGGTTCATGCGTCGGTCCTCCGGGTCCGCCCGAGGTTGAGCATCACGCGGCGGCCGTTCCCGCCGGTCTCGCCGACCGGGCAGGTGTCCTCCAGGGGCAGCGGGTGCGCGGTCGCCAGATCGTCGGCGTCCCGCCGGGCCGCCGTCGGGATCACGTACCGGTCCTCGTACTTGGCGATGGCGAGCAGCCGGAACATGTCCTCCATCTCCTCGCCGGTCAGTCCCACGGCCTTGGCGATGGTCTCGTCCCGTTCCTCGCCGAGGTTGACCGCCCGCATGTAGGAGCGCATCGCCGCCATCCGCCGCAGCACCGCCTCCACCGGGTACGCGTCGCCGGCCGTGAGCAGTTCGGCCAGGTACTCGACCGGGATCCGCAGCGCGTCGATCGCGCCGAAGAGATTGCCCGCGTCCTCGCCGTCGTGCCCGGTCGCGGCCACCGCGTCGACGACCGGGGAGAGCGGCGGCACGTACCAGACCATCGGCATCGTCCGGTACTCCGGGTGCAGCGGCAGCGCCACCTGGTAGGTCGCGATCAGGTCGTACACGGGGGAGCGGCGGGCCGCGTCCAGCCACTCCTCGGTGATGCCGGACGCCCGGGCCGCCTCCGCGACGGCCGGGTCACGCGGATCGAGGAAGCACTCCAACTGGGCGGGATACAGGTCGTGTTCGTCCTCTACGGCCGCCGCCTCCGCGACCCGGTCGGCGTCGTAGAGCATCACGCCCAGGTAGCGCATCCGGCCCACGCAGGTCTCCGAGCAGACCGTCGGCATGCCGACCTCGACCCGCGGGAAGCAGAAGGTGCACTTCTCGGCCTTGCCGGTGGCGTGGTTGAAGTAGACCTTCTTGTACGGGCAGCCGGTCACGCACATCCGCCAGCCGCGGCAGGCGTTCTGGTCGACGAGGACGATGCCGTCCTCCTCGCGCTTGTACATCGCGCCCGACGGACAGGCCGACACGCAGGCCGGGTTGAGGCAGTGCTCGCAGATCCGGGGCAGATAGAAGAGGAAGCTCTGCTCGAACTCGAAGCGGATCTTGTCGCCGACCTCCTTGCGCACCTTCTCCACCAGCGGGTCCCGCGGCCCGTGTTCGGGCGCGCCGCCCAGGTTGTCGTCCCAGTTCGGGCCCCACTCGACCTTGTCGAGCGGTGCGCCGGTGAGCTGGGAGACGGGCCGGGCCACCGGCAGGTCGTCGCCCGCCGGGGCCTCGGTGAGGTTGCGGTACTCGTACGTCCAGGGCTGGTAGTAGTCGTCGATCTCGGGCAGTTCGGGGTTGGCGAAGATCTGCCCGAGCCGCTTGAGGCGCCCGCCGGCCCGCAGCCGCAGCCGGCCCGAACGGGTCCGCTCCCAGCCGCCCTTCCACCGCTCCTGGTCCTCCCAGCGGCGCGGGTAGCCCTGTCCGGGCAGCGTCTCGACGTTGTTGAACCACACGTACTCGGTGCCCTGCCGGTTCGTCCACGCCTGCTTGCAGGTGACCGAACACGTATGGCAGCCGATGCACTTGTCGAGGTTCATCACCATCGCGATCTGAGCCATCACGCGCATGAGTCAGTACTCCACCTTCTGGTCGCGGCGGCGGATCACCGTCACCTCGTCGCGCTGGTTGCCGGTCGGGCCGAGGTAGTTGAAGGCCCACGTCAACTGGGCGTAGCCGCCGACCAGATGGGTCGGCTTGAGCATCACCCGGGTCAGCGAGTTGTGGATGCCGCCGCGGCGGCCGGTCGACTCGGTCTTCGGCACGCCGACCGTGCGCTCCTGCGCGTGGTTCATGTAGACCGTGCCGGCCGGCATCTTGTGGGAGACGATCGCCCGCGCGGTGACCACGCCGTTGCGGTTGACCGCCTCGATCCAGTCGTTGTCGGCGACCCCGATGGCCTCGGCGTCCTCGGGCGACATCCAGATCGTCTGGCCGCCACGGCCGAGCGTCATCATGTACAGGTTGTCCTGGTACTGGGAGTGGATCGCCCACTTGTTGTGCGGGGTCAGATAGCGCACCGCGACCTCCCGCCCGGCGGCGCCGTCCCGCCTCGTGCCGGGCGCCGGCTCCCCGTACAGCCGGTGCATGTCCAGCGGCGGCTTGTACACCGGCAGCGCCTCGCCGACCTCGTGGATCCAGTCGTGGTCGAGGAAGAAGTGCTGGCGGCCGGTGAGCGTGTGCCAGGGTTTCAGCTGCTCGGTGTTGACGGTGAAGGCGGTGTAGCGGCGCCCGCCGGACTCGCTGCCCGACCACTCCGGCGAGGTGATCACCGGTACCGGCCGCGCCTGGGTGTCCGCGAACGTGATCCGCTTGCCCTCGGCCTCCGCCGCGAGGTGCGCCATCGGCTGCCCGGTCCGCTTCTCCAGTTTCTCGAAACCCTGGGTCGCCAGACGGCCGTTGGAGGTGCCGGACAGGGACAGGATCACCTCGCAGGCCCGCTGCGCGGTGTCGAGCCGGGGCCGCCCGTCGGCGACCCCGCCGCGCACCCGCCCGTTCTTCTCGCCGAGGTACGCGACCTCGTCGGCGACGTCGAAGGTGATCGCCTTCGTCGTCACCCCGAGCCGGTCCACCAGCGGCCCGAGCGCCGCGAACTTCTCGCCGACCGCCCCGTAGTCCCGCTCGACGACCGTCAGGTTGTACATGGTCCGTCCCGGCACCGGCGCGCACTCGCCCTTCGACCAGTCGAGGGCCACCCCGCCCGGCTGGGCCATCTCGCCGCCGGGGGTGTCGTGCTGGAGCGCCGTCGCCACCAAGTCCCGCCGCACGCCCAGGTGTTTCTTGGCCAGCTCGCCGAAGCGGCGGGCGAGCGCGTGGAAGGTGTCGTAGTCGGAGCGGGCCTGCCAGGGCGGGTCCACGGCCGGGGTGAAGGCGTGCAGGAAGGGGTGCATGTCGGTGGAGGACAGGTCGTGCTTCTCGTACCAGGTCGCGGCCGGCAGCACGATGTCGGAGAGGAGCGAGGTGCTCGTCATCCGGAAGTCCAGCGACAGCAGCAGGTCGAGCTTGCCCTCGACGTCCTCGTCCCGCCAGCGCACCTCGCGCGGCACGCAACGCGGGCCGTCCTCGGGCAGGTTGGAGTGGGTGCCGAGGAGATGCTTGAGGAAGTACTCGTTGCCCTTGGACGAGGAGCCGAACAGGTTCGCCCGCCATACGGTCATCACCCGGGGCCAGTTGGCCGGCGCGTCCGGGTCCTCGCCCGCGAAGCCGAGCGTGCCGTCCTCCAGCGCTTTCACGGTGTCACCGACCGGGTCCGCCTGGTCGCCGAGGTCCAGCGGGTTGCGGTCGAAGGTCGGGTACGAGGGCATCCAGCCCATCCGGGCCGCGGCGGCGAGGCAGTCCGCGCCGGTCATGCCCTCGAAGCGGCCCTCGGCGAGCGGCGAGGCCAGCGCCTCGGCCGGCAGCGAGTCGTACCGCCACTGGTCGGTGTGCAGATAGAACCAGCCCGCGCCGATCATGTGCCGGGGCGGCCGGGCCCAGTCGCCGCCGCTCGCGAGGGTGGCCCAGCCGGTCGCCGGACGGCACTTCTCCTGGCCGACGTAGTGGCCCCAGCCGCCGCCGTTGCGGCCCTGGCAGCCGGTGAGGGTGAGCAGGGCGAGGAAGGTCCGGTAGATCGTCTCGGAGTGGAACCAGTGGTTGGTGCCCGCGCCCATGAGGATCATGCAGCGGCCGTGCGAGCGCTCGGCGGTGTCGGCGAACTCCCGCGCGATACGGGTGACTTGACCGGCCGGGACCGAGGTCAGTGTCTCCTGCCAGGCGGGCGTGCCGACCGTGCTCGCGTCCTCGTACGAGCCGGGCCAGTCGCCCGGCAGACCCGGGCGCCCCACCCCGTACTGCGCGAGCAGCAGGTCGTACACCGTGGTGACCAGCGGCCCGTCGCCGCCGTCCTGGGACAGCCGGCGCACCGGGACACCGCGCCGCAGCACCGCGTCCTCCTCGTCGAAGCGCGGCAGCACGACCTCCGCGGACGCGCCCTCGCCTTCGCCCTCGCCCTCGCCGAAGAGGGTGAGCCGGGGGACGGTGTCGCCCAGGTCCAGGTTCCAGTCCGGCTTCCCGTCCGTCCCCCAGCGGTGCCCCAGCGTGCCGTTCGGCACCACCGGCTCCCCGGTCGCGTCGTCGACCAGGACCGTCTTCCAGGCGGCGTGCTCGACGTCCTGCCCGAGATCGGCGGCGGTCACGAACTTGCCCGGTACCAGGCCCCGTTCGGTCTCCCGCAGGGTCACCAGGAACGGCAGATCGGTGTACCGCCGCACGTAGTCCGCGAAGAACGGCGTCTCGCGGTCGACGAAGAACTCCTTGAGGACCACATGCCCCATGGCCAGGGCCAGCGCCCCGTCCGTGCCCGGGTGCGGATGCATCCACTCGTCGGCGAACTTGGTGTTGTCCGCGTAGTCCGGCGAGACCGTGACGACCTTCTGCCCCCGGTAGCGGGCCTCCGTCATCCAGTGCGCGTCCGGCGTCCGCGTCACCGGCACGTTCGAGCCCCACATCAGCAGATACGCGGCGTCCCACCAGTCGCCCGACTCCGGTACGTCGGTCTGGTCGCCGAACACCTGCGGCGAGGCCACCGGCAGGTCCGCGTACCAGTCGTAGAACGACAGCATCGGCGCGCCGATCAGCGAGTGGAAGCGGGCGCCCGCCGCGTGCGAGGCCATCGACATCGCCGGGATCGGCGAGAAGCCGGCGACCCGGTCCGGCCCGTGCTCCTTGATGGTGTGCACATGCGCGGCGGCGGCGATCTCCAGCGCCTCCTCCCACGTCGCGCGCACCAGGCCGCCCTTGCCGCGGGCCTGCTGATACGCGCGCCGGCGCACCGGGTCGCGCTGGATGTCGGCCCAGGCGAGCACCGGGTCCTTCAGCCGCTTCTTCGCCTCCCGGTACATCCGCAGCAGAGTGCCCCGGACGTACGGGTAGCGGACCCGGGTGGGGGAGTAGCTGTACCAGGAGAAGGACGCGCCGCGGGGGCAGCCGCGCGGCTCGTACTCCGGCCGGTCGGGGCCGACGGACGGATAGTCGGTGGCCTGCGTCTCCCAGGTGATGATGCCGTCCTTGACGTACACCTTCCACCGGCACGAACCCGTGCAGTTGACGCCGTGCGTCGAGTGCACGACCTTGTCGTGACTCCAGCGGTCGCGGTAGAACGACTCCCCCTCGCGGCCTCCGGTGCGGTGCACCTCCCGCAGGTCCTCGGAGACCTCGGCGCGGGAGAAGTACCTGCCCGCCCGCAGGAGGGTTTCGGCAGGGTTGGGCCTTGGCTGCACGTCCGGCTCCTTCACACGATGACGCGTCCGGTTCACTCGACGACGCGTCCGGCACGGCGAGCCTAAGCAGCGCGACCGGTGCGAAAGGGGGGCCGATCGGCCCTCCCCGCTGTGACCAAATCCCGTATCTGTCCCGGCGGATGGCGTGTGAGTCTGGATTCCGTGAGTGCTGTACGACGCTGGTTGCCCAACCAGCACGGAGCCTGGGCGATGCTCGCCGTCCCGTTCGTCACGGGCGTGCTGATCGGCGGCCCGGCCTGGATCGACCTCCCGCTGTTCGTGGCCTGGATACTGGCCTACGTCGCCGCCTTCCACGCCCAGCAATGGCTCCGGCTGCGCCGACTCTCACGCAACCCCCGCGCCGCCGCCCGGCACGTCCGGCCCGCGCTCGTCACCGGCGTGGCCACCGCCGCCGTCGGGATCCCGCTCGCCGTCGCCGAACCGTGGCTGCTGCTCGCCGCCGCCGCGATGACGCCGTTCCTCGCCGTCAACGCCTGGCACGCCCGGTACAACCGGGAACGCGACCTGCTCAACGGGATCGTCGCCGTCGTCCCCGCCTGCGGCATGCTCCTCGTCACCCTGCGGCTCGGCGGCGGCAGCCTCGGCCTTGTTGACGGACTGGCCCCGGCGGCCGCCTGCCTGCTCTACTTCGCCGGCACCGTCCCGTACGTGAAGACGATGATCCGCGAGCGCGACTCGCTCGCCTACCGGCGCGGATCCGTCGCGTACCACGCCCTCGCTCTGGTCGCGGCGACCCTGCTCAGCCCCTGGCTGGCGCTCCCCTTCGCCCTCTACCTGGCCCGCGCCGCCGCCCTGCCGGGCCGCCGCCTCACGCCCCCGGTGGTCGGCGCGGTGGAGCTGGCCGGCTCGCTGACGCTGATGGGGTTCCTGGTGGGGGTGTACGGGTGAGACCGGGGCGGGCCGGGGCGGCGCGGGCCCGGGTGGCGGCGGCCTACAACGCCTCGCGCTTGGTCAGCCAGTTGAAGCAGAGCCAGCCCGGCAGCACCGGCAGCCACAGGGTCAGCAGCCGGAACAGCAGCACCGCCGGTGTGGCGACCTCCAGGGGCAGGTTCACCGCCACCAGGCCGAGGGTCAGCGCGGTCTCGACCGCGCCGACACCGCCCGGCGTCGGCGCCGCCGAGCCGAGCGCGTTGCCCGCGAGGAAGACGACCGCCACGCTCGCGTAGCTGACGCTGACCTCGCCGTGTCCGAAGGCCCGCACCGAGGCGTCCAGGCAGAACACGAACGACGCGGTGAGCAGCAGCATCCCGCCGATGCCGGTGACCAGCTTCATCGGCCGCTGGACCACGTCCAGCATGCGCGGCACCACGCCCGCGAACAGCGAGCGCAGCCGCGTCGACACGAACTTCCGCAGGAACGGGATCGCCGTCACGACGAGGACCAGGACCGCGACCGTCAGCAGACCCGCGATCACCGTCCTCGACGGGGTGAACGACGGCGACTTCTCCGTCCCGGTCAGATAGCCGAAGGTCAGCAGGAGCAGGATGTGCGCTCCCAGGCCGAAGAGCTGCGACGCGCCGACGCTCGCCACCGCGAGCCCCGGGCGTACGCCCGCGCGCTGGAGGAAGCGGGTGTTCAGGGCCACACCGCCGACCGCCGCCGGGGCGACGATCTTCACGAACGAGCCGGCGACCTGCGCCGTCACCGTCCGCCGGAAGCCGACCCGCTCCGGCACGAAGCCGAGCAGGCTCATCGCCGCCGCGATGTAGCTCAGCGCCGCGAACAGCACGGCCGCCGCCACCCACCACCAGTCGGCGTGGCTGATCGCAGACAGCGGGGTCTTGGCGATCTGGCCGAGCAGGAAGTACGCGCCGATGGCGCCCGCGATCAGCGACACCAGGGTGCGCGGCTTGATCCGCTCCAGGCGGACCGGCTCCACCGGGGCCTGAGGGCGGATCAGGAGCACCTGCTGCCGGATCCGGACCAGCAGGTCCTCCTCGCGGGCCTCGTCCAGGGCCTCGTCGAGCGCGCGCTTCTCGGCCTTCTTGTCGGCCTGCTTCTCCGCCCGCGCCTCCTTGCGGGCGGTCGTCAGATTGGCGTGGGCCCGGGCCTCCGCCCGCGCCTGCCGGGCCGCCTCGGAGGCGGCGAGGACCGCGTCGCGCTCCCGCTTCGAGCGCTCGCGGCCGAGCCGGCGCAGCTCGGCGCGGGTCGACCGGCTGAGCGCGATCGGCTGGAGCAGGGGCATGCAGTCGGCGATCGCGTCGCCGCCCAGCACCTCGACGGCGAGGGCGACCGCCCGTTCGGGCCCCACCCGCAGGCCGAGAGTGGTGAGCAGCTGCGCGATGTCCATCCGCAGCACCAGGTCGCCGGCGGCGATCTCGCCGCCCCGCAGATCGGTCAGGATCACCTTGCCGGAACGATCCACCAGGATCGCGTCCCCCGCGAGCCGGCGGTGCGCGATCCGCCGCGACTGGAGGGCCTTCACCTGCCGCCAGGCACCGCGCACCAGGTCGTCGGTGATCTCGTCGTCGTCCAGCGAGTCCAGGGTCCGGCCGCCCAGGTGCTCGTACACGAGCATGACCGCGTCCGGGCCGAGCTCGGAGGTGGCGATCAGTTTGGGCGCGTTCGCGCCCGCCGCGATCGCCGCGTACGCGAGCAGCGCCTCCTGTTCCAGGGCCTGGCGCAGCGAGAGGATGGAGCGGCCGGTGGTGATGGAGCGCAGGGTGAGCCGCCGCCAGGCCCGGTAGAAGAAGCCGTGCGCCTGCTGTTCGCGGTCGACGACCGTCACGTCCAGCGGCGGGCCGTCCTCCAGGGTGACGACGTAGCGGCGGCCCCGGTCGCCGGTGTCCGCCGCGTCCGGCACGCCCTCGGCGCGCAGCGCGGTCACCGGCCGGAAGCCGACCCGGCGCAGTCCGGCGAGGAGCGTCTGCCCGGTCGGCCGGACGTTGGGTGAGCCGACCGCGTAGAGCGTGCCGTACGCCACCGTCCAGCCGATCAGGACGGTGAGGATGATCGAGAACGCGGTGGTGTAGCCGGCCACCAGCATCGTGAACGCGTCGAGCAGCAGCACCACCCACAGCACCACGCGCCAGCGCGGCCGGCGGGCCATGCCGACGGCCGTCATGTACGCGATGACGGGGGCGAGGTAGTTGTGGACGGGGTCGGTGAGCCCGCCCCCGGACTGCGGCTGGGTCAGCGCGTCCTGGATGGTGCCGGGCGCCACCTTCGCCACCCACAGATCGGTGGCGAGGGTCACCCCGTGCGCGAGGACGGCGGCGAGGACGCCGTCGGCGATCCGCAGTCCGTCACGTTTCACGAGCCGTTCGATGGCGAAGGCGACGGGGACCAGCAGGACGGCGATCGAGGAGAACAGCCCGGCGAGCTTGACGAAGATGTCGGGGGCGCCGCCGGCGCCCTTGTTGATGTCGTGCTCCAGGCCGGAGGTCGTGCCCTGGGCGAAGGCGGCGATGGCGAGGACGAGGGCGATGGCGAGGATGCCGACGAGCAGCCGCATGAGATCGGACGGACGATGCACGCGGGCGGCGAGCAGGGGCTCGTCGCCGGATACGCGCTCGGGTGCGCGTTCGGGCCGGCTGTCGTGCGCCATCACCATGTCCGTCTCTGCGTGCTTCTCGGTCGTCGCCGTGCGTGCTGCCGTTGTCGGGTCCGTCGTCGGTTTCGCTGTCGTCTGTGTCGTCGTTACGTGTTCGTGATCTCGTATCACCAGTCACCGCCCGCACGATGGTGGCACGAAGAGAGCCCGAACGGAGGCATCAGGGGGTTGTCAGTGCCGTACGGCAGGATGGGCCGATGCAGACGTACGAGCCGCCCGAGCTGCCGGAGTACGCGGAGCGGGTCCTTCAGGCCGCCGAGGACATCCCGCCCGGCCGGGTGATGACCTACGGGGACGTCGCCGAGTGGATCGGCGAGGGCGGTCCGCGCCAGGTCGGCCGGGTGATGGCGCTGTACGGCGGCTCCGTCCCGTGGTGGCGCGTGGTGCGCGCGGACGGGACGATCCTGCCGGGACACGAACACCGTGCGCTCGGTCACTACCGGGCCGAGGGCACCCCGCTGCGGGACACCCGCGGAGGCGGCGTGCCGCGCCTCGACCTGCGCCGGGCCCGCTGGGACGGGACGGCGGCGGGCACCCCGGTGTCCGGCGGGGACCAGGGAGAACCCGGCACGGACGGGTGAGACCGGGGTACGGGGGAGCCGGGCCGGAAGGACGTCGGCCCGGGAAGACCCTGCCCGGAAGCAGGGGACACGGGGCGCCGGGCCAGGCCGGACCGGCGGGTGTGAGATACCCGCGCCGGAGGCCCGGACGCGTGGGTTCCGGGCGCGCGATCGCGTAACGTCGAGGGTCGCGCTCCGCACCGGGACACCCCGGGGCCCGGGAGCCCCGAGCGCTCCGCGCACCGTACCCACGACCCACCAGCAGGACCGGCGACCCACGTGACTTCCTCCTCCGCCCTTCGGCCTACGCGGGGCCCCGGCGCGTACCGGCTGGTGCGGGCCGTGCCGGCACCGGTGCGGCCCCCTCTGCTTGACGCGACGCAGCGGGCGGTGGTTGAGCACCGGGAGGGACCGCTTCTGGTGCTCGCGGGCCCCGGCACCGGCAAGACGACCACGCTGGTCGAGGCCGTCGCGGCCCGGATGGAACAGGGCACCGCCCCCGAGCGGATCCTCGTCCTCACCTTCAGCCGCAAGGCCGCCGTGGAACTCCGCGACCGGATGGCGGCCCGGCTCGGCGGCCGGCGCCCCCCGCAGGCCACCACCTTCCACTCGTACTGCTACGCCCTGATCCGCGCACACCAGGACGCCGACCTGTTCGCCGAACCGCTGCGGCTGCTCTCCGGACCCGAGCAGGACCTGGCCGTCCGCGAACTCCTCGCCGGACAGATCGGCCTGGAGAAGGCCGGCCTCGGCAAGGTCGGCTGGCCCGACGAACTGCGCGCCTGCCTCACCACGCGCGGCTTCGCCGACGAGGTCCGCGCGGTCATCGCCCGCTCCCGCGAACTCGGCCTCGGGCCGGACGCCCTGGACGCCTTCGCGCGGCGGGTCGGACGCCCCGACTGGCGGGCGGCGGCCGGCTTCCTCGCCGAGTACCTGGACGTCCTGGACCTCCAGGGCGTCCTCGACTACACCGAACTGGTCCACCGGGCCGTGCTGCTCACCGAGTCGGCGGCGCCGGGCACGCTGCCCGCGTACGACGCGGTCTTCGTCGACGAGTACCAGGACACCGACCCGGCGCAGGTCCGGCTGCTGCGCGGGCTCACCGCCGGCCGCACCGGCGCGGTCGTCGCGTTCGGCGACCCCGACCAGTCGATCTACGCCTTCCGCGGCGCCGACGTGAACGGCATCCTCGACTTCCCCGCCGTCTTCGGCGGACCGGTGCGGGTCCTCGGCACCTCGCGCCGCTCCGGCGCCCGCCTGCTCGCCGCCACCCGGCTGCTCGCCCAGCGCATGCCGCTGCCGCGGCTGCCCGCCGCCCAGGCCCGCGCCCACCGCGCGCTTGAGCCGGTACGGGACGGGGGCCGGGCCGAGGTCTACACGTACCCCACGCCCTCGACCGAGACCGAGAACATCGCGGACCTGCTGCGCCGCGCCCACCTGGAGGACGGGGTCCCCTGGCAGGACATGGCGGTCCTCACCCGCGCCTCGGCCCACCTGCCGGCCCTCCGGCGCGCCCTCACCTCGGCCGGCGTCCCGGTGGAGACCGACGCGACCGACGTCCCGCTCCGGCACGAGCCGGCCGTCTCGCCGCTGCTGCTCGCGCTGCGGGCGGCGGCGCACGGGGCGGGGACGGACGGGGACGAGGCGAGGGGGGAGGCGGGGACCGAGCCGGGGGCGGAGCTCGCGCCCGAGTCGGGGCCGGTGCCCGCGCCCGAGCCGGAGTCCGAGCCCGGGGAGGCGCGGGAATCCGGCCCGGAGCCGGCGCCCGAGGAGCGGGAGCCGGAAGCCGGCCCCGAGCCGTCCGGGGCCGCCGGGGCCGTCGAGGACGCCCCCGCCCCCGCCCGCCTCGGGTGGCTCGGCGTCGAGACCGCCGTCGCGTTGCTCGCCTCGCCGCTCGCCGGGATGGACCCGGCCGATCTGCGCCGGCTCGGCCGGGCGCTGCGCGACGAGGAGCGGGCCGGCGGCAACACGGTGCCCGCCCCGTCGGACGTCCTGCTCGCGCGGGCGCTCGCGGAGCCGGAGCGGCTGGTGGCGCACGACCAGCGCTACGCGCGCGGGGCGCGCGTACTCGGCGAGCTGCTGCGGGACGCGCGCGTACGGCTCGCGGCCGGCGGCACCGCCGAGGAGGCGCTGTGGCTGTTCTGGAACGGTACGAGCTGGCCCACCCGCCTGGAGCGCGCCTCGCTGCGCGGCGGCCCGGGCGGCCGCAACGCCGACCGCGACCTCGACGCCGTGTGCGCGCTGTTCGAGACCGCCGCCCGCGCCGAGGACCGGGTCGGCGGCCGCGGCGCGCTCAACTTCCTCGAAGAGCTCGACGCCCAGGACATCGCCGCCGACACCCTCACCCGCCGGTACACCCGCCCCGACGCCGTCCGGCTGATGACCGCGCACCGCGCCAAGGGCCTCGAATGGGGCCTGGTCGTCGTCGCCGGGCTCCAGGAGGGCCGCTGGCCCGACCTGCGCCGCCGCGGCTCGCTCCTGGAGGCCGACCGCATCGGCCGCGACGGGCTCGCCGAGCCGCTCACCCCCGGCGCCCTGCTCGCCGAGGAGCGCCGGCTCTTCTACGTTGCCGCCACCCGGGCCCGCGACCGGCTCGTCGTCACCGCCGTGAAGGCCCCGGCGGAGGACGGCGACCAGCCGTCCCGGTTCCTCGCCGAACTCGGCGTCGAGCCGAAGGAGATCACCGGCCGCCCCCGGCGCCCCCTCGCGGTCGCCGCGCTCGTCGCCGAACTGCGCGCCACCACCGTCGACCCCGCCGCCTCGCCCGGACTGCGGGCCGCCGCCGCCGAACGCCTCGCCCGGCTCGCGGCCCTCGCCGACGAGGACGGCAACCCGCTGGTCCCCGCGGCCCACCCGGACCGCTGGTGGGGGCTCGCCGAGCCGACCCGCGGCGCTGTGCCGCTGCGTGACCGCGAGCACCCGCTCGCCCTCTCCGGCTCCGCCCTCGACCAGCTCGCGAACACCTGCGCCCTGCAGTGGTTCCTGGGCCGCGAGGTCAAAGCCGACGCCCCCGCGACCGCCGCCCAGGGCTTCGGCAACGTCGTGCACGTCCTCGCCGACGAGGTCGCCTCCGGCCGTACGCCCGCCGATCTCGACGTCCTCATGGCCCGACTGGACTCCGTCTGGGACGCCCTCGCCTTCGACGCGCCCTGGAAGTCCGCGCAGGAGAAGGAGAACGCCCGGGCCGCCCTGGAACGCTTCCTGCACTGGCACGTCATGGACCGGGCCGGCCGTACCCCCGCCGCCACCGAGCACGACTTCGACGTGACGCTCGCCGCCGGCGCGTACCAGGTGCGCATCCGCGGCTCCATGGACCGGGTCGAGGCCGACGAGCAGGGCCGTGCGTACGTCGTCGACTTCAAGACCGGCAAGTCCGCCCCCACCAAGGACGAGGTCGCCCACCACCCGCAGCTCGCCGTCTACCAGCTCGCCGTCCGCGAGGGCGCCGTCGACGAGGTCTTCGGCGGCCGCACCCCCGAACCCGGCGGCGCGGAACTCGTCCACCTGCGGCAGGCCGCGCCCAAGAAGGAGGGCGGCGACGCGCTGCCGAAGGTGCAGTCCCAGGAGCCGCTCGAAGGGACCGAGGGCACCTGGATCGGCGACCTCCTCGCCACCGCAGCCGGCCGGGTCCTCGACGAGCGGTTCACTCCTTCGGCGGGTCAGCAGTGCACCACCTGCGCCTTCCGGGCCTCGTGCAGCGCACGCCCGGAGGGCCGCCACATCGTGGAGTGACCTCGTACGTCCCGAGGGGCGCCGTCCCGGGCGCTCGCGGTGCGGGCCGGGCCGTGCTCCGGCAGTCTGGAGAACCGGTGCGCGCGTCCGCGGGCACCGGCCTGACGAGGACCGAGAGGCGGCCCCCGACCCGGACCCGGCACCAGCAGGAACCCGTCGGCCATCAGCGACAGCGAAGTCCCATCAGGGGGGAATCCCGCGAGGAGGCTCGCATGGCGTCCCACACCCCGCTCCGCACCACCACGCTCCGCGCCGCCACGGTCGTCTGCGCCGTTCTGGTCAGCGGAGCCGTGCCCGCCGCTCTGGCATATGCCCAGGCTCCGGCGGCGGCGGAGGCACCGTCACCCACCCCAGCCCCAGGCCCTACTCGAATCTCACCCCCGCCCAGATAGCCGACAAGGGCATCGCCGCCACCAAGTCCGCGACCTCGTTCCGGATGATGGGCCACGTCATGGCCCACGGCCGCGCCGCCGACATCGACATCTCGCTCAACCAGCACGACTGCTCCGGCACGGTCAAGCTCCGCAACGGCTCCGGCGAGGTCCGGCAGACCGGCGGCACGACGTACATCAAGGGCGACGACGCGTTCTGGCGGACCGGCATGGCCGGACAGCGGCTGAGCCAGGACCAGATGAACTCGGCGATCAGCCAGCTCCACGGCCGCTGGCTGAAGATCCCCGCCGGGATGACCGACGGCCACGGCATGAAGATGGAGCAGTGCAACGTCACGTCCATCGCCGCCGACCTCGGGAAGTTCAAGACCGAGCACGGCCAGGTCGTGCGCGGCCCCGACGGCGTGGTGAACAACACTCCCGTGGCCACCGTGATCAAGCGGAACAGCGTCACGGTGCACGGCCGGACCCATGAGGAGACCTCGACCCTGTCGATCGCCTCTAAGGGCACGCCATACATCCTCAAGGCGGTCGGGACCGGCGGCACCGGCACCGGCTCGCTCGTCTTCTCCGACTTCGGCAAGACCGTGAAGGTCACGGCGCCGCCCGCCGACCAGACCGTCGACGTCTCCTCGATGAAGATGATGATGAGCCCGTCCCCGTCGCCGTCCTGAACGGCTCCGGCACCGCCCTGAGGGGCAGCGGCCCGGCCCTCGCGGCCGGGCCCGGAGGGGAGGCCGCCGGGAGGCGGCACGACGGGGAATGTCGGCGGACCCCGTTAGCCTCTTTGGAGTGACCTCACGCCTCACCGATCCCGAGCAGCTGAAGGAGCTGCTCGGGATCCCCTTCACCCCGGAGCAGACGGCCTGCATCATCGCGCCGCCCGCCCCGCAGGTCATCGTGGCCGGAGCCGGCTCCGGCAAGACGACGGTGATGGCCGCCCGGGTGGTCTGGCTGGTCGGCACCGGCCAGGTCGCGCCCGAGCAGGTCCTCGGCCTGACCTTCACCAACAAGGCCGCCGGCGAGCTGGCCGAGCGCGTGCGCACCGCCCTCGTCCGGGCCGGCGTCACCGACCCCGACCCGGCCCCGCTCCCCGGACCGGACGAGAACCCGCCCGGCGAGCCCCGGATCTCCACGTACCACGCCTTCGCCGGCCAACTCCTGACCGACCACGGCCTGCGCATCGGCCTGGAGCCCACCTCCCGGCTGCTCGCCGACGCCACCCGCTACCAGCTCGCCGCCCGCGTGCTGCGCGAGTCCCCCGGCCCGTACCCCGCGCTCACCCGCTCCTTCCCCACCCTCGTCGGCGACCTGCTCGCCCTCGACGCCGAGCTGTCCGAGCACCTCGTACGGCCCGAGCAGCTCCGCGCGTACGACACCGAGCTGCTCGCCGCCCTCGCCGGCGCCAAGCTCAGCAACGCCGACCTGCGTAAACTCCCCGAGGCCGCCGCCGCCCGCCGCGAACTCCTCGGCCTCGTGATCCGCTACCGCGCCGCCAAGCGCTCCCGCGATCTGCTCGACTTCGGCGACCAGATCGCCCTGTCCGCCGAGATCGCCACCACCCGGCCCGAGGTCGGGGCGCTGCTGCGCGACGAGTTCCGGGTGGTGCTCCTCGACGAGTACCAGGACACCTCCGTCGCCCAGCGGCTGCTGCTGTCCGGCCTCTTCGGCCAGGGCACCGGGCACGCCGTCACCGCCGTCGGCGACCCCTGCCAGGCCATCTACGGCTGGCGCGGCGCCTCCGTCGCCAACCTCGACGACTTCCCCACCCACTTCGCCCAGGCCGACGGTCGCCCCGCCGCCCGGCACGCCCTGTCCGAGAACCGCCGCAGCGGCGGCCGGCTCCTCGACCTCGCCAACGGCCTCGCCACCCCCCTGCGCGCCATGCACGCGGGCGTGGAGGCGCTGCGGCCCGCGCCCGGCGCGGAGCGCGACGGCAGCGTACGGATCGCGCTGCTGCCCACCCACACCGACGAGATCGGCTGGCTCGCCGACTCCCTCGCCCACCTGGTCCGCACCGGCACCCCGCCCGGCGAGATCGCCGTCCTGTGCCGCACGGCCGGCGACTTCCCCGCGATCCAGGCCGCGCTCGTCGCCCGGGACGTCCCCGTCGAGGTCGTCGGCCTGTCCGGGCTGCTCCACCTGCCCGAGATCGCCGATCTGGTCGCCGTCTGCGAGGTCCTCCAGGACCCCGGCGCCAACGCCTCCCTCGTCCGGCTCCTCACCGGCCCGCGCTGGCGCATCGGCCCGCGCGACCTGGCCCTCCTCGGCCGTCGCGCCCGGCTGCTCGTGCACCGCCCCGGGGCGGAGGCGGAGGACGCCGACCAGCGGCTCGCCGCCGCCGTCGAGGGCGTCGACCCGGCCGAGGTGATCTCGCTCGCCGACGCGCTCGACACCTTCCTCGACCCGGCCGGCGCCGAGGACGACACGCTGCCGTTCTCCGCCGAGGCCCGGGTCCGCTTCGCCCGCCTCGCCACCGAACTGCGCGCCCTGCGCACCTCGCTCGCCGACCCGCTGATGGACGTCCTGCACCGGGTCCTCGCCGCCACCGGCCTGGAGGTCGAGCTGTCGGCGTCCCCGCACGCCCTGGCCGCCCGCCGCCGCGAGACCCTCGGCAACTTCCTGGACATCGCCGCCGGCTTCGCCTCCCTCGACGGCGAGGCCACCCTGCTCGCCTTCCTCGGCTTCCTGCGCACCGCCGCGCAGTACGAGAAGGGCCTGGACAACGCGCTCCCCGGCGGCGAGAACACCGTCAAGGTGATGACCGCCCACAAGTCCAAGGGCCTGGAGTGGGACATCGTCGCCGTGCCGGGCCTGGTCACCGGGCAGTTCCCGTCCACCCGCGCGCGGGAGTCCTGGGCCGCCCAGCCGCAGGTCCTGCCGTACGCGCTGCGCGGCGACGCGGCGACCCTGCCCGAGCCGGGGGAGTGGACCGCGGCCGCCATGAAGGCGTTCAAGGACGAGCTGCGCGCGCACCAGCACACCGAGGAGCTGCGCCTCGGGTACGTGACCTTCACCCGCCCCCGTTCCCTGCTCCTCGGCTCCGGCCACTGGTGGGGCCCGGCCCAGAAGAAGCCCCGCGGCCCGTCCGGCTTCCTGACCGCGCTGTACGAGCACTGCGCGGCGGGGCACGGCGAGATCGAGGCGTGGGCGGACGCGCCGGCGGAGGACGAGGAGAACCCGCTGCTCGCCGCCGACCTGGCCGACCAGGCGTGGCCGCTGCCGCTCGACAAGGAGTCCTTCGAGCGGCGGCGCGAGGCCGCGCGGGCGGTCCTGGAGCGGCTGTGGGCGTACGGGCCGGGGGACGGCGCGCACGAGGCCCCGGCTCCGGCCCCGGAGCCGGAGGACGACTGGTTCCCGGACGAGCCCGACTGGGACGGACCGGAGTGGGACGGGCCGGTCCCGGACGAGCCGGTCCGGGCCGAGGAGCCCCCGCGACCCCCGGAGGCCTCGGTGGAGGTCCCCGCCCCCCGCACCCCCGACGCGGCACCCACCCCGGAGGAGCTGCGCACCATCGAGTCCTGGGACCGCGACCTCACCGCCCTCGCCGCCGAGCTGCACCGCTCCCGCGCCACCACGCGGGACGTCGTGCTGCCCGCGTATCTCTCCGCCTCCCAGGTCATCCGGCTCGCCGCCGACCCCGACGGCTTCGCCCGGGAGCTGGCCCGCCCGATGCCCAAGCCGCCGCAGCCCGCCGCCCGCCGCGGCACCCGCTTCCACGCCTGGGTCGAGTCCCGCTTCGAGGAGCTGCCGCTGCCCCTGCTCGGCCCGGAGGAGCTGCCCGGCGGCGAGGAGTTCGCGGGGGAGCCGGAGATCCGCGACGAGCGGGACCTGGAGGAGCTGAAGGAGGCGTTCGACCGCACCCCGTACGCCCGCCGCGTCCCGTACCGCGTCGAGGTCCCCGTCCACCTCTCCCTCGCGGGCCGGGTGGTGCGCGGCCGGATCGACGCCGTCTACCGGGACCCGGACACCGGCGCGTACGAGATCGTCGACTGGAAGACCAGCCGTCTGCGCACCGCCGACCCGCTCCAGCTGGCGCTCTACCGGCTCGCCTGGGCCGAGCAGCACGGGCTCGACCCGGAGGAGGTGGCCGCCGCGTTCGTGTACGTACGGACGGGGGAGGTCGCCCGGCCCCGCAGGCTGCCCGGCCGGGCCGAGCTGGAGGCGATCCTGCGCGGCGACGGCCCCGGAGACGGCCCCGAGGGCGTCCCGGGCGTCCCCGGCGCTCCTGGTGTGCCGCACCCCTCGGACGCCCCGGACGGGGCGCCCCCGGGCGCCGGATAGGCTCAGTGCCATGAGCCAGACCCCGGACAGCGCCGTCCACCCCGCACCCTCCGACGCCGTACGCGCCCACATCGCCGCGCACCGGTCCGCCTTCCTCGACGACCTCGCCGCGTGGCTGCGGATCCCGTCGGTGTCGGCCCAGCCCGAGCGGTCCGGCGACGTGCGGCGCAGCGCCGACTGGCTCTCCGAGAAGCTGACCAGGACCGGTTTCACCACGGTCGAGGTGTGGGAGACGGACGGCGCGCCCGCCGTCTTCGCCGAGTGGCCGTCCGGCCTGCCGGACGCGCCGACCGTCCTCGTCTACGGCCACCACGACGTGCAGCCCGCCGCCCGCGAGGACGGCTGGCACACCGAGCCGTTCGAGCCGACCGTGATCGACGGCCGGATGTACGGGCGGGGCGCGGCCGACGACAAGGGCCAGGTCCTCTTCCACACCCTCGGCGTCCAGGCGCACCTCGCGGCGACCGGCCGTACCGCGCCCGCCGTCAACCTGAAGCTGCTGGTGGAGGGCGAGGAGGAGTCGGGTTCGCCGCACTTCCGCGCCCTGGTCGAGCAGCACGCCGACCGGCTCGCCGCCGACCTGGCGATCGTCTCCGACACCGGCATGTGGTCCGAGACCACGCCGACCGTGTGCACCGGCATGCGCGGGGTCGCGGACTGCGAGATCGACTTCTACGGACCGGACCAGGACATCCACTCCGGCTCCTTCGGCGGCGCCGTGCCCAACCCGGCCACCGTCGCCGGCCGGATCGTCGCCGCCCTGCACGACGACACCGAGCGGGTGGCCATCCCCGGCTTCTACGACGGGGTCACCGAGCTGTCCGAGGCCGAGCGGGCGCTCATCGCCGAGCTGCCCTTCGACGAGGCCGCCTGGCTGACCACCGCCAAGTCGCACGGCACCCTCGGCGAGGCCGGCCACTCCACCCTGGAGCGCGTCTGGGCCCGCCCCACCGCCGAGGTCAACGGCATCGGCGGCGGCTACCAGGGTCCCGGCGGCAAGACGATCGTCCCCGCCTCCGCCCACCTGAAGCTGTCCTTCCGGCTGGTCGCCGGCCAGGACCCGGCGCACATCGAGACCGCCGTCCGCGGGTGGCTGGCCGGGCTGGTCCCGGCGGGCATCCGGTACGAGATCGCCTTCGGCGCCCCGACCCGGCCCTGCCTCACCCCGCTCGACCACCCGGCCCTGAAGGCCGTGGCCGGCGCGATGAGCCGGGCGTTCGACGGGGCGAAGGTCCGCTACACGCGCGAGGGCGGCTCGGGACCGGCCGCCGACCTCCAGGACGTGCTGGGCGCGCCGGTGCTGTTCCTGGGCATCTCGGTCCCATCCGACGGCTGGCACGCGCCCAACGAGAAGATCGAGCTGGATCTCCTCATGAAGGGCGTCGAGACGACCGCGTACCTCTGGAGCGACCTGCCCGCCGCTCTGCGCGCGGACGCCCCCGGCGCCTGACCGTCCGAACACCGGGCAGCCCGCGCGCCGAGCCGTCCGTACACCGACCCGTCCGCGCGCCGGGCCGCACCCACCCATCCGAACCGGGGGAGTTGGAACCACCTGTGAGCAGCACCTTGAAGAACGCGTTCGCGGAACGGCCGATCTCGCTCACCGCCCCGAGCGGGATCGACCGCGCCGCGCACCACCGCCTCGACGAGGCGTGGCTCGCCGCCGCCTGGAGCCACCCGACGACCCGCGTCTTCGTGGTCTCGGGCGGCCAGGTGCTGATCGACGACACGCCCGACGGCCGGACCGAGCTGGTGATGACCCCGGCGTTCGAGGCCCCGCCGACCGAGACCCACCGCTACTTCCTGGGCACCGACGACGACGGCGTCTCCTACTTCGCGCTCCAGAAGGACAGCCTGCCCGGCCGCATGGACCAGTCCGCGCGCCCGGCCGGACTGCGCGAGGCGGGGCTGCTGCTCTCGCCGCGCGACGCCGGTCTGATGGTGCACGCGGTGGCCCTGGAGAACTGGCAGCGGCTGCACCGCTTCTGCTCGCGCTGCGGCGAGCGGACGAAGATCGCGGCGGCCGGGCACGTCCGGCGCTGTCCGGCCTGTGGCGCCGAGCACTACCCGCGGACCGACCCGGCCGTGATCATGCTGGTCACCGACGACCAGGACCGGGCGCTGCTCGGCCGCCAGATGCACTGGCCCGAGGGCCGTTTCTCGACGCTCGCGGGCTTCGTCGAGCCCGGCGAGTCCATCGAGCAGGCGGTGGTGCGCGAGGTCTTCGAGGAGGCCGGTGTCACGGTCGGCGAGGTCGGCTACGTGGCGAGCCAGCCGTGGCCGTTCCCGTCCAGCCTGATGCTGGGCTTCATGGCCCGCGCGTCGTCCCCGGAGATCACCGTGGACGGCGAGGAGATACACGAGGCCCGCTGGTTCTCGCGCGAGGAGCTGGGCGCCGCCTTCGAGAGCGGCGAGGTGCTGCCGCCGTACGGGATCTCGATCGCCTCCCGGCTGATCGAGCTCTGGTACGGCAAGCCGCTGCCGAAGCCGGGCGACGTGGTCTGACCGGCGTCCGACGGGGGTCAGGCCGGGGTACGGACGGTGCCGGCCGGCCCGGCCGGCACCGTAAGCGGAAGCGGAACAGCCCCCTCCCGAGTGATCGGGAGGGGGCTGTTCCCAGCCACGCGGGAGGGGGCCTCAGACGGCGAGGGCCTGCTTGACCTGGGCCAGGCTCGGGTTGGTCATGACGACCTCGCCGTCGCCGGACGTCGGGACGACGCGCACGGTCGGAACGGTCTGGTTGCCGCCGTTGGCCTGCTCCACGAACTTCGCCGAGGCCGGGTCCTGCTCGATGTTGATCTCGGTGTACGCGATGCCCTCACGGTCCAGCTGGCTCTTCAGCCGGCGGCAGTAACCGCACCACGTCGTGCTGTACATCGTCACAGTGCCCTGCATGGCCTGGCGCTCCTCGTCTTCGGGGTGGCACGGAGGTCGGTGCCGAGAGTAGAGAACGTACGCCTCGGTCCGGCCATTCCCGGAATTCGTATGACCGGCGTCGCACACCTGTGGACAAGCTCCGCACCGACCCCGCGAGACCTGGCAGCATGGCTGTGTGACAGCAGCAACGCACTCCTCTCTCTTCCCGCAGGTTCCGGAGTCGGCCGACGCGGTGCTCGCCGGGCTCGACCCCGAGCAGCGCGAGGTCGCCCTGGCCCTGCACGGCCCGGTGTGCGTCCTTGCCGGCGCCGGCACCGGCAAGACCCGGGCCATCACCCACCGCATCGCCTACGGGGTGCGGGCGGGCATACTCCCGCCCGCCAGTGTGCTGGCCGTCACCTTCACCAACCGCGCCGCCGGCGAGATGCGCGGCCGGCTCCGCCAGCTCGGCGCGGGCGGTGTCCAGGCCCGGACATTCCACTCCGCGGCCCTGCGCCAGCTCCAGTACTTCTGGCCGAAAGCCGTCGGCGGTGATCTTCCGCGGCTCCTGGAGCGGAAGGTGCAGCTGGTCGCCGAGGCCGCCGCGCGCTGCCGGGTCCGCCTCGACCGCAACGAGCTGCGGGACGTCACCGGCGAGATCGAGTGGGCCAAGGTCACCCAGACCGTCCCCGCCGACTACCCGGCCGCCGTCGCCAAGTCGCTGCGCGACGCCCCGCGCGACGCCGCGGAGATCGGGCAGATCTACGCGATGTACGAGCAGCTCAAGCGCGACCGCGGCGTGATCGACTTCGAGGACGTGCTGCTGCTCACCGTCGGCATCCTCCAGGACCGGCACGACATCGCGGACCAGATCCGCCGCCAGTACCAGCACTTCGTCGTCGACGAGTACCAGGACGTCTCGCCGCTCCAGCAGCGGCTGCTCGACCTGTGGCTCGGCGACCGCGACAACCTGTGCGTGGTCGGCGACGCCAGCCAGACGATCTACTCGTTCACCGGCGCCACCCCCGACCACCTGCTGAACTTCCGGGTCCGGCACCCCGACGCGACCGTGGTCAAGCTGGTCCGCGACTACCGCTCCACCCCCCAGGTCGTCCACCTGGCCAACGGGCTGCTCGGCCAGGCCCGCGGCCGGGCCGCCGAGCACCGCCTGGAGCTGATCTCCCAGCGCGACCCCGGCCCCGAGCCCGCCTACACCGAATACCCGGACGAGCCGGCGGAGGCCGAGGGCACCGCCCGCCGCATCCGCGAGCTGATCGACTCGGGCGTCCCGGCCGGCGAGATCGCCGTGCTCTACCGGATCAACGCCCAGTCGGAGGTCTACGAGCAGGCCCTCGCCGACGCCGGCGTGCCCTACCAGCTGCGCGGCGCCGAGCGCTTCTTCGAGCGCGAGGAGGTCCGCAAGGCGGGCGTGGCGCTGCGCGGCGCCGCCCGCGCCGGGGGGAACGACGCCCTGCTCGACGACGTCGACGACCTGCCCGCCCAGGTCCGCGCCGTCCTCTCCAGCAACGGCTGGACCCCCGAGCCGCCGACCGGCTCCGGCGCCGTCCGGGACCGCTGGGAGTCGCTGGCCGCCCTGGTCCGGCTCGCCGAGGACTTCGCCCGCGCCAAGCCCGGCGCCACCCTCTCCGACCTGGTTGCCGAACTCGACGAGCGGGCCGCCGCCCAGCACGCCCCCACCGTCCAGGGCGTCACGCTCGCCTCGCTGCACGCCGCCAAGGGCCTGGAGTGGGACGCCGTGTTCCTGGTCGGCCTCACCGAGGGCATGATGCCGATCACCTACGCCAAGACCGACGAGCAGGTCGAGGAGGAGCGCAGGCTGCTGTACGTGGGCGTCACCCGGGCCCGGGAGCACCTCTCGCTGTCCTGGGCGCTGTCCCGCTCCCCGGGCGGCCGGGCCTCCCGGCGCCCCACCCGCTTCCTCAAGGGCCTGCGGCCCGGCTCCGGCAAGCTCGGCGCGGCCGGCGCGGGCGGCGGCGGGGGCATCGACCGGGGCAGCGGCTCCGGCCGGCGCAAGCGGCGCGGACCGGTGCTGTGCCGGGTCTGCGGCGCCACGCTCACCGAGGCGGGCGAGATGAAGCTGATGCGCTGCGAGGACTGCCCCTCGGACATGGACGAGGCGCTGTACGAGCGGCTGCGCGAGTGGCGCGCCGAGCAGGCCCGCGGGCTCGGCCAGCCGGCGTATTGCGTCTTCACCGACAAGACGCTCATGGCCATCGCCGAGCAGGTTCCCGGGTCCGACGGGGAGCTCTCCGCGATCTCCGGTGTCGGCGCCCGGAAGCTGGACCGTTTCGGGGCCGATGTTCTCGCCATCTGCGCAGGTGAGGAGCCCGGAGGGGGGGACGAGGCGGTCTGAGAAAAAATCGTCGGAAAAATAGTTTGCGCCCGCCCCGTCAAGCCCCATAGGTTCGTAACCACGAAAACGGCGGCTTCTTCGAAGCCCTGTCTTCGTGCTGTACTTGTCCAAATGAACATGAGGGTCCGGCTCACCCCGAACCTTCCGAGACGCCGAGAGGAGGCGATTCCAGTGATCAGCATGAACACCATCAACACCCGCAACGCCAAAGTGAACGATCGTCTGGTCGTCTCCGCCTGCTCGCTCGGCTTCTCCACCGTCGTCGCTTACCCCTCTGTTATTGGCACCGGTCTGTCCGGCGCCGGCATGCCGCTCGGCGCGTCGGCTCTCCTCATGGACCGGCTGGAGCACAGTGAGCGACCGACCAAGGCACTGGAAGCAGGAGTAGCAGGCAAGGCCCAGGCTTCGGCCTTCGGCTTTGCGGCCACCGCGACCGGTGCCGGTATTCAGCAGCAGACGACGCATGACCACACGATGTGGGCCTTCCGTGGGCTCGAACCCTGGAGTGATCCAGTCTGATCGACGATCAGGCCGGCGCCTTCAGGGCCGCGGAACCCCACCAGGGATCCGCGGCCCTTCTGTTTGTCCCCGAACGGGGCTGACGGAGCGAAGGGGCCTCGGGACCAGCAGCGACCGGTACCAGCCAGAACTCCGGCCAACAGGCCGGAACAACAGACGAGGAACGACAACCGTGCAACTCGAAGCGCACGCCCCGTCCGTACCGCCTTCCGAAACGATCCCCCCGCCCGGCCTCACGGAGGACTTCGCCTTGACTCCCCTCAGCACGCTCACCGCGCTCGACGACGCCATCGAGAACCTCGGCGTAGCCGTTCCCTGCCGTTCGTACGACCCCGAGGTCTTCTTCGCCGAGTCCCCGGCCGACGTCGAGTACGCCAAGTCCCTGTGCCGCACCTGCCCGCTCGTGGAAGCCTGCCTGGCGGGCGCCAAGGAGCGGCGGGAGCCGTGGGGCGTCTGGGGTGGCGAGCTGTTCGTCCAGGGCGTGGTCGTGGCCCGCAAGCGGCCCCGTGGTCGCCCGCGCAAGAACCCGGTCGCGGCATGAACATCACCGGAACCATCGACCGTCCCCTCACGCACGATCCCCAGAAGCAGGCCCCGATGACCCCCACTCCCCACGAGCCGGCCGGCTCCGCTACCCCCGACGTCTCCCTCAACGGCGCGATGCGCTCGCGTCAGAACAGGACCCGTGAAATGCAACTCATCCCCGAAGCCCTGGCTCGCGCCCATATGCGCGACCGCCTGCGGGAAGCCGAGGCGGAACGCCAGGCCGTGCGCCTGGTCGCCGCCCGGCGGATGCAGCGCCGCGCCGAGCGCGTGTCGATGCGCGCCCGCCGCGCGCTCGCCATGGCCGTCATGCACTGACACTGACGCGCGCCTCCCCGCCCTTCCCCGAGGGCGGGCGGTGCCCGGTGGCGGGGGCCGGTCCGAACGGACCGGCCCTCGCGGTGCGTTGCCCCGGCGGCGGGCCCCCGGAGGTCTATCGTCACCAGAGTGAACGACGACCCCGCCCCCGCACCCCGCGTGGAGTGCGCCCGCTGCGGCAAGACCGCCCCCGAGCCGCCCGTCACCTGGACCTGCTCGGTCGAGAACGGCACCCGTCACTTCTTCTGCGACGACTGTGCCCGCACCCACCTCCGGTCGATCGAGAGCCGTCTCGACTCCTCCTGGTGGTGACGGGGCCCCGGGGGGCTCCGGCTCACTCCTCGGGCACGGCGAACCCCGGCAGCCACTCCTCCAGCTCGTCCCGCAGCCGCACCCGCGCGCCCAGCTGGCACAGCACCCCGATGGTGCTCAGCGTCACCCGGTGTATCAGCAGATACGACGGAGGCAGGTTCAGCTGCTTGCCCAACTGGTGGGCGGGGGAGCGAGGATCGGCGAGCCGGGCCGCCTGGGCGCGCAGCCAGCCGCGGCTGAAGCCGAACTCGTCCACCTGGGCCGGCTCGATGATCGGCTGCAGATACGCGAGCACCTCCTCCGGGTCGAGCGCGACGGACTCCTTCACGAAGCCCTCCGCGCGCAGCAGCTCGTAGACCGTCTCCGCCTCGTCCGTCAGGGCCATCCGCAGACAGACGCCGATCGTCTCCGGCAGGCCGCCCGGCAGCCGGTCCACCGTGCCGAAGTCCAGCACCCCGAGCCGCCACGCCCCGATGTCCTCGCCGCCGTCGCCTTGCCCGTCCCCGTTCCCGGCCCCGTCCTCGGACGCGGGCCCCGGCAGCAGCCGGAAGTTGCCCGGGTGCGGGTCGGCGTGCAGCAGTCCGGTGCGCCCGGGCCCCGAGAACAGGAACCGCGCGAGCAGCTGCCCGGCCCGGTCGCGCTGCTCCGGCGTGCCCTCCGCGATCACCTCCGACAGTGGCACCCCGTCCAGCCACTCGGTCACCAGGATCTGTTCCGACTGGTGCACCACGGCCGGCACCACCACGTGCGGATCGTCCGCGAACTCCTCCGCGTGCCGCTGCTGCGCGGCCGCCTCCAGGCCGTAGTCCAGCTCCTCGGCGACCCGGTCGCGCAGTTCCTTGATCAGCGGTTTGATGTCCATGCCGGGGATCAGCGGGCCGAGCAGCCGGGCGAACCGGCTCAGCTGGGTGAGATCCGAGAGCAGTGCCTCCCCGGCCCCCGGGTACTGCACCTTCACCGCGACCTCGCGGCCGTCCCGCCACACCGCCCGGTGCACCTGACCGATCGAGGCGGCCGCCGCCGGCTTGTCCTCGAACTCCAGGAACAGCTCGCGCCACTTCGGCCCCAGCCGCTCTTCGAGCACCGTGTGCACGGTCGCCGTCGGCATCGGCGGCGCCGCCTCCTGGAGCTTGGTGAGCGCCGCCCGGTAGGGTCCGGCGACCTCCTCGGGCAGCGCCGACTCGAAGACGGAGAGGGCCTGCCCGAGCTTCATGGCCCCTCCTTTCAACTGTCCCAAGGTCTTGAACAGTTGCTCGGCCGTGCGCTGCTGGAGCTCCCGCGCCACCAGCTCCGCGGACTTCCCGCCGATCCGCTTGCCGAGGCCCCAGGTCGCGCGCCCCGCGAAGCCGATCGGCAACGCGGCCAACTTCGCGGTCCGGGTGACCGCCTTCCGGGGAAGATCAGACATACGCCCTCCAAGTCCCAGACTGCCGTGCCGCACGGGGCCGTTACCCCGCCATTGTGTCGTGCCCGTCCTCGACCGCCGAGGCATGTTCCCGTTCCGCCGCGGACCGCGCCCCGCACGGACACGCCGGGTGCGCCCGGACCGGCGCCGAGCGCCACTCCAGCAGCGGCAGCGACACCTCCCACCGTGCCCCGGTGCTCGACGGCAGATCCCCGTCCAGGAAGGCCAGGGCGTGCGCCGCCGCGAGCCCCGCGACCGCCGACGCGAGCGCCACGTCGCACGCGGGCAGCGCGTGCGGCCGGCCCGAGCGCCACTGCGCCGGCAGCCGCGGCCACACCGGCTCCCGGTCGGCCCGCTCCTGCTGCGCGCACCCCGCGCAGGCCGTGCCGCCGGGCAGCACCAACGGGCCGACCACCCCCGTGGCCTCCAGCACCCCCGCGTACAGATGCGGCGTCCCGGTGGCCAGCCAGCGCTCCGCGGGCAGCGGATCCGGCACATACGCGCCGAGGCCGTCGCGCGGCGCGACCACGACGAGCGACCAGCCCGCCTCGCCGCCCTCGTCCCCCGTCACCCGGTCCGGCTCGCGGACCGTCCGGCCGCCCGGCGCCGACCGTCCCACCAGACGCCGCGCCGCCACGGCCCGCCGCTCGCCGACCGCCTCGGCCGGCAGCCCGCCCGGCGCGACCTCCCACGGGGCGACCGTGCCGGAGTCCGGTACCTCCACCCGGCCGACCCCCGCCGCCGACAGCAGCGCCGCCACCGCCGCGCCGACCCGTCCCGCGCCCCGCACCTGCACCCGCTGGGCCCGCCGCGCGGCCAGCGTCCGCGCCGCCCCGTCCGGCGCGTGGTGCACCACCGACAGCGAGGCCAGATCCGCCCGCACCGGATCCAGCTCCGGATCCGCCCGGCCCGCCGCCTCCGCCGACGCCCCCGCGCCCGGGGGCCCGCCCGGCGGACGTACCGACGCGTCCGCGATCAGCCCCGCCGCCGACAGCCGCCCGAGCAGCGCCTCCAGATGCCCGTCGGGGAGCCCGAGGGCCCGGGCCGCCGCGCGCAGCAGCTCCATCCCGCGCGTCCCGTCGAGCAGCCCGATCAGACTGCCGGTGGCCGGGTCCACCGGCCCCAGCACCACCGCGTGCGCGGGTGTCACCCCGAACTGCACGTACCGCAGATTCCGCCAGGCGCGCCGCAGCGCCGGTTTCACCATCGGATGCACGATCCACCCCCCGTGTCGAAGCCCGCGCGTCCCACCGTGGACGCGCAAGGCCAGAGTGCCCCCGCGGCGCGAGCCGTGCGGAAAGTTGTCCACAGGCCGAGGCATTAATCATTCGAATGGTGCGGGACTCGCCGCCGCCCAGCCGGTAACGTCGGAGGCGTGCCCGTCGACCCACAGCCCAGCCTGACCAGCACAGCGCCCCGCGTTCCGGGGGCGAGCGCGGTGGAGGTCCGCCGCAGCTCCCGCCGCAGACGGACCGTCTCCGCCTACCGCGAGGGCGACCGCACCATCGTCCTCATCCCGGCCCGGATGTCGGAGGCGGAGGAGCGCCGCTGGGTCACCGTCATGCTGGACAAGCTGGCGGCCCAGGAGAGCAAGAGCGTCCTCGGCGACCGGGAGCTGACCGAGCGCGCCGAGCGGCTGTCCGGCCAGTACTTCGGTGGCCAGGCCCGCCCCGCCTCCGTCCGCTGGGTCACCAACCAGAACACCCGCTGGGGCTCCTGCACCCCCTCCGAGGGCAGCATCCGGCTGTCCCACCGGCTCCAGGGCATGCCCGAGTACGTCGTCGACTACGTGCTCTGCCACGAGCTCGCCCATCTGCTCGTGCCGGGCCACGGCCCCGATTTCTGGCGGCTCCTGGACGCCTACCCCCGCACCGAGCGGGCCCGCGGCTATCTGGAGGGCGTGGCCGAGGCCGCCCGGCTGCCGCAACTGCCGGGTGCCCGCGAGGAGTGACGGCGGCATGCGTCGATTTCGTACCAGACCGCTGCCGCCCTGCCCGGATGTCACGGCAAGCCGTTAGCCTGGCGCGACGCATTCGCTCTTCTGGACGGGGGACGGTCGTCGCATATGGCCAGGGAATTCCAACGCGGCCACAAGGCCAAGATCAGTGATCTGACGGCGGGCACGGATCTGTACGTGGGCGTGCGGATCGCGGCGCCTGGCCTGACCTTCGACATCAGCTGCTTCGGGCTGGACGCGGACGAGCGGCTCTCGGACGACCGCTACTTCGTGTTCTTCAACCAGCCGAAGTCGCCGGAGGAGTCGATTCAGCTCCTCGGCGCGCAGGCCGGCGACACCGAGTCCTTCCGGGTGACCCTGGACCGGATCCCGGCGCGGATCCAGAAGCTGTCCTTCACCGCCACCATCGACGGTGCCGGGCAGATGTCGCAGGTCGGCCCCGGCTGGATCCGGATCGTCGCGGGCGGCGAAGAGGTCGCCCGCTACGCCTTCACCGGTGCGGAGTTCTCCACCGAGCGCGCGGTCATGCTCGGCGACTTCTATCTGAAGGACGTCTGGCGCTTCGCCGCCGTCGGCCAGGGCTTCGACGGCGGTCTGGCCGCGCTCCTGAAGAACTTCGGCGGCGAGGTCGCCGAAGAGGAGCCCGCCGCGCCGCAGGCCGCGGCCCCGGCCCCCGGTTTCGCCCCGCCGGCCTTCGGCGCGCCCGCCGCACCGGCCCCGGCTCCCGCCCCGGCTCCCGCACCGGCCCCGGCTCCCGCGCCCGCCTTCGGTGCCCCGCCGGCCCCGGCGCCCACTCCGGTGCCGCCCGCCCCGATGCATAACGCGCCGACGATGGTCGCGCCCCTGGCACCCCAGCCCGCGGCCCCCGCCCCGGCCCCCGCACCGGCTCCGGCTCCCGCGCCCGGTGCGTACGGCCAGCCGCCGATGCCCCAGTCCTTCGGCCAGCCGCAGCCCCCGGCCTTCGGCCACGCGCCCGGCGCGACCCCGCCGCCCGGCGCGCCCGCCTACGGGCAGCCCGCCCCGGCCCCGTACGGTCAGCCGCAGTTCGGCCAGGTCCCACCGCAGCCCTCGTACGGCGGCGGTGTGCCGCAGGGCGCCCCGGCCGCCGGCGCCGGGCTCGCCGCCGCGCTCGCGCCGTACAAGGAAGCCGCCACCGGCGCCCGCTGGACCCCGCAGAACCAGCAGCTCATGCGGGTCGACCTGGCCATGGGCGGCAACCCCGTGCTGGCCCGGCAGGGCTCCATGGTCATGTACCAGGGCAAGGTCGATTTCTCCTACAAGGGCGCCGGCTTCGCCGGCCGCATCGTGGGCAACGCCACCGGCCAGGAGATGCAGCTGATGCGCTGCACCGGACGCGGCCAGGTCTTCCTCGCCGAGAACGGTGCCCATCTGCACCCGATCGAGCTCCAGGGCGACGGCATCTGCGTCTCCGCCGAGAACGTGCTCGCCTTCGACGAGTCGCTCCAATACGAGGTGCGCCGTATCGAGGGCCACGGCATCCCCGGCGGCGCCCTGTTCACGATGCTGTTCCAGGGCACCGGCACCGTCGTGGTGAAGACCCACGGTGTCCCCGTCGTGCTGCCCGTCACCCCGACCACCTTCGCCGACTGCAACGCCGTCGTCGCCTGGTCGGCCGCGTCCCAGGTCATCCTCTCCAGCCAGGTCCGGCTGCGCCGCAACGCCTACCCGGGCCACAGCGGGGAGACCGTGAACCTCCAGTTCCGGGGCGCCCCCGGCAACTTCATCGTCGTCCAGCCCTACGAGGTCTGAGGGAGCCCGGAACATGAACCAGCAACTCGCGGGCTTCGCCCCGACCCCCGTCACCGCGCGCATGGAGAACCACGGCACCGCCATGCTCAAGGTCGCCATGGCCACCGGCCAGGACCTGTACGCGCGCACCGGCTCGATGGTCGCCTACGAGGGCTTCGTCTCCTACGAGCCGAACCCGCCGGCCCTCCGCCAGCACGCCAAGGAGTGGCTGACCGGCGAGAGCGCGCCGATCATGAAGTGCACCGGCGACGGACTGCTCTACCTCGCCGACTACGGCGCCGACGTCGTCGTCATCAACCTGAACAACGACTCCCTGTCGGTCAACGGCAGCAACCTGCTCGCCTTCGACGCGCACCTCCAGTGGGGCGTCGAGCGGGTCAAGGGCCTGGCGAAGTTCGCCGGCCAGGGCATGTTCAACGTCCAGATCGCCGGCACCGGCTGGGTCGCCCTCACCTCGCGCGGCACGCCGGTCGTCGTCGACTGCGGCCGGGGCGAGGACGAGACGTACGTCGACCCCGACGCGCTCGTCGCCTGGTCGCCCACGCTCAAGGTGAAGGGCAAGCGCAGTTTCAAGGCCGGCTCCCTCATCGGGCGCGGCAGCGGGGAGGCCTACCAGATGGCCTTCTCGGGCCAGGGCATCGTCGTCGTACAGCCGAGTGAGGACAGCTCCGACCGCCTGCGGGTCCGGGGCTGAGGGGGAGCGAGAACACATCATGCAGAGCCCGCTTTTCAACCACGCAGAGCAGCAGAGCCAGGAACGCTACGTCGTGCAGAACCCGCAGCTGCTGCGGGTCTCCCTGGCCGGCCAGGACGACATCCTCGCCCGCAAGGGCGCGATGGTCGCCTACCAGGGCCTCGTCGACTTCGACGGCGAGTACCAGTCCTCGAACCAGCGCCGGACCCGTTCCCGCACCGGCGAGGGCCTCGACCTGATGCGCTGCTCCGGGCAGGGCACGGTCTACTTCGCCAACCTCGCGCAGTACATCCATGTCGTGGACGTCGACCAGGACGGCATGACCGTCGACAGCGCCTACGTCCTCGCCCTGGACTCGACGCTGCACACCGAGGTCATCGCCGTGGACAGCCAGTACGGGGTCTCCGGCACCGGCAAGTACCAGCTGAACATCACCGGCCGCGGCAAGGTCGCCCTGATGACCTCTGGGCAGCCGCTGATGATGCAGGTCACCCCGGACAAGTACGTGAGCGCCGACGCCGACGCGATCGTCGCCTGGTCCGGCGGTCTGCGGGTGCAGATGCAGGCCCAGACGCACAACGCCTCGGTCCGCCGCCGGCGCGGCGACACCGGCGAGGGCTGGGAGCTCAGCTTCCTCGGCACGGGCTTCGCCCTGGTGCAGCCCAGCGAGGTGATGCCTCCGCAGAACGCCGCCATCGGGCAGGGCATCGCCGCCCAGTACGGCGTCGGCGGGAACGGCGCGCACGGCCAGAACCAGGGCAACGTCTGGAGCTGACGCGTCCGCGCGCGAAGAGACACACGTAAGGGGCGGCCTCCCAAGGGAGACCGCCCCTTTTACCGCTGACCGCTCGCGTGGCCGGTCACATGCCGTCCGCCACGCGTCCGCTACGGGTCGTCCGCTCCGCGTCGTCCGTTACGCGCGTGCCGCGAGCCGGGCCCGGGTCCGCTCCACCAGGCGCACCACCGAGGCGTCCGCCACGTCCGCGACCTCGTCGTAGCCGAACCAGCGCACGTCCAGCGACTCGTCGCTGACCGTCGCCGCGGCCCCGGCCGGGGCGAGCGCCGCGTACTGCACGTCCAGGTGCCACTGGCACGCGTTCGGGATCGGATGCCGGTCGAGCCGCACCGGGCCGCCCGGCAGCAGCGTCAGATCGGCGATGCCGGACTCCTCGGTCGCCTCGCGCAGCGCCGCCGCCGCGACCGTCGCGTCGCCCGGCTCGCAGTGGCCGCCCATCTGGAGCCACATGTTCAGCTTCCGGTGCAGCGTCAGCAGCACCTGGCCCCGCGAGGGATCGATCACCAGCGCGCTGGCCGTCACGTGCCCGGCCGGGCACGGCTTGTACATGCCGTCCGGGTGCTCGGCGAGGTGCGCCAGATAGACATCGCGAAGCTCCGGCTGGTCCTCGTACTCCTTGAGCACGAGGACCGCGTCGTCGTACAGGCTCACTTCTCGGTGTCGTCCTTGCCTTCGCCCCGCTCGTCGCCTTCGGTACGGCCCGGGGCATCGCCCTTCGCCGCCTCGCCCAGCATCTTGTCCAGCTCGGAGAAGTCCGGCTGCTCGCTGTGGACGAAGCCGTCCGGGTCGTCCAGGTCGGTCGCCGTCGGCAGCATGTCCGGGTGTTCCCAGAGGCCGTCGCGTCCGTCCATGCCGCGCGCGTCGGTGAGCGAGGCCCACAGGCGCGAGGCGTCCCGCAGCCGGCGCGGGCGCAGCTGGAGACCGATCAGGGTGGCGAAGGTCTGCTCGGCGGGGCCACCGGTCGCCCGGCGTCGGCGCAGCGTCTCGCGCAGCGCGTCCGCCGAGGTCAGCCGGGCCTTCGCGGCCTCGTGCACGACCGCGTCCACCCAGCCCTCGACGAGCGCGAGCGCCGTCTCCAGGCGGGCCAGGGCCGCCTTCTGCTCGGCGGTGTCCTCCGGCTGGAACATGCCCTGCTGGAGCGCTTCCTGAAGCTGCTCGGGGTGCGACGGGTCGAGCTGGCCCACCGCCTCCTCCAGCTTGGAGGTGTCGACCTTGATGCCGCGGGCGTAGCCCTCGACCGCGCCGAACAAGTGCGAGCGCAGCCACGGCACGTGCGCGAAGAGCCGCTGGTGGGCGGCCTCGCGCAGGGCCAGGTACAGCCGGACCTCGTCCGAGGGGACGCCCAGGTCCTTGCCGAAGGCCGCGATGTTCAGCGGCAGCAGCGCCGCGCGCCCGGCCGGGCCGAGCGGCAGACCGACATCCGTCGAGCCGACGACCTCGCCCGCGAGCACGCCCACGGCCTGGCCGATCTGCTGGCCGAACATGGCGCCTCCCATGGAGCGCATCATGCCGATCAGCGGGCCCGCCATGGCCTGCATCTCCTGCGGCAGCACCTCGCCCATCGCCGCGCCGACCCGCTCGGCGACCGGGTCGACCAGCTGCTTCCAGGCCGGCAGGGTCGCCTCGACCCACTCGGCGCGGCTCCACGCCACGGCCGTGTTCGCCCCGGACGGCAGCGAGGTCACCTGGTCCAGCCACAGGTCGGCCAGCCGCACGGCCTCCTCGACCGCGGCCTTCTCGGCCGGGCCGACGCTCTCGTCCTTGGTGCCGTCGGAGGTGCCCTGCGCGACGACCTGGCGCGCGATCTGCTTCGCCATGTCCCAGTTGACCGGGCCGCCCTCGTAGCTGAGCATCTGGCCCAGCTGCTGGAAGGCCGCGCCCAGGTCCTGCGGGTTCAGCGAGCCGAACATCGCGGCGAACGGGTTGTCCGCGTCGCCCTGGCCGGCACCGCCCATGCCCGGCAGGCCGCCGAAGCCGAACGGGTTCGCCCCGAACGGATTGCCGCCGCCCTGGCCACCGGACCCCTGGCCACCTCCGGCGGGGTCCTTCTTCTTGCCTTCGTCGCCGTTCTCCGGCTCCTCCGGCGGAAGGCCGAATCCGAATGGGGTGTCACTCACAGGTTTCCTCGGCTCGTAAGGCCACCGGCTTCCTGCCGGTGGCGGGCTCTCGGCTTGGCTCGCCTCCCCGACTCCACACCACCAAGCGTAGGCGGTGGTGGCCCGGCCGGGCCGGGCTCGCCGGGCACGCCGGGCTCGTCGGACCGGCGAACCACCGCGACATCCGCACCGGATCAGGGCTCGGTGCTCCGCCGGGCCGGGGCCTGGGGCAGGATGGACGCCACCTGGTACGCACACGTCATACGCGTACGTACTGAAGACAACCGCTGGAGACGCCCGGTGAGTTCCCCAGAATCTCAGGTTCGCGCAGCGCGAAACCCGTCCACCCGGTCCGCCGCGCGCGGCCCCGTCGTCGCGGTCACCGGTGCCGCGTCCGGGGTCGGTGACCTGCTGACCCGGAGCCTTGCCGCATCGGACGAGGTCAAGCAGGTCGTCGCGATCGACGAACGCCGGGGGGAGGTCCCCGAGGCGCAATGGCACATCCTCGACGTGCGCGACCCGGCCATCGCCGAGAAGCTGCGCGGCGCCGACGTCGTCGTGCACCTCGCGGTCGACCTCGACCTGGAGACCGACCCGGCCGCGCGCACCGCGTACAACGTACGCGGCACCCAGACCGTGCTCACGGCCGCCGCCGCGGCCGGGGTGCACCGGGTGGTGCTGTGCACCTCCGCCATGGTCTACGGCGCGCTGGCCGACAACGACATCCCGCTCTCCGAGGACGCCGAGCTGCGCGCCACGGCCGAGGCCACCGGCGTCGGCGACCTCCTGGAGATCGAGCGCCTGGCCCGGCGCGCCCCGCGCGCCCACCCCGGCCTGCACGTGACCGTGGTCCGCCCCGCGGTCCTCGTCGGCGGTACGGACACGGCGCTGACCCGCTACTTCGAGTCGCCGCGGCTGCTCGTCGTCGCCGGATCCCGGCCCACCTGGCAGTTCTGCCATGTGGAGGACCTGGTCAGCGCGCTGGAGTACGCGGCCCTGGGCAAGGTCGAGGGCGAGTTCGCGGTCGGCTGCGACGGCTGGCTGGAGCAGGAGCAGGTCGAGGAGCTGTCCGGGATCCGGCGCATGGAGCTGCCCTCGGCGGTCGCCCTCGGCGCGGCGGCCCGGCTGCACCGGATCGGCCTCACCCCGTCCCCGGCCGGCGACCTCGCCTACACCATGCACCCCTGGGTGGTCAGCGTCAGCCGGCTGCACGACGCCGGCTGGCGGCCGCAGTGGACCAACGAGGAGGTGCTGGCCGCTCTCCTGGAGGAGGTCGAGGGCCGGCACACGGTCGCGGGACGCCGGCTCGGCCGCAAGGACGCCACGGCGGCGGGCGCGGCGGGCGCCACGGTGGCACTGCTCGGCACGGCGGCGCTGGTCCGGCAGATGCGCAAGCGACGCGGCCTCTAGCCTCGCCGTTTCGGTTGGGCTGAAGCGGCGTCGCTGATCACCAGCTGTGGGGTGGTCGGGGCGATTTTGTTGCCTGGGCATGGCGGAGTCCCGGCGCGGTGGTCGGGTTCTCCGGGGTCCTTCGGGTTGTGGGTGGGCGGGGGACGGCCGGTCAGCCAACTGGTCGGGGCAGTGCGGCGAGGCGGTGGAAGGCCGTGGCCAGTTCGTGTCTCCAGGGCCAGGTCGCCGAGATCCGCAGGCGGAGACGGCGTCCGCCGCGGGTGAGGCGGGCGGCAACGTGTAGCAGCCGGTAGCGGAGTTTCTTGGGTTCGGCAGCGGCGAGTTCGCCATCCAGCAGGAGGACGCGGGCCCAGGCGAGGAGATCGATCGCCGCGAGGCTGAGTTCAAGCCAGGTGGCGTTGACGTCGAAATGGCGGGAGGGGAAGCGGCCGAAGCCGGTGCTCTTGCCGCACCGGATGTGGTCCTCGACGGTGGCGTGTCCGCGATGGCGGACCTCCAGGAACTGCGCGGAGCCGCCCCCGGAGTAAGGGGTATCGGTAAGGAATACCTGGTGCCGCAGGCCCTCGTCGTGATCGAACAGGGACAGCTGTGCTCCGGGGTGCGGACGCTCTCGGCGCACGATGATGCGGGTGCCGGCCGGGTAGCCGGCAAGGTCGACCATGCCGGTCAGCTCGGCAACCGAGGCGCCGTCGCGCATTGTCCCGTTCTGGTCCAGGGCGGGGTGCCAGACTTGCTCAGGCAGGGTCCGGATCGCGTGGCGGACCGGCTCAGTGACCGCGTATCCGACCGAGAACCGCAGGTCCAACCCGTGCTCGCGCAAGGTCCGGATGTGGGCCAGGAAGACTTTCGCGGACCCGGCGCTGTCGGCGCGGACCAGGATTGCGGTGCCGTGCCTGTGAGCGTCGGGGATCTGTGCGAGGGCGTCGTCCAGCACCGCAATGTGATCGGCGGCGGTGTTGGCTCCGGAGTTGCCGGGCCGCAGCCGGCCGGACACGGCCTCGCCGGTGTTCGCGAGGAAACACAGCAGTGGGTGGAAGCCGAAGCCGCCCTTATAGGTGGGCGCGGCCTGTTCCTTTTCCGAGTGGCAGGTGATCAGCGTGGCGTCGAGGTCCAGGACCAGGCCGGGAAGTTCGCGTGCGCCGGCCGGGACAGCAGGTATGCCCTCGCCGGTCTCGGCGGCCTGCATCCAGGCGACTTCCCGGGCCGTGGCGCGGGCCGCTCGCAGCGAAGCGAGTGCAGCCTCGTCGGTGTCGGCGAGCAACCGCCAGGCCGTGGGTGTGGAGGCGACCGGGCCGAACACCTCGCCCTGGTCCCGCAGCACGGCCAGATCCGCGATCGTCTCACCGCCGTCGGCGAGCATCACCGCGAGATCGGTGGCAGTCCGGCCCGGATCATGCCCCGTCCCGCGCGGTCGCAACGGCCTGAGCGCAGTGGAGTACGCGGTGGTCAGACCGGTGGCCTCGGCGAGATCCGTCAGCAAACGTGCCCCGGCGTGCCCGACCACCCCCGAACCGTCAGCGGACACATGAAGCTTGGGACGAGAACCGATACCCTGCACGCAGAAAGTGCCTTCCGCTTGGACCGACAGAACCCCTCGACAAGGTTCATCGTCCCAGCTCAGAAGGCACTTTCGTGTTTCCGCCCCGCTTTTGGCCTCATCCCAACCGAAACGGCGAGGCTAGGCCCCTCCTCCGGAGGGCCGGGGCGACAAGCGGGGAACACGGTGACGGGTTGTCCGAGCGGTACGGCACGATGGGCGTATGGCAGACAGGCATGACCACCCCGGCGAGCGGGCGGCGGACGACCCGATCAAGCTCCTCGCGATCCGTGACACGCCGCTCTCGCTGGACGAGGTGTTCCGCGCGGTCGGTGACGACGCCGCGGGCGGCATCGCCCTGTTCGTGGGCACGGTGCGCAACCACGACGGCGGCGCGGACGTCGACGCGCTCGGCTACTCCTGCCACCCCACGGCCGAGCAGGAGCTGCGCCGCGTCGCCGAGAAGGTCGCCGCGAACCACCCGGTCCGCGCCCTGGCCGCCGTCCACCGGGTGGGCGACCTCAGGGTGGGCGACCTCGCGGTGATCGTCGCCGTCTCGTGCCCGCACCGCGCGGAGGCCTTCGAGGCGTGCCGCCGGCTGATCGACGACCTCAAGCACGAGGTCCCGATCTGGAAGCACCAGAGCTTCTCGGACGGCACAGAGGAGTGGGTGGGGGCCTGCTGAGACCTCGACCCGGAGACCGGGGGAGGGGGACGGCGCCTGCTGACACCTCGACCCCGGGAGAGGGCCAGGGGATTCGGCGTCGCGCAAGACGCCACGCCGCCACGTCGTAGTCGAACGCCCGATTTGCGTAACCGACCCCCAGGCAGCAGCGTTGAGGATGCGGATGAATAGTCTGCTGATCAACTCACTGGGGATCACTGGGGATGGGAGGTCGGGATGGCAGCGCTGGCCTGGTTGCTGATTCCGGTTTTCGCAGTCGTCGGCGCGGCGATATGGGGAAGCTGGGCTTCACGGAACAAGACCATCGGGGATGTCGCCGAGCTCGCGGGCTACGCGCGATTCCGGGACGCCATGGAGCGGTCCCGCCCCTCGGATCCCCACCCCTTCGCCGATCCCGCCTCCGCTTCCGCGCTGCCGGAACGTGAGGCCGCGACGTCCGGCACCGGCTGAGCCTCGGACGGCCCGCCCCGGGAGTGCGCACACAGGCAGGTCCCGTACTGTCGTTCCATGCCACGCCGCACCGCGACGATGCTCGCCTCCACCCTGATCCTGATCACGCTGCTCTGCGTCGGCGTACTCATCCCGGTGCCCTACTCGGAGATGAGCCCGGGACCCACGGTGAACACCCTCGGCGAGGCGCGTGGCGAGCCGGTGCTGCAGATCTCGGGACAGAAGACGTACCCGACCACGGGCAACCTCAACATGACCACGGTCCGGGTCACCAGCGCGGACTACAAGATGAACGCGATCGAGGCCGTCTACAAGTGGCTGGCCCACGACAGCGTGATCGTCCCGCACGAGACGCTCTACCCGGACGGCAAGACCGAGGAGCAGTCCAGCCAGGAGAACGCCGAGGAGTTCAGCCAGTCCCAGGAGAGCGCCAAGGTGGCCGCCCTGAAGGAGCTGGACATCCCGGTGACCTCCCGGGTCGTCGTCGCCACCGTGGTCAAGGGCACCCCCGCCGAGGGCAAGCTGCACGCGGGCGACGTGATCCGCGCCGTGGACGGCACACCGATCAAGGCGCCGGGTGACGTGGCCAAGATCGTCACCAAGCACAAGCCCGGCCAGCGGGTGGCCTTCACCATCACCCCGGCCAAGGAGGCCGCCGCGGCGGCCAAGGCCCACAAGGACGTGAACGTCACCGAGCAGGTGGTCCTCACCACGGCGAAGTCGGAGGAGGGCGACCGGGCCATCGTCGGCATCCAGGCCGGCACCGACCACGTGTTCCCGTTCACCGTCGACATCAAGCTCGCCGATGTCGGCGGCCCGAGCGCCGGCCTGATGTTCGCGCTGGGCATCGTCGACAAGCTCACCCCGGGCGCGCTCACCGGCGGCAAGTTCATCGCCGGCACCGGCACCATCGACGACGCCGGCAAGGTCGGTCCGATCGGCGGCATCGAGATGAAGCTGGTCGGCGCGCGCGACGCGGGCGCCCGCTACTTCCTCACCCCGGCCGACAACTGCGCGGCGGCCGCCGCCGACATCCCCGCCGGGCTCACGCTCGTCAAGGTGAACACCATCGACGACGCCCGGAACTCCCTGGAGAAGCTCCGTACGGGCGACACGGCCGCCCTGCCCAGCTGCTCCAAGGGCTGAGCAAGCGGGCGCGGGCACGGCGCGGGTACGGGGCGCGTACGGCGCGGGTACGGGTCCGGGGCGACCACCCCGTACCCGTACCGTCACCCGCCTCGGGGCCGCGGGACCCCGGGCCTCAGGACTCGAAGGTCGCCGCGAGCGCGTCCGCGAGGCCGGGCACCAGGTCCGGGCCCGTCAGCACCTCGGTCGGCGAGTCCTTCTCGCGCAGCCGGATCGCGGCCTCGCGCGCGCCGTTGCGCAGCACGGCGACCGTCATGCGGACCTCCTGGCGGTCCGGGTGCCGGGCCACCCACTTGGCGAGCCCGGCCTCGTTCAGGCCCTTCGGCACGGACGCCTCGGCCGACGGCGGCAGCATCAGCCGCTCCACCGTCAGCGCGCAGCCGGCCACGGCGTCCGGCCAGGCGATGGTGCCCAGGAACTCGTCCAGGGCCTTGCCGGCCGGCAGCTGGTCCTGCTCGATCGGGGTGTAGCCGGCGGCGGCGGACTCGCCGTCCTTGCCGGGGAGCTGGCGGGCGACCGACGGCGCGGAGGCGCGCAGCCGGGCGGTGTCGACCAGGGCGAAGAGCCGGGCCGGACGGTCCCAGCCGAGGCCCGAGGCGTAGTCGTCGATCTCGAGCACCGCGCGGGTGAGGGGGCTCGCGGCCATCGGAGGGCCGGAGGGGGAAACGTTGGACATGACCAATATCCTGCCTCCTCTTTCCCGAAAGTCGGGAACTAGGTAAAGCCTCAGTAAGTTGCATCAGTGGGCTCTACGATCGCGGAGCCTGTTCTGTGCACGCGGAGATCGACGCATCTCTCGCATCAACTTCAAGGGGCGTACGTTGGCTTTCCAGATGCCGGACCGCGGAGGCGGCAGAGGCGGCAGAGGTCCGTCGGGGCCGTCCGGACCGAGGATGAGGGTCGGCCGGCCGTCCCGGCGCGCCCGTACGCTCCTGATGACCCTGGGCGTCCTGGCCGTGCTTTTCATGGTCTTCGTGATGTTCGCGGGATTCTGGACGGACTGGCTCTGGTTCCGTTCCGTCCATTACTCGTCGGTGTTCACCACCACCCTGTGGACCAAGATCGGCCTTTTCCTGGTCTTCGGCCTGCTCATGGCCGTCGCCGTCGGCTTCAACATCTGGCTGGCGTACCGGCTGCGGCCGCCGCTGAGCGCGATGTCGCAGGAACAGCAGAGCCTCGACCGGTACCGGATGGGGATCGCGCCGTTCCGGAAGTGGCTGCTGCTCGCCGTCACCGCGGTGATCGGCCTGATCGCCGGAGCCTCCGCCTCCGGTCAGTGGCGCACCTGGCTGATGTGGGTGAACGGGGTCTCGTTCGGCGAGAAGGACCCCCAGTTCAAGCTGGACGTGTCGTTCTACGCGTTCGACCTGCCCTGGTACCGCTTCCTGCTGGCCTTCGGCTTCGGCGCCACGGTGCTGTCGCTGATCGCCGCGGCCCTCACGCACTACCTGTACGGCGGGCTGCGCGTCACCAGCCCGGGCGCCCGCGCGACCGGCGCCGCGACCGGCCACCTGTCGGTGCTGCTCGGCGTCTTCGTCACGCTGAAGGCCGTCGCGTACTGGCTCGACCGGTACGGCCTCGCGGTGAAGTCCAGTGACTTCAAGGCGGCCGGCAACTGGACCGGCCTGCGCTACGTGGACGCCAACGCCTATCTCCCGGCGAAGACGATCCTCTTCTGCATCGCGGTCATCTGCGCCCTGCTGTTCTTCGCGACGCTGTGGCGGCGCACCTGGCAGCTGCCGGTGATCGGCTTCGGCCTGATGGTGCTCTCGGCGATCCTGATCGGCGGCCTCTACCCGGCCATCGTGCAGAAGTTCCAGGTCCAGCCGAACGAGCAGGCCAAGGAAGCGCCGTACATCAAGAAGAACATCGACGCGACCCGCCGGGCCTACGACATCGCCTCCACCAAGCCGGAGGAGTACTCGGGCAAGTCCACGGTCAAGGCCAAGGACCAGCTGCGCACGGACGCCGACGCGGCGGCCGCGTACCGGCTGATCGACCCGAACATCGTCTCGCCGACGTTCCAGCAGCTGGAGCAGAAGCGGAAGTACTACCAGTTCCCGCTGACCCTGGACGTCGACCGGTACGACGGCAAGGACACCGTCGTCGGCCTGCGCGAGCTCAACATCAAGGGCATCCCGAAGCGGAACTGGATCAACGACCACTTCACCTACACGCACGGGTACGGCGCCATCATGGCGACCGGCACCCAGACCGACGCCAACGGCTCCCCGGTCTTCACCGAGCAGGGGCTGCCGACGAGCGGGATGCTCCCGACGTACGAGCAGCGCGTCTACTACGGCGAGAAGACCGACCAGTACTCCATCGTCGGCGGGCCCCAGAAGGAGCTCGACTACGACGGCAAGGGCGAGCGGACCACCAGCTACAAGGGCAACAGCGGCGTCAGCCTCTCCAGCACCTTCAACCGGGCGGCGTACGCGGTCGCGTTCAGCGAGCCGCAGATCCTCTACTCCGGCGCCATCGGCGACGGCTCGCGGATCCTGTACAACCGCACGCCCAAGGAGCGCGTCGAGGCCGTCGCGCCGTGGCTGACCATCGACGGCGACGCCTACCCGGCGGTCATCGACGGCCGCATCCAGTGGATCGTCGACGCGTACACCACCACCAACGGCTACCCGTACGCCTCCCGGACGACGCTCGGCGAGACCACCGCCGACGCGCTCACGGTCGGCAACCAGCAGCGCGCGGTGATGGCCCAGCAGAACCAGGTCAACTACATCCGCAACTCGGTGAAGGCCACCGTCGACGCGTACGACGGCACGGTGACCCTCTACCAGTGGGACACCAAGGACCCGGTCCTCAAGACCTGGATGAAGGCGTTCCCCGACACGGTCAAGCCGCGTGACGCGATCAAGCCGGAGCTCCTGGAGCACCTGCGCTACCCGCAGGACATGTTCAAGGTCCAGCGCGAGCTGCTCACCCGCTACCACGTCGAGGACGCGGAGCGCTTCTACAGCGGCTCCGACGCCTGGCAGGTGCAGGACGACCCGACCGACAAGGCCGGCACCGCCGTCCCGCCGTACTACCTGAGCATGAAGATGCCCGGGGAGCAGGACCAGCGGTTCTCGCTGACGACGACGTTCACGCCGAACGGCCGCCCGAACCTGGGCGCGTTCATGGCGGTCGACGCCGACGCCACCAGCACGGACTACGGCCGGATAAGACTGCTGACGGTCACGGAGGACGTGCCCGGCCCCCAGCAGGTGCAGAACAAGCTCAACGGTCTGCCGGCGGTGGCCAACTTCGTCCGTGACATGAAGGGCGCCGACTCCGACATCCAGTACGGCAACCTGCTCACGGTCCCGCTGGACGGCGGCTTCCTGTACGTGGAGCCGGTGTACGCGCAGGGCCGCAACGCGCACTACCCGCTGATGAAGAAGGTCGCGGTGTCGTACGTGGACGCGGACCAGCCCAAGGGCGGCACCACGAAGGACGTCACGGTCTTCGAGGACAACCTCGCCGCGGCGCTCGACTCGGTGTTCGGTACGGAGGGGGTCACCCCGCCGCCGACGACGCAGCCGCCGGGCACCACCACCCCGCCCAAGGCGACCACCAACGACGCCAAGCTCAAGCAGGCCATCGCGGACGCCCAGAAGGCGTACGAGGACGCCGAGGCCGCGCTCCGCAAGCCCGACTGGGACGCGTACGGCAAGGCCCAGGCGGCCCTGCAGGACGCGCTCCAGCGCGCGGCCGACGCGGGAGCGCAGCTGAAGAGCGACGCGGGCGCCGGCGGTCAGAAGGCGGACGCCCCGAAGGCGGACGCTCCGAAGGACGCCCCGAAGGATCCGAAGAAGGCGAACGAGGCCGTGCCGAGCACGCCTTCGCCGGACCCGTCGGCCGACCCGTCCGCGAAGGCGGGCGACTGACCGGCGGCCGACCGTCGCCGGCCGACCGCCGGCCAGGCTCCGTCCCGCGTCGTGATACTGTTTGTTCACCGACGCGGGGTGGAGCAGCTCGGTAGCTCGCTGGGCTCATAACCCAGAGGTCGCAGGTTCAAATCCTGTCCCCGCTACTGAAGTCGAGGGCCCGAATCCATTTGGATTCGGGCCCTCGGTGCGTTCCCGGACAGGTCGCGTCCCCCAAAAGGCGGTACGAGAGAGGCGAGTTGGTGCCAAACGTGTTTCACTTGTCTCTCTGTGGGCATGTCGACAAAACGCTGAAGTGACCTCACGGGCTGCGGTATACCAGGTGTACGCGGGTTGCGGGTGGTGCGACGATGGTTTTTATGGGGGACAGGGCAACTCTGTTGGAGACAGGGCGGTTTGTGCAGCGGCGTGCCGATAACGCCGCAGACGAGATCATCGAGGCCGCGGGGGCCGTCGATGCGGACGCCGGCAGCACCACCGCCGCAGACCAGGTGACCGACCACGAGACCGAGGCCGAGACCGAGGCCCGGCACCGGCTTGCCGCGGAGAAGGGCGACGCGGCCGCCATGAGCGTCCTCGGCGCGATGCTGCTGCGCCGAGGGGACCTGGAGGGGGCCGAGCCGTTCCTGCGGACCGCCACCACCCAGGGCGACCGGGCCGCCGCCAACAACCTGGGTGTGCTGCTGCACCAGCGCGGCTACCCGGACGAGGCCGCGGCCTGGTGGCGGGTCGCCGCCGTCGCGGGCTCCGCACCGGCCGCGCACGCCCTCGGCCGGCACCACCGCGAGCGCGGCGACGAGCCCGCCGCCGAGTACTGGCTGCGCCAGTCCGCCGAGCAGGGCCACGCCCTCGGCGCGTACGCGCTCGCCGAACTCCTGCAGCACCGCAGCGACGTGGGCGCCGAGCGCTGGCTGCGCGCCGCCGCCGAGCAGGGCCACCGCGAGGCCGCCTTCCGCCTCGCCCTCGTGCTGGAGCGCCGGGCGACGGAGCAGATCGGCGGCCCGCACGCGTACGGCTCCGGGAACGAGCCCGTCGGCACCGGGACCCGGCTGCGGACGACGGTCACCCCCGGCGGTGAAACCGGTGCGACGTTCGCGCCCCGTACGAGCGAAGCCGGCGCGCTCGCGATGGCCATGGCGATGCCGGCGACCGGGACCGTGGCCGCGGCCCGGCGGCGCGGGCTCGCGACCGGGCTCGCCGAGGCCGAGGCGTGGTTCCGGCAGGCCGCCGCGCGCGGCCACCGCAAGGCCGCCCTGCACCTCGGCGCGATCCTCGAGAAGCGCGGCGAGCTGAAGGAGGCCGGCCGCTGGTACCTGATGTCCGCCAAGGACGGCGAGTCCAAGGCCGCCTGCGCGCTCGGCTTCCTGCTGCGCGACGCGGGCGACGAGGAGAGCGCCGCCGTGTGGTGGCTGCGGGCCGCCCAGGACGGTGACGGCAACGCCGCCAACGCGCTCGGCGCGCTGCACGCCGCCCGCGGCGAACAGCAGACCGCCGAGCGCTGGTACCGCGCGGCCATGGACGCGGGCGACGTGAACGGCGCGTACAACCTCGGGCTGCTCTGCGCCGCCCAGGAGCGCGTCACGCAGGCCGAGCAGTGGTACCGCCGCGCCGCCTACGCGGGGCACCGCGAGGCCGCCAACGCGCTCGCCGTCCTGCTGCTCCAGGCCGGCGACGCGAACGGCGCCGAGCCCTGGTTCTCCAAGGCCGCCGAGGCCGGCAGCGTCGACGCCGCCTTCAACCTCGGCATCCTCTACGCCGGCCGCGACGACGACCGCAACGCGCTCACCTGGTACGAGCGCGCGGCCGCCGCCGGGCACACCGAGGCCGCGCTCCAGGTCGGCATCGCCTGCCTGCGCGACGGTGACGAGCGGGGCGCCGAGCGGCATCTGCGGTGCGCGGCGGGCGGCGGCAGCGCCGAGGCGGCGTACCGGCTCGCCACGGTCCTCGACGCGCGCCGCCCGGCCCCCGGCCCGGTGGTGCTCGGCGCCCCGCGTGCCGAGAAGTCCGAGTGCGAGGAGTGGTACGAGCGGGCCGCCGGACAGGGCCACCGCCGCGCCCAGGTACGGGTCGGCATGCTCGCCGCCGACCGGGGCGACATCGCGGAGGCGGCCCGCTGGTACCGGGAGGCGGCCGAGGCCGGCTCCCGCAACGGCGCCTTCAACCTGGGGCTGCTGCTGGCCCGCGAGGGCGGTGAGCGGGAGGCCGCCTTGTGGTGGACCCGCGCCGCCCACGCCGGCCACGGCCGCGCCGCGCTCCGGCTCGCCCTGCTCGCCGCCCGGCGCGGCGAGCTGACCGAGGGCCGCCGCTGGTGCGACCGCGCGGTGGAGCTGGGTCCGTCCGAGGTGGCGGAGCGCGCGGCCCGGCTGAGCGAGGCGCTGCACCAGGAACTCACCGCGTAATGCAGGTCACCCCGTATCGGATTTGCTCTGCCCCGAGCGGTCCCGTAAGGTTGTGTTCACCGACGCGGGGTGGAGCAGCTCGGTAGCTCGCTGGGCTCATAACCCAGAGGTCGCAGGTTCAAATCCTGTCCCCGCTACTCAGTAGCCGAAGGCCCGGATCGTGCAGACGATCCGGGCCTTCGCCGTTGTCCGGGCCTGCGTGGACAAGGCATATGCGGACGAGAAAGGCCCCCGCCGTGTCGGCGGGGGCCTTCGTTCATGTCTTGTCGGTACGTCGTCCGGGGTGCGGGATCAGGCGGCGGCCGAGGTGGCGCAGCTCGGACAGATGCCGCGGTAGGTGACCTCGGCGCCGGAGACCATGAAGCCGAAGCGCTCCGAGTCGGGCAGGGCGGCCAGCGGGTCGCCCGCCGGGTGCACGTCGCGGATCGCGCCGCAGTGGGCGCAGACCAGGTGCTGGTGGGGGCGGTGCGCGTTCGGGTCGTACCGCTTGGCGCGGCCGTCCGTGGCGACCTCGATCACCTCACCGAGCGTGACCATCTCGCCCAGCGTGTTGTAGACGGTCGCCCGGGAGATCTCGGGGAGCCGCTCCACCGCGCGCGAGTGGACCTCGTCGGCGGTCAGGTGCACGTGGTCTCCGTCGAGCACCTCGGCCACGACGCGACGCTGCGCGGTCATCCGCCATCCGCGGCCGCGCAGTCGTTCCAGCAGGTCACTCATGAGGGTCAGCCTAACAGTCGAGCGAGACCTGCCCTGAATCGGTGTGATTTTGGATACAAGTTCGACTTGGACTCAGTCCAGAAGCGCGCGTCGGGCGGTGGATGGCGTCCCGCGTTCGGGTGGCCGATGGGACCTTACGAGGTTGACGCCCTGTGCCCGCACCCCGGGGAGGCGTGCGGGTGCAGGGCGTCGGTCAGGCGGCCAGCCGGGCCGGGACCCAGCAGCGGATGATGTCGCGGACGGAGACGATGCCGACCGGCCCGTGGTCGTCGAGCACCACGAGGTGGCGGAAGTTGCCGCGGGTCATCGTCTCCGCGGCCTCCTCCAGGGTCCAGGTCGGCGCCGCGAAGACGACGTCCCGGGTGGTGTGCGCGTCGGCGGTCTCCAGGTCGGGATCGCGGCCGATGGCGATGGCGTCGAGGATGTCGCGCTCGGTCAGGATGCCGAAGCCGCCCGAGTCGCCGTCCTGGACGACGGCCGAGCCGACGCGGCGCGCCGACATCAGACGGGCCGCCTGGCGGAGAGTGTGGGCCGGGCCGATGGTGAGGATCGCGGTACTCATGGCGTCGCGGACGAACATGGAGGGAACCACCCCCGATTCGAGGCTTTCGAGAACCCGTTCACAAGTTCACAAGTGAAGGGAGCCTCAGAGTCGCACCAGGCGAGAGGGCCGACAAGGGGGCGCGCGAAGCACCCCGGGAGCACTCGGGGGGCGGCTGCCCCGGGGAGTCGGGGACCGGCCCGGGGCGAGGGAGCCGGAAGGGCGCCCCGGGCCTGAAGGGTCGTACGACAGGCCCGGAGCCGGCCGGCCTCGAAAAATCAGTCCTCGGCCGGGCGCTGGTTGAGGTAGCTGAGCAGCTCGCCGTGGAGCAGGCCGTTGGACGCCGCCGCGTTTCCGCTGTGCGGGCCGTGCCGGCCGTCGAGTCCGGTGAAGGTGCCGCCGGCCTCCTGGACGACGATCGCCGTGGCCGCCATGTCCCACAGCGACAGTTCGGGCTCCGCGCACAGGTCCACCGCGCCTTCGGCGACCATCATGTACGGCCAGAAGTCGCCGTACGCGCGCGTACGCCAGCAGGCGCGCGTGAGGTCGAGGAAGCCGTCGAGCCGGCCGCGCTCCTCCCAGCCGCTGAGGCTGGAGTACGCGAACGAGGCGTCCTCCAGGCGTTCCACCCGCGACACCTTGATCCGGGACGCCGAGGCCAGGCTGCGGCCGGTGTACGCGCCGAGGCCCTTCGCCGCCCACCAGCGGCGGCCGAGCGCGGGCGCGGACACCACGCCCACCACCGGCTGGAAGCCGGTCTCCCCGGCCTCCATCAGCGCGATCAGGGTCGCCCAGACCGGCACCCCGCGCACGTAGTTCTTGGTGCCGTCGATGGGGTCGATCACCCAGCGGCGCGGGCCCGAGCCCTCGACCCCGTACTCCTCGCCCAGGACCGCGTCCCGCGGCCGGGCGCGCTGCAGCTGCCCCCGGATCAGCTCCTCGGCGGCCTTGTCGGCCTCGCTCACCGGGGTCATGTCGGGCTTCGTCTCGACCTTGAGGTCGAGTGCCTGGAACCGGTCCATCGTGGCCGCGTCCGCGGCATCCGCGAGGACATGGGCCAGACGCAGATCGTCGTGGTAATCGGCCATGCGGGAACTCTATCCCCCGAAGAGCCCCCCTCTGGCCGGGGACCTTGACAGCGCGTGGCCGGCTGCCGACGCTGAGCGGTGGATCCGTACGTTCCGGGGGACGGTTCACGAGACGTTCCGGAGGCGTTCATGCCGACTGCCCGTGAGGCCCTGCTCGTCGCCGCGCTCGGCGCGCTCGTGCACCGGCCCTGGTCCGCCGTGCGGATGGCCGACGTCGCGCGGGACGCGCGGGTGTCCCGGCAGACCCTCTACAACGAGTTCGGCAGCAAGGAAGGGCTGGCGAGGGCGCTGGCCCGGCGGGAGGCCGACGCGTATCTGCAGGGTGTCCGGCGGCTGCTAGCCGTACCCGCCCCGCCCGCGCGCAATCTGGCGGCCGTCGCCGAGTGGACGGTCGTGCGCGCCGCCGAGCGTCCGTTGCTGCGGGCCCTGCTCACCGATGCCTGGAGCGACCGGCTGCCCCGCCCCCGGCCGGTCCGGGCCGGCGCCCGGACCGCGCCCGTCCCCGCCCAGCGGCGGGCCGACGAGGGGCCGCCGGCGCCCGGCGAACTGGTCGCGGCGGTCGCGGCGGCGGCGGGGGAGCGGTGGGCGGGGGGCTGCGAGATCGCGGTACGGCTGGCGCTCAGCCATGTCGTGGCTCCGGCCGTGCCGTGGAGCCGGGCGGGCGCCGGGGGCGCGGCGGGCCGGGACGGTCAGCGCGCGGAGCCGGAGAGCTGGAGTCCGACCACGCCCACGATCACCAGCGTGATCGAGACGATCTTGAGCGTGGAGACCACGTCGCCGAGGAAGACCATGCCGTAGATCGCGGTCCCGGCGGCCCCGATCCCGGTCCACACGGCATAGGCCGGACCGACGTCGAGCCGGCGCAGCGCCAGGGTCAGCAGGCCGAAGCTGCCGAGCGCGAAGGCCGCGAACGCGATCGTCGGCCACAGGCGGGTGAAGCCGTGCGAGAGCTTCAGGCAGACCGCGAAGCCCGTCTCCAGGAGTCCGGCGACCACCACCAGCAGCCACGCCATCGTCAGTGCCTCCCACGCCTCGGTGACCGCATCGCCACTCGAATCAGGTGGCTCACACAGCTCACTCGACTCACTTGGTGCGATTATGCACTTACCAGCGGTGGCAGCCCGCAAACGTGCGCGATTGCGCCACCACAACGGCCGGACAAGGCCCCCGGAACGCGCCGGGGGAGGGGGATCAGTCGCCCTCGTGGCGTTCCCGGGTGGCGAGCAGCCGCCGCAGCGAGAACAGCCGCGCCGGATCCGCGTGCCCGTCGGCGACCCAGGCGTCCAGCGCGCAGTCCGGCTCGTCGTGGCTGCACGCGCGCGGGCACTCCTCGGTGCCGGGCTCCAGGTCGGGGAAGGCGTGGATGACCCGGGACGGGTCGACGTGCGCGAGCCCGAAGGACCGGACGCCCGGGGTGTCGACCACCCAGCCTTCGGCCTTGTCCAGCGGCAGCGCGAGCGCCGACGTCGTGGTGTGCCGGCCGCGGCCGGTCACCGCGTTCACATGGCCGGTGATCCGCCGCCGCTCCTCCGGGACCAGCGCGTTCACCAGCGTCGTCTTGCCCACGCCCGAGTGGCCCACGAACGCGGTGACCCGGCCGTCCAGGTACGTGCGCACCCGGTCCGCCGCCTCGCCGTCGTACAGCTCGTCGCGGTTGACGACCACGTAGGGGATGTCCAGGGCCCCGTACAGCTCCAGGAGCTCCGACGGCGGCGCCAGGTCCGACTTCGTCAGCACCAGGAAGGGTTCGAGCCCGCCGTCGTAAGCCGCCACCAGACAGCGGTCGATCAGCCGCGGGCGCGGCTCGGGGTCCGCCAGGGCGGTCACGATCGCCAGCTGGTCGGCGTTGGCGACGACCACGCGCTCGTACGGATCGTCGTCGTCGGCCGTCCGGCGCAGCACCGAGCTGCGCTCGCCGATGCGCACGATCCGCGCCAGGGTGTCCTTCTCGCCGGACAGATCGCCGACCAGGGAGACCCGGTCGCCCACCACGGCGGCCTTGCGGCCCAGTTCACGGGCCTTCATGGCGAGGATGATCCGGTCGTCGACCAGACAGGTCAGCCGGCCGCGGTCGACGGTGAGGACCAGGCCCTCGACGGCGTCCTCGTGCTTCGGGCGGATGTTCGTACGGGGGCGGCTGCCCTTGCGGTTGGGCCGCTGGCGGATGTCGTCCGCGTCGGTGTGCTTGCCGTAACGCCGCATGGCTCAGACTCCGAGCATTTCGGTCCACATCCTGGGGAAGTCGGGCAAGGTCTTCTCGGTCGTCTTCACGTTCTCGATCTCCACGTCCTTCACGGCCAGGCCGAGCAGCGCGCCCGCGGTCGCCATCCGGTGGTCGTGGTACGTGTGGAAGATCCCGCCGCGCAGCGGGCGCGGGCGGATGCGCAGGCCGTCCTCGGTCTCGGTGACGTCGCCGCCGAGGCCGTTGATCTCCCGGGTGAGCGCCGCCAGCCGGTCCGTCTCGTGCAGCCGCAGATGGGCCACGCCGCGCAGGGTTGACGGGGAGTCGGCGAGCGCGGCGACGGCCGCGATGCCGGGCGTCAGCTCGCCGACCTCGCCGAGGTCGACATCGACGCCGTGGATCCGGCCGGTGCCGGTGAAGGTCAGCCCGGCCTCGGTCAGCTCGCAGGAGCCACCCATCGCGGTGAAGATCTCCCGCAGCGCGTCACCGGGCTGCGTGGTGTGGGCCGGCCAGTCCGGCACGGTGACCCGGCCGCCGGTGACCAGCGCCGCCGCGAGGAACGGCTGGGCGTTCGACAGATCCGGCTCCACCACCAGATCGCGGCCGCGCAGCGCGGACGGGGCGACCCGCCACACGTCGGGCTCCCCGCCGTGCTCCGGCTCGTCGACCCGGGCGCCGGCCGCCCGCAGCATGTCCACCGTCATCCGGATGTGCGGCATCGACGGCAGCCGGCCGCCGACGTGCCGTACCTCCACGCCCTGGTTGAAGCGCGCGCCCGACAGCAGCAGCGCGCTGACGAACTGCGACGACGAGGAGGCGTCGATCTCCACGACCCCGCCGTCCAGGCCGCCGGAACCGTGCACGGTCATCGGCAGCGCGCCGCGCCCGTCGTCCTCGATCCGGGCGCCCAGCGCGCGCAGCGCGTCGATGACCCCGTGCAGCGGGCGCTCGTGCGAGCGCGGGTCGCCGTCGAAACGGACCGGGCCGTCGGCGAGCGCCGCGACCGGTGGCAGGAAGCGCATGACCGTACCCGCGTTGCCGACGTCCACGGTCGCCGGGCCGCGCAGCCCGGCCGGGATGATCCGCCACGCCTCGCCGGTGCCGTCCGGGCCCACGCCCTCCTCGATCCTCACACCGAGCGTGCGCAGCGCCTCCGCCATCAGCAGGGTGTCGCGCGAGCGCAGCGGGCGGCGCACCCAGCCCGGCTCGGCGGCCAGGGCGGCGAGCACGAGGGCCCGGTTGGTGACCGACTTCGACCCGGGCACGGTGACGGTGGCGTCGACGGCGCCGCCCGCGTACGGGGCGGGCCACAGGCCGGTGAGCGGATCAGTGGACGCGGAACTTTCGGTCATGCCCTCACTCTACGGGGGCACCGCTCACCGGCGGCACGCCGAGCGCCACGGTCCGTGCCCGCCCGGCGGCCGACCGTGACGGGTCCCGCTACCACCCGAGCAGCCACCGCCCGCCGCCGATCAGGCAGCAGAGCGAGACCGCGTGGAAGAAGAGCAGCCACAGCGTCGGCGGCACATGGGTGAGCCGCCCGAGCTGGTCGGCGTCGGAGTCGCCGCCGCCCTCGCGCCGCCGCTGCGACTGGAGCTCGAAGGCCGGCCGGACCCCGCCGAGCAGCAGGAACCAGACCACCGCGTACGCGAAGACGGACTGCACGTCCGGGCCGGTCAGCCAGGACACCAGGAGGAACAGGCCGCCGGTGAGCAGCACGGTGAGGATCCCGTACGCGTTGCGCACCATCACGAGCAGCGCGAGCAGCAGGGCCGTGGCCACCCACAGCAGCAGGGTGACGTGGTGCGCGCCGAGCAGCGCGGCGCCGCCGAGGCCGAGCAGCGGGGCGGCGGGGTAGCCGGCGGCGGCCGTGAGGATCATGCCGAGGCCGGTGGGCCGGCCGCGCGAGACGGTGAGCCCGCTGGTGTCCGAGTGCAGCCGGATCGACTGCAGGCGGCGGCCGGTCACCAGGGCTGTCAGGCCGTGGCCGCCCTCGTGCGCGATGGTGATCGCGTTGCGGGACAGCCGCCATATCGGGCGGGGCAGGACGACGGCGAGGGCCGCGACCGCCGTGGCGATCACGATCCACTGCTCGGGCGCGGGCTGGGTGCCGAGGAGGGACGGCAGGCGATCGGTCATCTCAGGAGAAGGCTCTCGGTGGAAGGCGGGACCGTGGCAGTGTGGCACTCATGTGCGGACGGTATGCGGCGAGCAGACGCCCCGAGGACCTGGTGGGCACCTTCGGGGTCGAGAAGTGGGACCCCGAGGAGACCCTGGCCCCCGACTGGAACGTGGCCCCCACCAAGGAGGTGTACGCGGTCCTGGAACGTCCTCTCAAGGGCGAGGACGCGGAGCCGCGGCGGCCGGTTCGGCAGATGCGGGTGCTGAAGTGGGGGCTCGTGCCGTCCTGGGCGAAGAGCCCCGAGGGCGCGGCCCGGCTGATCAACGCGCGCGCGGAGACCGTGCACGAGAAGCCCTCCTTCAAGCGGGCCTTCGCCACCCGCCGCTGCATCCTGCCCGCCGACGGGTATTACGAGTGGGTGACCGGCGCCGGCGAGCGCGAGCTGGAGGTCGAGGGCAAGCGCAAGCGGCCCCGGAAGCAGCCGTACTTCGTGACCCCGGCCGACGGCTCCGTCTTCGCGATGGCCGGACTGTACGAGTTCTGGCGGGACCGGACGCTGCCCGACGACCACCCGGCGGCCTGGTGGGTGACCTGTTCCGTGGTCACCACGGAGGCGGAGACCGGACCGCTCGCCGTCGCCCCGGCCGAGGGGCCGGGCTCGCTCGCGGAGATCCACCCCCGGATGCCGCTGATGCTGACCCCGGACCGCTGGGACGCCTGGCTGGACCCGGCGTGCACCGAACCGGAGGAGGTCCGGGCGCTGCTCGCGGCCCCGCCGGAGGGGCTGATGCGGGCCTTCCCGGTCGGGACTGCGGTCAGCAACGTCCGCAACAACGGGCCGGAGCTGCTGAAGGAGCTGTCCGGCCCGGAGGTGGGCACGCTGTTCTGACGGCTGTTCCGATGGCTGTTCCGAGGGCTGGTCTGTCCTGTGACGGCCGGCCTGTCAGACGACGGACCAGCCGTCATATGACAGGCCGACGGTGTGCTTCCGGCCGCGTCCCGCCCGGTCGCGGCAGGATGAGCGGGTGATCGAGACCGACGACAAGACCGGGAGCGGGCCGACGCGCGCATCCGCCCCGGCACCCCGTACCGAGACCGTGCCGACCGATGCCGGGGACGCCCGGATCACCTGGATCGACGCGAAGAAGCCGTGGACCGTGCTCGCCGTGAGCCACGGCGCCGGCGGCGGCATCGAGGCCCGCGACCTTCAGGCGCTCGCCGCCGCGCTGCCCGCCGAGGGCGTGACCGTGGCGCTGGTCGAGCAGCCCTGGCGGGTGGCCGGCAAGAAGGTGGCGCCCGCCCCGAAGACCCTGGACACCGGCTGGCGCGGACTGTGGCCCGCGCTCGCCGCGTCCGGCCTGCCGGTGATCGCCGGCGGGCGCAGCGCCGGGGCCCGGGTCGCCTGCCGTACCGGCGCCGAGCTGGGGGCGAGCGCCGTCCTCGCGCTGAGCTTCCCGCTGCATCCGCCGGGCAAGCCGGAGAAGTCCCGAGGTGACGAACTTCTCGGAGCCGGTCTCCCGGCTCTCGTGGTGCAGGGCGGCAACGACCCGTTCGGCAAGCCCGCCGAGTTCCCCGAGGGCCCGTACACGCTCGCCGAGGTGCCGTACGGCGATCACGGCTTCGCCGTTCCGAAGCGCGCCCCGCTCGGTCAGGAGGAGGCCCTGGAGACGCTCGTCGGCGCCGTCTCGGGCTGGATCGCCGCCTTGCGGTGACCCGGGAATGCCGGGGGCGGGCGGGCTGTTGTGACGGACATCGGTGTGTGAGAGCGAAAAGCAAGAGGGAGACCGTCGTATGGGTTCGACCATCTGCCGCGAGCGCCCGCAGGCCACGGATCTCGACTGGACCGTGCTGCCCGCGGTGCGTCCCGCCCCTGTTCGGGCGGCGCGCGATGTGGATCCTCGTCTATCCTCCGAAGCGAGCGGGTCCGCGTTCGGATCCGCCGAGGCGCTGGAGGAGGTGGGTCCGGTCACTGGGACCGACACAGGGACGGACGACGGCCCCGAGGAGACGACCGCGGAGCGCAACGCGCGCTTCGAGCGGGACGCGCTCGAGTACCTCGACCAGATGTACTCGGCCGCGCTGCGCATGACGCGCAACGCGGCGGACGCGGAGGACCTGGTCCAGGAGACCTACGCGAAGGCGTACGGCTCCTTCCACCAGTTCCGTGAGGGCACCAACCTCAAGGCGTGGCTCTACCGCATCCTCACGAACACCTTCATCAACTCCTACCGGAAGAAGCAGCGCGAGCCCCAGCGCTCCGCCGCCGAGGAGATCGAGGACTGGCAGCTCGCCCGCGCCGAGTCGCACATGTCGACCGGACTGCGGTCCGCCGAGTCGCAGGCCCTCGACCACCTTCCGGACTCCGACGTCAAGTCCGCGCTCCAGGCGATTCCCGAGGAATTCCGCATCGCGGTCTACCTCGCCGATGTCGAGGGCTTTGCGTACAAGGAGATCGCCGACATCATGGGGACACCCATCGGTACGGTGATGTCCCGACTGCACCGGGGCCGCCGCCAGCTGCGCGGCATGCTCGAGGACTACGCGCGCGATCGCGGGCTGGTACCCGCGGGCGCCGGAGAGTCGTCGCACGATCTGAAAGGTTCGGCCTCATGAGCTGCGGAGAGCCGCACGAGACGGACTGTTCGGAGATCCTCGACCATCTCTACGAGTTCCTCGACCACGAGATGCCGGACAACGACTGCACCAAGTTCGAGGTGCACTTCGAGGAATGCTCTCCCTGCCTGGAGAAGTACGGGCTGGAGCAGGCCGTGAAGAAGCTGGTCAAGCGCTGCTGCGGCAGTGACGACGTACCGGTGGACCTGCGCGCCAAGGTCATGGGCCGGATCGAGCTGATCCGCTCCGGGCACCAGGTGCCCGAGGCGGACGTCGCCACCGCGGCGGCCGAGCCGACCCCGCAGGAGCACTGAGCGCCGGCCCCGATCGCGGGGTCCCGGGCGCCAAGCGAAAAGGGTTCTCCAACCCCTCGTAAGACAAGGGCATATGCCCACAAAACCGCAGGCCGGGTGAGCATCTCGCCCGGCCTGTCGCGTCCCTTTCCGCCCCTGTCACCCGATGGTGCGAATCGGCTCCGGCGCGCCACGACGCGCCACCCCCACTCGCTAGCGTGGCGGGGGTGATAGGCGAGAAGGTCGTTCCGCGCGGGAGGAGTGTTCCGCGCATCGCACGCGGATATGTCGGTGGGGCCGTGCTCGCCGCCGGCGCGGCCGTCCTGCCCGCGTTACGCCCCGGCTCGGTCACCCCCTGGACCACCGTGCTGCCGCTCGCCGCGCTCTACGCGGTGTGCGAGCTGCCCGCCCGCTGCACCTGGGGCCGCTGCGCGTCCGACGGCGGCGAGGCCCGCGGGCCCGCCTTCCCCGGCGCGGGCTCCTTCTTCCCGGTCCTGCTCGCCGCGGCCCTGCTGCTCCCGCCGTCCGCCGCCGCGCTCACCGCCGTGCCCGGCGCGCTGCTCGCCCCCGTCGACGCGCCGCCCGTCACCCTGCGCCGCGTCTGGCGGGCCGCCCGGCTCGTCCTCGCCGTCTGGGCCGCCGCCCGCGTCGGCCAGGTCCTGCCGTGCCACGACGCGGGCGGCCTCGGCAACAGCCTCGTCGTGCCCGACTTCCCGTACGTCCTGCTGCCCGCCGGCGCCACCGCGCTCGCGTTCTCCCTGGCCCTCACCGTCCTCGACGGCGGCATCCGTGCCACCGTCGACCAGCTCCCGCCGCACGCCGCCTGGCGCGGACTGCTCGGCCGGTCCCTCGCCCCGCACGCCGTGCACACCCTGGCGGGCCTGATGATGGCCGTGCTCTGGCGCAGCAGCTACGGGCCGGTCGCCGCGCTCTTCGTCCTCTTGCCGGTGTCCGTCTCCTGCTGGGCCTTCGCCCAGTACCACCGCGAACGGGCCGCCCACCAGGCCACCATCCGGGCCCTCGTCCAGGCCGTGGACATCAAGGACAGCTACACCCGAGGCCACAGCGAACGCGTCGGCCGCGCCTCCGTCCTCATCGCCGAGGAACTCGGCATGCCGGAGCCCCGCCTGGAGGTCGTCCGCTTCGCCGGCGTCCTCCACGACGTCGGCAAGCTCGGCGTGCCGACCCGGGTCCTCAGCAAGGACGGACCGCTCACCCCCGAGGAGCGCCGGATCATCGAACTGCACCCCGAGTACGGCCACGAGATGGTCCGCGGCATCGGCTTCCTCGGCGAGGCCCGCAGCGCGATCCTGCACCACCACGAGCACCTGGACGGCTCCGGCTATCCGTACGGCCTCAAGGGCGAGCAGATCCCCGAGTACGCGCGCGTGGTCGCCGTCGCCGACGCCTTCGACGCCATGACCTCCACCCGCTCCTACAGCCGCGCCCGCCCGGTCGAGGCGGCCGTCGCCGAGCTGGAGCGGTGCGCCGGCACCCAGTTCGACCCCCGCATGGTCGCCGCGCTCGTCCGCGCCCTCGCCCGGCACGGCTGGCAGACCGAGGTGACGGCCGACGAGACCGCCGTCCCGGCCCCGCGCCCCCCGGCCCCGTCCCTTTCCGACCCCGTGGCCGAACCCGTATCCGGCCCCTCGTCCGAACCCGGTGATCCGGTGCCCGGCGCCGCGCCCCTCCAGGAGCGGACGTGAGGCCCCGCACCGGCCGCCTGATCGTCGCCGCCGTCCACACCGGCGCCGTGCTGCTCACCCTCGGCGGCCTGAGCAGCACCCTGTGGCACGGCGTCGACGACCCCGCCACCGCCCTCGCCTTCGCCGTCCTCATCGGCCTCGGCGAACTCACCCGCCGCGCCGGTACGGCCCCCGCGGCCCTGCCCGTCCTCGCCGAGCCCCGCGAACGCGACCCCGCCCCGACGACCGCCGCCGGCTCCCTCGCGTACGCCATGCTCGGCGAGAACGCCGGACACCCCACCCACCACGGCGTCCTCCAGACCGCCGCCGTCGTCGGCGTGGCCGCCGTCCTCGGCGCCCTGCCGCACGTCCTGCGCGGCCGAGGCCCCGAACTCGACCACCTGGCCCGGGGCCTCCTCAGCGTCGGCTTCGCGGCCTTCTGCTTCCAGCCGTTCGCCGTCGAGAGCCCGCTCGCGGCCCGGCTCGGCCAGGGGCCCTCGTACGCCCTCGTGCTGATCCTCCTGCTGCTGCTCACCGCGCTGTGCGACGCCGTCCTCGCCGCCGCGCTGCGCCGGGCCCGTGCCGTCCCGCGCGGCGCCTTCCGGGGCACCGGCGGCCCCCCGGTCCCCGCCGTCCCCTTCGCCCCGCTGTTCCGTGACGAACTGCGCGGACTGGTCGGCATCGGTTCCGCGGTCTGCGCCACCGGCGCGGTCATGGCGCTCGGCGTGGCCGCCGTCGGCCTGTGGGCGCTGCCCGTCTTCGCCGTACCGCTGCTGCTCGCGCAGGTCTCCTTCCGCAGGTACGCGGCGGTGCGCACCACCAACCGCGAGACCATCGCCTCGCTCGCCCGCGCCACCGAGGTCGCCGGCTGCACCCGCCCCGGCCACGCCCACCGGGTCGCCGCGCTCGGCCGGGCCGTGGGCCGGGAGCTGGGCCTGGCCGGCACCGAGCTGACGGTGCTCGCCTACGCGGCGCTCATGCACGACATCGGACAGCTCTCACTCGTCGACCCGGTGCCCGGCGGCGCCACCGCTCCGCTGCCCGCCGCCGAACAGCGCCGGATCGCGCTGCTCGGCGGGGCCGTGGTCCGGCAGACCGGTGTCCCGCCCGCGGTCGCCGTCGTCGTCGAGCGGCAGGCCGACCCGTACGAGGAGCAGCCGCTCGCGGCCCGGATCGTCCGGGCCGTCAACGCGTACGACGAGCTGGCCGCCGACGACGGCGGGACCGCCGCCCTGGAGCGGCTGCGGCGCGGCACCGCCCGCGACTACCACCCCGACGTGGTCGAGGCGCTGGCCCGGGTCCTCGCCCGCGGTGGCCCCGCGACCGTGCCGGCGGGCCCGGCCCCGGGCCCCGCGACCGCCGCCGGGCCCGCCGGTCCGGCGATTCCCGAGCCCGCCGGAACCCCCGCGACCCCCGTGACCACCGGGGAGACAAGTGGGGGGACACCCTCCGCGACCGCCGGTGCGCGCGGGGGCGTCGCCCCCGTCCCACCGGGGTAACCCACGGGTAATGAGCGCGCGTCCGACCGGGCATGGTTGGATGCGAACAAGAGGGTGTAGCGACCGGCAGGCGGGAATCGTGAGGATCTTCGGGAAGGTACGGCATCGGCCCTCCGCCTCGTGGCGGCAGGCCACCGACCGCGCGTTCACGCTGATCGGCGACGGCCGGTACGAGGACGCGGGCGCGCTGCTGACGCGTGCGGCGGACCTGGAGCCCTGGCTCTCCGAGTCCTGGTTCAACCTGGCCCTGCTGCACAAGTTCCGGCACGACTGGGAGCAGGCCCGCACCGCGGGGCTGCGCGCCGTCGCGCTGCTCGACAAGGAGTCCGGCGCCCCGGACTGGTGGAACGTGGGCATCGCCGCGACCGCCCTGCAGGACTGGCCGCTGGCCCGCCGCGCCTGGCAGGCGTACGGCCTCAAGGTCCCCGGCGCCTCCGCCGGCACCGGCGAACCGGCCGGCATGGAGCTGGGCAGCGCGGCCGTGCGGCTCTCCCCGGAGGGCGAGGCCGAGGTCGTCTGGGGACGCCGGCTCGACCCGGCCCGCATCGAGGTGCTGTCCATCCCGCTGCCGTCGTCCGGGCGGCGCTGGGGCGAGGTCGTGCTGCACGACGGCGTGCCCAACGGCGAGCGCACCACCACCGCGGGCCCCGCCTACCCGGTCTTCGACGAGATCGAGCTGTGGGCCCCCTCACCCGTCCCCACCTGGGTGGTCCTCCTGGAGGCCGCCACCGAGGCCGACCGGGACGCCCTGGAGCAGCTGGCCGCCGACGCCGGCTTCGCCGCCGAGGACTGGTCGTCCTCCGTGCGGCTGCTGTGCCGCGCCTGCTCCGAGTCGACGATGCCCAGCGCCGAGGGCGAGGGCGAGCACCTGGACCCGCACGACCACAGCGAGCCGGGCCACCCCGGACCGCTCGGCCACCGCTCGCCCGGCGAGCTGTGGGTCCCCGAGCGCGAGTGCGGGATCGCCGCCCCGCCGAGCCTGGTCCGCGGACTGCTGGACGGCTGGGTCGCGGACAGCCCCGACAGCCGGGAATGGCGTGATCTGGAAGAAGTCTGCTGACCGCTCCCCGTAGGCTGTACCCCGCATCTACAACGGGATGTACCGGTTCGAGGAAGAGGGCGTACGGCCAAGATGTCGCAGCACGGCACTGAGCAGGAGCAGGGACCGATGGGCGTGTACGCCGTCGACGACGAGGGCTTCATCGTCGACACCGAGGACACCGACGCCCGCGAGGCCGCCCACCGCGAGCGGGGCACCTCGCGCCCCATCACCGTCGTCGGCAACCCCGTGCTGCACCGGGAGTGCAAGGACGTCACCGAGTTCGACGACGAGCTGGCGACGCTGATCGACGACATGTTCACCAGCCAGCGCACCGCCGAGGGCGTCGGCCTCGCCGCCAACCAGATCGGCGTCGACCTCAAGGTCTTCGTCTACGACTGCATGGACGACGAGGGCGTCCGGCACGTCGGCCACATGATCAACCCGGTCCTCGTCGACCTGCCGGCCGACCGCCGGATCCTGGACGACTCCAACGAGGGCTGCCTCTCCGTCCCGACCGCGTACGCCTCGCTGGCCCGCCCGGACTACGCCGAGGTGACCGGCCAGGACCTGCACGGCAACCCCATCAAGGTGCGCGGCACGGGCTACTTCGCCCGCTGCCTCCAGCACGAGACGGACCACCTGTACGGCTTCCTGTACATCGACAAGCTCTCCAAGCGCGACCGCAAGGACGCCCTGCGGCAGATGGCCGAGGGCACCCCGCGCTACCCGGTCGTCCCCAACGACTGACCCGCGCTTCCTCGCGTCCGTACGGCGCGGTGGACGGCCCAGCCGACCGCCGCGCCGCACGTGTACCAGAACAGGTCCGGCGCGTTGAACGACGTACCGAGGACGAGGCGCGCGAGCGTGCTGCGCGCGGCCAGCTCCGCCGGGACGTCCGTCAGCTGGAAGAACTCGACGGCGCACGAGAAGCCGAGGGCGACGCCCGCCGCCGTGACCGGCCGCACCCGGGGCGCGATCAGCACCACCAGGGTCAGGATCAGCACCGTATAGAGCGCGTCCCCCGCGTACTTGGCGACGACGCCCGAGCCCGCGGCCCTGATCCCCAGACCGGCGGCGACAGTGAGCAGCGCGGCGGCGCACGCCGGCAGCCGCGTCCGTAGGAAGATCCCCATGGCGGGCACCCTACGTGGCGGAAGGGCCGCCCCGTCGCGGAGCGGCCCCTCGGAGAAGCGGGATCAGAAGTCCTCGTCCAGGTCCACCGAACCCTCGACGGCGACCTGGTACGCCGACGGGCGGCGCTCGAAGAAGTTGGTCAGCTCCTGGACGCCCTGCAGCTCCATGAACGCGAACGGGTTCTCCGAGCCGTACACCGGCGCGAAGCCGAGCCGGGCCAGCCGCTGGTCGGCGACGCACTGCAGGTACTCGCGCATGGACTCGGTGTTCATGCCCGGCAGACCGTCGCCGCACAGGTCGCGGCCGAACTGGAGCTCCGCCTCGACGGCCTCCCGCAGCATCGCGGTGACCTGCGCCTGGAGCTCGTCGTCGAAGAGCTCGGGCTCCTCCTTGCGGACGGTGTCCACGACCTCGAAGGCGAAGCTCATGTGCATCGTCTCGTCCCGGAACACCCAGTTGGTGCCGGTGGCCAGACCGTGCAGCAGGCCGCGCGAGCGGAACCAGTAGACGTACGCGAACGCGCCGTAGAAGAACAGGCCCTCGATGCAGGCGGCGAAGCAGATCAGGTTGAGCAGGAAACGGCGGCGGTCGGCCTGGGTCTCCAGGCGGTCGATCTTCTCGACCGAATCCATCCATTTAAAACAGAACTGGGCCTTGTCACGGATCGACGGGATGTTCTCGACGGCCGCGAAGGCGGCGGCGCGCTCCGCCGGATCGGGGAGGTAGGTGTCGAGCAGCGTCAGATAGAACTGGACGTGCACGGCCTCCTCGAAGAGCTGGCGCGAGAGGTAGAGCCGCGCCTCGGGGGAGTTGATGTGCTTGTAGAGCGTCAGGACGAGGTTGTTGGACACGATCGAGTCGCCGGTCGCGAAGAAGGCGACGAGGCGGCCGATCATGTGCTGCTCGCCCGGGGACAGCTTGGCGAGGTCGGACACGTCGGAGTGGAGGTCGACCTCCTCCACGGTCCAGGTGTTCTTGATGGCGTCGCGGTAGCGCTCGTAGAAGTCCGGGTAGCGCATCGGACGCAGGGTCAGTTCGAAGCCCGGGTCGAGCAGGTTCTTCTGGGTGTCGGACATTACTGGCAGGCCTCGCAGGACTCGGGGTTCTCAAGGGAGCAGGCGATGGCGTCCGCGTCGGGCGCCTGCGCCTGCGCGGGCACGGGGGTGGTGGCGCGCGCGGCGCGGGCGATCCGGGTGGCCGGCCGGGACCGCAGGTAGTACGTGGTCTTCAGACCCTGCTTCCAGGCATAGGCGTACATCGACGACAGCTTGCCGATGGTCGGCGTCTCCATGAACAGGTTCAGTGACTGCGCCTGGTCCAGGAACGGGGTGCGGGCCGCCGCCATGTCGATCAGACCGCGCTGCGGGATCTCCCAGGCCGTCCGGTACAGCGCGCGCGTCTCGGCCGGCACCCAGGCGAAGTCCTGCACCGAGCCCGACGACTCGCGCAGCGCCTCCCGGGTCTCGGCGTCCCACACGCCCAGCCGCTTCAGCTCGTCCACCAGGTACGCGTTGACCTGGAGGAACTCGCCGGACAGGGTCTCGCGCTTGAACAGGTTGGAGACCTGCGGCTCGATGCACTCGTAGACACCGGCGATCGAGGCGATCGTCGCGGTCGGCGCGATGGCGAGCAGCAGGCTGTTGCGCATGCCGACGGCGGCGATCCGGGCGCGCAGCGCGGCCCAGCGCTCCGGCCAGGTCGGCTCCACGTCGTAGTGGTCAGGGTGCAGGACACCGCGGGCCGTACGGGTGCGGTCCCAGGCCGGCAGCGGGCCGTGGCGCTCGGCGAGGTCGGCGGACGCCTCGTACGCGGCGAGCATGATCCGCTCGGCGATCCGGGTGGACAGCGCTCGCGCCTCGGCCGAGTCGAACGGCAGCCGCAGCCGGAAGAACACGTCCTGGAGGCCCATGGCGCCCAGACCCACCGGCCGCCAGGTCGCGTTGGAGCGGCCGGCCTGCTCGGTCGGGTAGAAGTTGATGTCGACGACCCGGTCGAGGAAGGTGACGGCGGTACGGACGGTCGCGTCGAGCCGCTCCCAGTCCAGCTCGCCGGCCTCGGTGTCGACGAAGGCGCCCAGGTTGACCGAGCCGAGGTTGCACACCGCGGTCTCGCCGTCGTCCGTGACCTCGATGATCTCGGTGCAGAGGTTCGAGGAGTGGACGACCGCGCCGGGCTCGGCGGTCTGGTTCGCGGTCCGGTTGGCGGCGTCCTTGAACGTCATCCAGCCGTTGCCGGTCTGCGCGAGGGTGCGCATCATCCGGCCGTACAGCTCGCGGGCCGGCAGCGTCTTGCGGGCCAGGCCCGCCGCCTCGGCCGCGCGGTAGGCGGCGTCGAACTCCGCGCCGTACAGGTCGACCAGCTCGGGCACGTCGGCCGGCGAGAACAGCGACCAGTCGGCGTCCGAGTTCACCCGGCGCATGAACTCGTCCGGGATCCAGTGCGCCAGGTTCAGGTTGTGGGTGCGCCGGGCGTCCTCGCCCGTGTTGTCGCGCAGCTCCAGGAACTCCTCGACGTCCGCGTGCCAGGTCTCCAGGTAGACGGCGGCGGCGCCCTTGCGCCGGCCGCCCTGGTTCACCGCGGCGACCGAGGCGTCCAGCGTCTTCAGGAACGGGACGATGCCGTTGGAGTGCCCGTTGGTGCCGCGGATCAGCGAACCGCGGGCGCGGATCCGGGAGTACGCGAGGCCGATGCCGCCCGCGTGCTTCGACAGGCGCGCCACCTGGTGGTAGCGGTCGTAGATGGAGTCCAGCTCGTCCTTCGGGGAGTCGAGGAGGTAGCAGGACGACATCTGCGGGTGGCGGGTGCCGGAGTTGAAGAGGGTGGGGGAGGACGGCAGGTAGTCGAGCCGGCTCATCAGCCCGTACAGCGCCGCGACCTCGTCCAGGGCGCGCACGCTGTCGTCCTCGGCGAGACCGGCGGCGACGCGCAGCATGAAGTGCTGCGGCGTCTCGACGACCTTGCGGGTGATCGGGTGGCGCAGCAGATAGCGGGAGTAGAGGGTGCGCAGGCCGAAGTAGCCGAAGCGGTCGTCGGCGGCCGCGTCGATGGTCAGGTCCAGCCGGGCCGCGTGCCGGGTGACGAACGCGGCGGTGCGGTCGGCGATCAGGCCCTCGCGGTGACCGGTGGCGACGGAGGCGGAGAAGGAGACCGCGCCCTGCCCGGCCGCCTCCTCGGCGATGGTCAGGGTGAGCAGCCGGGCGGCGAGCCGGGAGTACGCCGGGTCCTCGGCGATCAGCCCCGCGGCCGCCTCGGTCGCGAGCTCGCGCAGCTCCGCCGTGTCCGAGCCGGGATGTCGGCCGCGCAGCGCGGCGGCGGCGACCCGGCCGGGGTCGGTGTCGGGGAGGTCGGCGGTGAGATCGGTCAGGATCCGCAGCAGCGCGGTTCCCGGGCCGTCGGTCTCGGCCGCCTGGTCCGCGGATGATGGGGCCGAAGCCGGATCTGCGGGCGCGATGGTCACTGGGGGGCTCTCCCTCGCTCGGCTCGGGGCCACGGCGGGGGAACGGGGACGTGCGGGGGCCGGGAGGATACGCACGGCGCGCCGCGTCCACCGGCCCACTCCGCGAGGCCCGGACGTCTGTGGCACCCGGAACGGACGGACCGGGCGCGCTGTCGGCAGGTCCTCGGACTTTCCTTCCTGCATAAGCGCACGAAGTACACCGTTGCGGGACAGTTCCGGACTTCCACCGGATTCCCCTGCGACGACAGCGAGATGAGCATACATGTGGGGGGCACCGCTCATGGCACCCCCCACATGTTGTGTGTCGGGCGCTTCCGTCCCTTGTGTCCTACGGCGTGTTCCCGAGCTCCAGGGCGTAGGCGAGCAGCGTGAAGTCCACCCCCGGGAGGGGCTGCCAGTCGCGTTCCGGGGCGCGGACGAAGCCCACGCGCGCGTAGATCCGGTGCGCCCCGGCCATCGACTGCTGGGTGGACAGGACGATCCGCGCGCAGCCCGGGACGGCCCGCGCGCGCTCGACGCACGCCCGTACGAGCGCCTCGCCGACGCCCCGGCCGCGGCCCTCGTGGCCGACGGCCAGCATCCGGAACTCGGCCTCGTCCGGGCCGGCTATGTCCGCCCACTTCCCGTCGCCGGTGGTGAAGGTCACCCCGCCGAGGACCGTCCCCGCCTCGTCGGCCGCGACGAGCACCTCCGCGTCGGCGGCGCGCCCGGCCACGTCGCGCAGCAGGTCCGCGTACTCGTCGTCCTCGCCGAACGCGAGGAAACCGTCGTCGCGGTAGGCCCGTACGGTGATCTCGCCGAGTGTCTCGTAGTCGTCGGGTCGTGCGGTCCTGATCGTGAAGTCCATGCGGCGCATTCTGCCGAGGATCAGCCGCCCACGCCCACGCTGTTGTCGGGCGCTCCGTCGCCCACGGGCGGCAGGTCGCCGCGCTCGACGGGCTGCCGGCCGCCGGCCGGCTTCTCGGGCAGGACGCCGTCCAGTTCGCGGTCGTCGGCGCGGTGCGCGTGCTCGGCGGCGGCGCGCAGCAGGTCCTTGCGGACGGTGGGCGGGGCGCCGACCTCGATGCGTACGCCGCCCTCGGCGCGGATGTACGTGTGCCGTTCGGCGGAGACGCGGTACCAGCCGGGCTTCTCCGCCGTACAGCGGTCGCCCCGCGAGGTGGCGGCGCACTCCTTGTCGCCGAAGGTGCCGCGTTCGGCGGTGAGCGTGATCTGGGTGCCGTCCGGGGCGACGTACGTGGCCTGGAAGCCGTCGTCGCCGACGACCCCGGCCGACTGGCGGGCGAGGGTGAAGCCGTCGGCCTCGGTGACGTACACGTGCTTCGGGTCCACCTGCGCGTACCGGGCGCGCTCCTCCAGCTCGGCCCTCGGCGGCGCACCGGGCGTCGGGGTGCCGGTCGCCTGGCCGGCCGGGTCACCGGCGGTGGTGCCGGTCTCGGTGCCGCAGCCGGCGAGGGCCAGGCTCAGGGGCACGAGCAGCAGACAGCAGGCGGATATCGCACGGGAGTTCATCCACCCATCCTCGCCCGGGAAACGACGGGGCCGCCGGGGTTCCCCCGAAGGGAAGGCCCGGCGGCCCGTGGTACGTCAGGTCGGAGCGTACCGAGGTCGGAGCGTGCTCGGGTCGGAGCGGCGGAGGGTCAGTGCCCGGCGGCGCCGACCTTCGGCAGCTCGGTGACGACACCCTTGTCGCCCGCGTCCGCCGTGTAGTCCTCCGGCGAGGTCTCGTCGACCCCGTCGGGCGTCCCGACGGCGCGCAGCACGAGGGTGAGGACGACGGTGACGAGCACGTTGAGCACGAAGGCGGTGAGGCCGATGTAGCCGATCTCGCCGATGCCCGGGATCTCCGCGGACGAGCCGCCGAAGTGCTTCTGCGTGGGGCTCGCCACCCCGTACGCCGCGGCCGTGCCGTAGATCATGCCGACGCCCCAGCCGACGAGCAGCGCCCAGCGGTGGAACCAGCGGGTGAACAGACCGCCGACCAGGGCCGGGAAGGTCTGCAGGATCCAGATGCCGCCGAGCAGCTGGAAGTTGATGGCGACGGTCTTGTCCATGGTGAGGACGAAGACCAGGGCGCCGACCTTCACCAGGAGCGAGACCAGCTTGGAGACCTTGGTCTCCTGTTCCGGTGTCGCGTCCGGCTTGATGAAGTCCTTGTAGATGTTGCGGGTGAAGAGGTTGGCCGCGGCGATCGACATGATCGCGGCCGGGACCAGCGCGCCGATGCCGATCGCGGCGAAGGCCACGCCCGCGAACCAGGACGGGAACATGTCCTCGAAGAGCTGCGGGATGGCGAGCTGACCGTTGCTCACCTTCACCCCGGCGGCGATCGCCATGAAGCCGAGCAGCGCGAGCAGGCCCAGCATCAGCGAGTACAGCGGCAGGATGGTGGTGTTGCGGCGGATCACCTCGCGGCTCTTGGAGGAGAGCGTCGCGGTGATCGAGTGCGGGTACATGAACAGCGCGAGCGCCGAGCCGAGCGCCAGGGTGGCGTAGGTCCACTGGCCGGCCTCGCCGGGCGCGAGGGCGCCCTTCGGCTTGCCGGTGGCCGGGTTGACGGCGGAGAACGCCTCGCCGGACTTGGCGAAGATCTCGTCGAAGCCGCCCAGCTTGATCGGGATGTAGATGATCGCCACCGCGATGACGATGTAGATCAGGGTGTCCTTGACGAACGCGATCAGCGCGGGCGCCCGCAGGCCGGACGAGTAGGTGTACGCGGCCAGCACGCCGAAGGCGATGAGCAGCGGCAGGTCCTTGACGAACCAGTTGGTGTCCTCGCCGCCGCCGACGCCCATCACGTCCAGGACGGCCTGGATGCCGACGAGCTGGAGCGCGATGTACGGCATGGTGGCGAGGATGCCGGTGACGGCGACCGCCAGCGACAGGCCACGGGAACCGAACCGGCCGCGGACGAAGTCCGAGGTGGTGACGTAGCCGTGCTTGTGGGACACCGACCACAGGCGGGGCAGGAAGGTGAAGATCAGCGGGTAGACCAGGATGGTGTACGGCACGGCGAAGAAGCCGGACGCGCCCGCCGCGTAGATGGCCGCCGGGACGGCGACGAAGGTGTACGCGGTGTAGAGGTCGCCGCCGAGCAGGAACCAGGTGACCCAGGTGCCGAACGAGCGGCCGCCCAGGCCCCATTCGTCGAGGCTCTGCTCGTTCTCGGCCCGGCGCCACTTGGCCGCCAGGAAGCCCATGACCGTGACGGCCAGGAAGAAGAAGATGAAGACGCCGAGCGCGACGCCGTTCACGCCGTCGTTCATCGCGCGTCACCTCCCTTGCGGGCGCGCTGGTCGAACTGCCACAGCTTGTACGCGATCACGGTGAGCGCGGTCGAGATGAGCACCCACGCCATCTGGTACCAGTAGAAGAACGGGATGCCGATGAAGGTGGGGTCCACCTTCGCGTAGGAGCTCACCCACAGCATCGCGACGAACGGCGCGACGAGGAGGAGCCCGATCACCACCCTCAGGGGTGTGACGACTGGTGGATTTCCTTGCGTGGCTTGTGACATGGCTCCCGTCCCTGGCTGATCACCGCGTGAAGTGGGGGAAATCTAGGGGACGGGTTCGCCTCCGCGTAACCCCTGCCCGCATAACGGATCCGACTCACCGAGGCCGCGTTTTCGATCGAATCCGGCCATACGTAGCCATGGTTGGCCGGCATCGGGCCAACGGCATCTGTCTGATCCTCGTCGGGTGGCCGAAGACGGCGAACGGCCGCGTCCCGCCAGGGGGACGCGGCCGTTCGGCGTCTTCGATTACGGAGAGGAAGGGATCAGTCGAGCGGACGCTTGAGGCGCGCGACGAACTTGTAGCGGTCGCCGCGGTAGACCGAGCGCACCCATTCGACCGGTTCGCCCCGTCCGTCCACGGAGTGACGGGAGAGCATCAGCATCGGCAGGCCGACATCGGTGCCCAGCAGCCCGGCCTCGCGCGGGGTGGCCAGCGAGGTCTCGATGGTCTCCTCGGCCTCGGCCAGGTGCACGTCGTACACCTCGGCCAGGGCCGTGTAGAGCGACGTGTACTTGACGAGGGAACGGCGCAGCGCGGGGAAGCGCTTGGCCGAAAGATGCGTGGTCTCGATGGCCATCGGCTCGCCGCTCGCGAGCCGCAGCCGCTCGATGCGGAGCACCCGGCCGCCAGGGGTGATGTCGAGCAGCCCGGCGAGGGTGTCGTCGGCCGTCACGTACCCGATGTCGAGGAGCTGCGAGGTGGGTTCGAGGCCCTGGGCGCGCATGTCCTCGGTGTACGAGGTGAGCTGGAGCGCCTGGGAGACCTTGGGCTTGGCCACGAAGGTGCCCTTGCCCTGGATGCGTTCGAGCCGGCCTTCGACGACCAGCTCCTGGAGGGCCTGGCGTACGGTGGTACGCGAGGTGTCGAACTCGGCCGCGAGGGTCCGCTCGGGCGGGACCGGGGTGCCCGGCGGCAGGGTCTCCGTCATGTCGAGCAAGTGCCGCTTGAGCCGGTAGTACTTGGGTACGCGTGCGGTGCGGGTGGCGATCCCGTTGTCCGTCTCCGTACTGCCCGCGTCCGTGGCCATGGCCCGCCTTCCCGACTCCTGTGCTGTTGCCGTCACCGGCTCCTCCGTCTGTCGCGGCTCACATGGTGGCACGGACCGGTCACGGGTCTTCGCCCTCCCTCAGGTGTCGGTCCGATAACGGACGCGACTGCCCTTCTTATACACCCTTGACACCCCTAAAGGTCTAGGCCAAGCTCCGGGTACTGGTCTAAACCATTAAAGACCAGGTCCCAGCCCCACAGCTGTACTCGACGTATGTCTTCGCGCGGTGGGAGGGGGGAGCAGGCATCCCTGAGGAGGGTGGCGTGAAGCGCAAGCTCATCGCGGCGATCGGCGTCGCGGGCATGATGGTCGGCATCGCGGCGTGTGGTGGGGGCGACGACAAGGGCGGTGCGAAGGCCGGCGGCGACGCCAAGGAGCTGACCGTGTGGCTCACGGTCGACGCCCAGAACAACTGGCCCGAGCTGGTCAAGGCCGCCGACGACGCGGTGACCAAGAAGCACCCCGGCATCAAGATCAAGCACGAGTACTACGGCTGGCCGGACAAGAACACCAAGCTCGACGCGGTGCTCGCGACCGACAAGGCCCCGGACGTTGTCGAGATGGGCAACTCCGAGATGATCAGCTACATGGCCAAGGGTGCCTTCGCCGAGGTCGACCCGTCGAAGTTCGAGAACTCCGACAAGTGGCTCGACGCCCTCAAGGACTCGGTCACCTACAACGGCAAGACCTACGGTGTCCCCTACTACGCCGGTGGCCGCGTGGGCACCTGGCGCAAGGACGTCGCCGCCGAGGCGGGCGTCAAGGCCGCCCCGAAGACCTGGGCCGAGCTGACCGCCGCGCTCGACGCCATCCAGCAGAAGAAGGGCGACAAGTTCAGCGCCTGGTACCAGCCGTCGCCGGACTGGTACGCCGCGATGTCCTTCGTCTACGACGCCGGCGGCTCCATCGCCAAGCAGGACGGCGAGACCTGGAAGTCGAACCTCGCCTCGGCCGAGTCCCTCAAGGGCCTCACCGAGTACAAGAACATCGTCGACAAGTACATGCACGGCGACAAGACGAAGGACGAGGCCGACCGCCCCGTCGTCTTCGGCCAGGGCAAGTCCGCGACGATCTTCGCCGCCGGGTGGGAGGGCGCCACCGCCGCCGACCCGAAGACCGACAAGGTCGGCGGGCTGAAGGACAAGCTCGAGAACTTCGTGATGCCCGGCCCGTCCGGCAAGAACCTCCCGGTCTTCCTCGGCGGTTCGGACCTGGCCGTCCCGGTCAAGTCCAAGGCGCAGGACGTCGCCGCCGAGTGGATCGCCGCCTTCACCGGCTCCGAGGGCCAGAAGGGCCTCGTCGCCAAGGGCAACCTGCCCAACAACAAGGCGGACCTCGCGCCGCTGAAGAGCGACCCGGCCACCGCCGTCCCGGCGACCGCCGCCGAGTCCAGCTGGTTCGTCCCGACCGCCCCCGGCTGGGGCCAGGTCGAGAAGGGCCAGATCCTCAAGACGATGCTCATCGAGATCGCCAACGGCAAGAAGCCGGTCGAGCAGGCCGCCAAGGACGCCGACGCCGCGATCGACAAGGTCATCAACACCAAGTGACCTGATGTCGCAGGGCCCCGCCGATCCGGCGGGGCCCTGCCGCCCGTATCACGAGAGGGATCGCTGAGGAGCACGGGATGAGTGCCGCTGACACAACCACCGCGAAGGTGCCGCCGGTGCGGCAATCGCCCCCATCGGGCTCCGGGGCCTCGGGCCCGGCCCCTCAGGGCGGCAAGAGGAAAGGCGGGGCGGGCATCCCCTGGCTGCTCCTCGCCCCCTGTCTGATCGTGCTGATCCTGGTGCTCGGCTATCCGCTGGTGCGCCTGGTCACCCTCTCGTTCCAGCACTTCGGCCAGCCCCAGCTCTGGGGCTTCCAGGAAGCCGAGTCGGCCGGCTTCGACAACTTCACCGCGATCCTCGGCGACGGCGAGTTCTGGGCCGTCGTCCTGCGCACGGTGATCTTCGCGGCCGGCGCCGTGATCGTCACCATGGTGCTCGGCATGCTGATCGCGCTGCTCCTCCAGCGCGTCTCCGGCTGGGTCAAGGCCCTGATCAACATCGTGCTGGTGGCCAGCTGGGGCATGCCGATCATCGTCTCCACCGCCATCTTCAAGTGGCTCTTCGACGCCGACTACGGCGTGCTCAACTGGATGCTCAGCAGGCTCCCGGGCGTTGACATGATCGGCCACAACTGGTTCGCCAGCGGCCCGCAGGGCCTGGCCGTGATCATGCTCCTGGTGGTCTGGGGCGCCGTGCCCTTCGTCGTCATCACCCTGAGCGCCGGCCTCACCCAGGTGCCCAAGGAGCTGGAGGAGGCCGCCCGCCTCGACGGCGCCGGCGCGATCGGTGTCTTCCGCTACGTCACCCTGCCCATCCTCAAGCCGATCATCGTGATGCTCACGACGCTGTCGGTCATCTGGGACATGGGTGTCTTCCCGCAGGTCTACGTGATGCGCAACGGGCACCCCGAGGCCGAGTTCCAGCTCCTCACCACGTACTCCTTCGACAAGGCGTTCGTCGTCAACGACTACGGCACCGGCTCCGCGATCGCCGTCGTCACCGTGCTGCTGCTGCTCGGAGTCGTGGCGGTGTACATGCGCCAGATGCTCAAGATCGGAGATGTCGAGTGAGCGTCACCAAGGCACCCGCCGAGGTCCCCGCCGTCGCCAAGGCACCCGCCGCCTCGCGTCCGCACCCGCGCAAGCCGCGCAAGACCAAGGCCGGCTGGAACCTGCTCGGCCTGCTTCTCTTCGTCACCCTCGGCTTCCCCGTCTACTGGATGCTCAACACGGCCTTCAAGCCGGCCAAGGACGCGATCGACCCCGACCCGCACTTCTTCCCGTCCACCTTCACGCTGGAGAACTTCCGGCGCGCGCTGGACATCGCGGACTTCTGGGGCCCGGTCGGGCGCAGCCTCGTCGTGTCGGCCGTCGTGGTCGTCATCGGCATCGCGGTCGGCCTGCTCGCCGCCCTCGCCATCTCGCGCTTCGCCTTCCGCGGCCGCAAGATCGTCATCGTCGGCATCCTCGCCGTCCAGATGGTCCCGCTCGTCGCGATGATCATCCCGGTCTTCCTGCTGCTCAACGACCTCGGTCAGTACGACAAGCTCACCGGCCTGATCATCACGTACCTGACCTTCATCCTGCCCTTCACGGTGTGGACGCTGCGCGGATTCATCGTCAACATCCCCAAGGAGCTGGAGGAGGCCGCCCAGGTCGACGGCTGCACGCCGACCGGCGCGTTCCTCCGGGTGGTCTTCCCGCTGCTCGCCCCGGGCATGGTCGCCACCTCCGTCTACGGCTTCATCCAGGCGTGGAACGAGTACCTCTACGCGCTGATGCTGATGAGCCAGCAGAACCAGACGGCCACCGTCTGGCTGTCCAACTTCATCACCAAGAACGGCACCGAGTACGCCCCCATGATGGCCGGCTCGACCATGATGGCCGTCCCCATCGTGATCCTCTTCCTCATCGTCCAGCGCAAGATGGCCGCCGGTCTGACGGCCGGCGCGGTGAAGGGATAACGGCGCCCCATGACCACTCTCGTACGCGGTGCGGACACCCTGACCCGTGACGCGCTCACGGTGCTCCAGCCCGGATTCGTCGGCACCACCGCCCCCGACTGGCTGCTCCGCCGCATCGGCGAGGGCCTGTCCTCCGTCGGCCTCTTCGGACGCAACGTCGTCGGCCCCGAGCAGCTCGCCGCGCTCACGGCGCGGCTGCGCGCCGAACGCGACGACGTGCTCGTCGCGATCGACGAGGAGGGCGGCGACGTCACCCGCCTGGAGGTCAACGAGGGTTCCTCGTTCCCCGGCAACTACGCCCTCGGCCACGTCGACGACGTCGAGCTGACCCGGGCCGTGGCCCACGAGCTCGGCCGCCGGCTCGCCGTCTGCGGCATCGACCTCAACTGGGCGCCGTCCGCCGACGTCAACTCCAACGCCGACAACCCGGTCATCGGGGTCCGCTCCTTCGGCGCCGACCCCGAGCTGGTCGCCCGGCACACGGTGGCCTACGTCGACGGCCTTCAGGCCGCCGGTGTCGCCGCCTGCACCAAGCACTTCCCGGGCCACGGCGACACCAGCGTCGACTCGCACGACGCGCTGCCCCGGATCGACGTGGACGCGGCCACCCTGCACGCGCGGGAGCTGCGGCCTTTCCGGGCCGCCGTCGACGCCGGTACCAAAGCGGTCATGAGCGCGCATATCCTGCTTCCCGCGCTCGATCCGGAGCACCCGGCCACCCTGAGCCCGCGGATCCTCACCGGTCTGCTGCGCCGGGAGCTGGGCTTCGACGGGCTGATCGTCACCGACGGCATGGAGATGCGGGCCGTGGCGGCGACGTACGGCATCGAGCGCGGATCCGTCCTCGCGATCGCCGCGGGCGCCGACGCCATCTGCGTCGGCGGCGGGCTGTCCGACGAGGACACCGTGCTGCGGCTGCGCGACGCGCTGGTGACCGCCGTACGGACCGGTGAACTGCCCGAGGAGCGGCTGGCCGACGCCGCCGAGCGCGTCCGCGCGCTGGCGGCCTGGACCCAGGCGCACCGGGCCAGGGGGGCCGCTCCGGAGCCGGGCGCGGCGCCACAGGAGGGGACCGCGCCCGGCGCCGGCGCCGAGGTCGGACTCGTCGCGGCCCGCCGGGCCCTGACGGTCACCCCGGGAGCGGCGCCGTTCGCGCCGCTCACCGAGGCTCCGTACGTGGCCTCCTTCACGCCCGTCGCCAACTTCGCGGTCGGCGACGAGACCCCCTGGGGCGTCGCCGCCGAGCTGGACCGGCTGCTTCCGGGCACCAGGGCCGGCTCGTACGGGACCGACGCCACGGTGGACGGCGTCCTGACGGCGGCCGGGGAGCGGCGCGTCGTCGCGGTCGTCCGCGATCTCCACCGCCACCCGTGGATGTCCGCCGTCCTGGACGCCCTGCTCGCGGCCCGCCCGGACACCGTGGTGGTGGAGATGGGGCTGAACGAGTCGGAGCCGCGCGGCGCCCTGCACGTCGCCACCCACGGCGCCGCCCGCGTCTGCGGCCGCGCCGCGGCGGAGGCGATCACCGGCCGCTGAGGCCGTCGCTCCGTCCTCCGACGAGGCATAGGCCGAGGCCCGGCACCTGGATCAGGTGCCGGGCCTCGGCATATGCCTCGTCGGGGTCGCCGGTGAGGCTCAGATGCCCTGCCAGGCGGGCTTGTTCGCGAAGGTGTGGCGGAAGTAGTCCGCGAGCTTCAGCTTGGAGGCGGCGGCCTCGTCCACGACGACGGTCGCGTGCGGGTGCAGCTGGAGCGCGGAGGCCGGCACGAGCGCGGCGACCGGGCCCTCGACCGTCTGCGCCACGGCCTCGGCCTTGCCCTCGCCGGTGGCGAGCAGCACCAGGTGGCGGGCCTCCAGGATGGTGCCGATGCCCTGGGTGATCACGTGGTGCGGCACCTGCTCGATGTCGTCGAAGAAGCGCGCGTTGTCGACCCGGGTCTGCTCGGTGAGCGTCTTGATCCGGGTCCGGGAGGCGAGCGAGGAGCAGGGTTCGTTGAAGCCGATGTGCCCGTCGGTGCCGATGCCCAGGATCTGGAGGTCGACGCCGCCGGCCTCGGCGAGTGCCTTGTCGTACGCCTCGCAGGCCGCCTGGACGTCCTCGGCCGAGCCGTCCGGGCCCATGAACTGGTCCGCGGAGAGGCCGAGCGGCTCGACGACCTGGCGCAGCACGGTCGAGCGGTACGACTCCGGGTGCCCGGCGGGCAGGCCCACGTACTCGTCGAGCTGGGCTATCCGGGCGCGGGACGCGTCCACGGAGCCGTCCCGGACCCGGGCGGTCAGGGCGTCGTAGATGGGCAGCGGGGTCGAACCGGTGGCCACGCCGAGCAGCGCGTCGGGCTTGCGGCGCAGGAGGCCGGCGATGCCGTCCGCGATCAGTTCGCCGCCCGCCTTGGCGTCCTTGACGATGACAACTTCCACGCTGTGCCTGCCGATCTGATCAGGGGCTGGTGAGGACCGATGTGGTATAGACCAATCTTCCTCAAATCTAGCAGAGCGGGGGCCGTTTGTGCGGGTCTCGTACGGGTCTTGCGGGAGGCGGGAAGAGGCTCTTTCATCGTCTGTCCCACGGGCCCCGGCGGCCACTCGGAAGGAGGGGCCGGGGGCGGGCCGCGGCGGCGGGAGGAGGCGCGGGTGGGGCGCGGGGGAGGGCCCGGGAGGGGCGCGGAGGCCGGGGCCGAAAAGAGGCCCGGAAGCGGTCCGGGAAGAGGTCCGGAAAACCCGCGGGCCGCGGCGCCCGACGGGACCCTCAGCCCGTCCGGCACCGCAGCCCGGAGTTGCCCGGCCGTGGGTGTGCGGTCCCCGGCCGTGTGGAGGCCTCGGCGCGGTCAGGGCAGAGAGCGCCGGGTGCCTCGTCCATCCTCCTGTGCGGGGAGGATGGAGGCTTGCGGAAATCATTGTGGACTAGACCATTCTCGGCTGTCCATGCGTGTGAACGATCGTTTCCGCGCCCCCCATACTCCACCACGGATGCCCGGAGATCCAGGTTCACCGGCCCTTGAATCCACGGGTACGCTCGCACCCGTGCCCTCCATGAACGACCTCGTACGCCAGCACACCGCCCTCGGTGAGTCCGACCTCGAATGGCTCCACCTGCTGGTCTCGGAGTGGCAGCTGCTCTCCGACCTCTCCTTCGCCGACCTGGTCCTGTGGGTGCCCACCCGCGACGGCACCCGGTACGTCTCCGTCGCCCAGATGCGGCCCAACACCGGACCGACCTCCTACCAGGACGACATGGTCGGCCATCTGGTCCCGCGCGGCCGCCGCCCGCTCCTCGACGCGGCGCTCGACGAGGGCCGGATCGTGCGCGAGGGCGACCCCGAGTGGCGCGAGGAGGTCCCGGTCCGGGTCGAGTCCATCCCCGTACGCCGCGAGGGCCGCGTCCTCGGCGTCATCGCCCGCAACACCAACCTGCTCACCGTGCGGACCCCGTCCCGTCTGGAGCTCACCTACCTCCAGTCCGCGTCCGACCTCGCGCAGATGATCGCCGCCGGCGCGTTCCCCTTCCCCGGCGAGCAGGTCGACATGGACTCCTCGCCCCGGGCCGGCGACGGGCTGATGCGCCTCGACGCCGACGGTGTCGTCCAGTACGCCTCGCCCAACGCCCTCTCCGCGTACCACCGGCTCGGCCTCGCCGCCGACCTGGTCGGCCAGGACCTCGGCCAGATCACCGCCGAGCTGGCCCCGTCCCGCGGCCCGGTCGACGAGGCCCTGGTCAAGATGGCCTCCGGCTACGCCCCGCGGGAGTTCGAGGTCGAGGGCGACGACGGCGTGATCCAGCTGCGCGCCATCCCGCTCAAGCCCAAGGGCCCCCGCATCGGTTCGCTCGTCCTGCTCCGGGATGTCACCGAACTGCGTCGCCGCGAGCGCGAGTTGATCACCAAGGACGCGACGATCCGGGAGATCCACCACCGGGTCAAGAACAACCTCCAGACGGTGGCGGCGCTGCTGCGGCTCCAGGCCCGCCGGATGGACTCCGAGCGGGGGCGCGAGGCACTCAACGAGGCGGTACGGCGCGTCGGTTCGATCGCCATCGTCCATGAGACGCTGTCCCAGAATCTGGACGAGCGGGTCGAGTTCGACGAGATCGCCGACCGGGTGATCTCGATGGTCGCGGAGATCTCCCCGGGCAAGGTCATCTGCCGGCGCAACGGCCGCTTCGGCATCCTGGACGCCGAGGTCGCCACCCCGCTGTCCATGGTGCTCACCGAGATCCTCCAGAACGCGCTGGAACACGCCTTCGCGCCGGGGGAGCAGGGCACCGTCGAGGTCACCGCCGTCCGCGGCGACTCCCGGCCGGCCTCCCGACTGCTGATCACCGTGAAGGACGACGGCCGCGGGCTGCCCGAGGGCTTCGATCCGCAGCGGGCCGGAAATCTCGGCCTCCAGATCGTCCGCACCCTGGTGGAGGGCGAACTCGGCGGCAGCTTCGACATGCAGCCGGGCGCGGAGGGCGGTACCCGTGTGGTGCTCGACATTCCCGTCCATCCGCAGAAATAGACGAACCGTCAGTCTTTCCTTGGTCTTTTCCAACAGCCTTATGGGAAAAGGCCGTTCGAAGGTGATCTTCGAAGTGCTTTCGAAGGCGTTCGGGCCGCCGGGCGGTGGATCACATAAAAACGGACGTGTCGCGGACACAGCAGCGAGCCCCGAACCGAATGAATCGGCTCGGGGCTCGAATGCTGTGGGTTACTGCGCGCGCTGCGGCTCAAGGGGCGGTGATTGCGCACACGATGTGCGCGCCGCCGACCTCAGTCCGTAACGGGTGGCTCAGGCGCTGGCGTTGCGCGCCCGGTTGCGGGCGGCGCGGCGCTTCATCGCGCGGCGCTCGTCCTCGCTGAGGCCACCCCAGACGCCGGAGTCCTGGCCGGACTCGAGCGCCCACTGCAGGCACTGCTCCATGACGGGGCAGCGGCGGCAGACGGCCTTGGCTTCCTCGATCTGCAGCAGCGCAGGACCGGTGTTGCCGATGGGGAAGAACAGCTCGGGGTCTTCCTCACGACAAACGGCGTTGTGACGCCAGTCCATGGCTGCTACCTCTCTTGGTGCTACTTGCAGGATGCTTGTGAATGTGAACGCTTTCACGAATCCCTCGACAAGGGAAGGGCCGACTGCCAGGTGAACTGGTGTGGTCCTGAGTTTGAGGAGGGGTTCTGGCTTTCAGTGGAGGCTGGTCTTGCGAGCCGTCCCGATCGCCAAGAAGAGACTCGCAAACCTCGGCAGCGGATACAACCCCTTCTGGAAAGTTTTTTTGGAATCCTCGGTGTCGGCTCCGTCACAGCCGTACATCTAGGGGGTGGATGGCAGCCTAAACGTTCGAGTGGAAGGACTTTCGGTCCTTCTGGTCACACAATCACACGCAGTGCACGGCGTACGCCTGTGAACGTCACGCTCGTACGCAGTCCGAGGTGGTCTCCGTCCATCTGGAGGGGGAGCGGCACCTTCGAATGCAAGGTGAAGTCGGTGAGGTCGTGCAGGGATATCGCGTGCTTGCCGCGCGGCCCGCGCTCCGGGGTCGACGTGAGCAGCTGGGTGCCGATCCGGGCCACCGACGCGGTCGACAGCCGGCTCAGTCCGAGCACGTCGAGCGCCGTGTCGAAGGACGCCTCCGGAGAGGCGTATACCGGACGGTTCCCCAGGTAGGTCCAGGGCGAGGTGTTGCAGATGATCGCGAGGACGAGATCCTCCACCGGATCCTCACCCGGGCGCTCCAGGGTGATCGTCCCATGCCGGCGGTTCCGCTCGCCCAGGAACTGGCGCATCACCTGACGCACATAGAGCGCGTGCGTCGAACGCTTGCCGCGTTCGCGCTGCTGTTCGACCCGGCCGATCACGCTCGCGTCGAAACCGAGCCCCGCGCAGAAGGTGAACCAGCGCTCCGGCACCGCCTCGTCCTCGGTGCCCGGCGTCCCGGACGCGAGCCCGAGGCTGACCGTCCGGGTGCGCCGCTCGCGCAGCGCGTCGAGCAGGGCGCCGGTGGCCTCGACGGCGTCGTTCGGCAGACCGAGCGCCCGCGCGAAGACGTTGGTGGAACCGCCCGGCACCACCGCGAGCCCCGGCAGCCGCTCCGGGTCGGGCCCGCCGTGCAGCAGCCCGTTCACCACCTCGTTGACCGTGCCGTCGCCGCCGAGCGCGACCACGAGGTCGATGTCGTCCGACTCCGCGGCCTTGCGGCCCAGGTCACGGGCGTGTCCGCGGTACTCGGTGGTCACCGCGTCCAGCTTCATCTCGCTGGCCAGCGCGTGGATCAGCACGTCACGGGTGCGCGCACTGGTGGTGGTTGCTGCCGGGTTGACCACGAGAAGCGCGCGCATGACCGCCAGCGTACCTACCCGGCGGTACACGGGCCCACTCCGGTGCCGGACCCGCTCCGGCTACCCTGCCTGGTATGAGCAGTGCCGACAAGCGCAGTACGGAGCGGGGCGCGCGGCCCGCGAACCAGGGCTCCGACCAGGGCGCCGACCAGGGCCGGGACCAGGGTCCGCGGCCCGGGCGGCTCACCGCCGCCGCCGCGGTGGCCGGCCTTGAGGCCCTCGCCCTCCTGGCGGGCGGCCTCTACCTCCTGGTGACGACTCTCACCGGCGATCCCGGGGATCCGACCTCCGCCCTGATGGGCGCGGTCACCCTGATCGCGCTCGGGCTGATCCCGTTCGCCGCCGCCCGCGGACTGCTGCTGCGGCGCTCCTGGAGCCGCGGCCCCGCGGTGATTACCCAGATCCTGGCGCTGCCCGTCGCCTGGCAGCTGCTCCAGGCCGACAGCCTCATGATCCCGGCGGGCATCGTCCTGGCCGTGATCGCCGTGACCGGACTCGTCCTCCTCACGAGCCCCACCACCACCGAGGCGCTCGGCATCAGGCGCCCCGGCCAGGACGCTTCGTAACCGCGTCACCACCGTCATATGCCAGGACCCGCCGTCGGGAGCCGTGTGCTCCGGCGGCGGGTCCTGGCATATGACCGGTGTACGAGGTGCGGGGACGTCCCGTGCTCACTCCTCCACGAGGAGTTTGTCCCGCAGCTGCGCGAGGGTGCGCGCGAGCAGCCGGGACACGTGCATCTGCGAGATGCCGACCTCCTGCGCGATCTGCGACTGTGTCATGTTCCCGAAGAAACGCAGCAGCAGGATCCGCTTCTCACGGGGCGGCAGGTCCTCCAGGAGCGGCTTGAGGGACTCCCGGTACTCGACCCCCTCAAGGGCCTCGTCCTCCGCGCCCAGGGTGTCCGCGACCGCCGGCGACTCGTCGTCCGTGTCCGGCACGTCCAGGGAGAGCGTCGAGTAGGCGTTCGCCGACTCCAGCCCCTCCAGGACCTCCTCCTCGGAGATCCCGAGCCGTTCCGCCAGCTCGTGCACCGTCGGTGAGCGCCCGTGCTGCTGGGACAGCTCCGCGGTCGCCGTCGTCAGCGAGAGCCGCAGCTCCTGGAGCCGGCGCGGCACCCGTACCGCCCAGCCCTTGTCGCGGAAGTGCCGCTTGATCTCGCCGACCACCGTCGGGGTCGCGTACGTGGAGAACTCCACCCCGCGGTCCGGGTCGAACCGGTCCACCGACTTGATCAGGCCGATCGTCGCCACCTGGGTCAGGTCGTCGAGCGGCTCGCCCCGGTTGCGGAAGCGCCGGGCCAGGTGCTCCACCAGCGGCAGATGCATCCGGACCAGCCGGTCGCGCAGCTCGGCGCGCTCGGGGGAGCCCTCCGGCAGGTCGCGCAGCTCGACGAAGAGGGCCCGGGCCCCGCTGCGGTCGTGCGGATCGGCGGCCTTGTGACCCGCCGCGTGCCCGGCCCGGTCCTCGGCGGTTTCTCCGGCGTGCTCGTCGCGGCCCGCGTCGGCCGCGCGCTCGCTCTCGTGGCCGCCCGGGGCGGACGGTTCCTTCGGCGCCGCGCCGTGCTGCTCGTGCTCGCTCATCTGGTCCGCCTGCTCCGCGTGATCCGTAGCGACCTCGTCGGCCCCGGCCTCCGGACGCGGCCGTGCCTGCTGTTCAGGGACGCCGGCCGTCGCCTCCCCGTTCCTCACGCCGGGCCTGGCCCCGCGCCGCGCTGTTTGTACAGGCTGATGGAGACCGTCCGGTCGTCGGCCACGGTCGACTCCACCTTCCCGGCGAGCGCCGAGAGCACCGTCCACGCGAAGGTGTCCCGCTCCGGCGCCCGGCCGTCCGTCGTCGGAGCCGAGACGGTGACGTCGAGCGAGTCGTCGATCAATCGGAACACGCAGCTCAGTACCGACCCCGGCACCGCCTGCTGCAGCAGGATCGCGCACGCCTCGTCGACGGCGATCCGAAGGTCCTCGATCTCGTCGAGGGTGAAGTCCAAACGTGCCGCGAGACCGGCCGTGGCCGTACGCAGCACCGACAGGTAGGCACCCGCAGCGGGCAGCCGGACTTCCACGAAGTCCTGGGTCCCGGGCTCGCCTGCGATCTGGGACACCCTCACCTCCAAGGTGGCACATGCTCTTTCGGGGTCCGGGGAGGAGCTCTCCGGACCGGGGGCGGTACGCGGTGGTCGCGCAGTCCGCCGAGACGCTATCGCGATCCTTCCCGCCGTGTCGCCAGGGGTCCGGAAGGACCGCCTCCACTCGGCGGCCGCGGGAGAATCCGCGGAGGGGTGACGTACCCAGCCCTCAGACGATCGAACCGTCCACGAAGCACCAGCGCCAGTGTTCGCCCGGTTCGAACGTACGCATCACGGGGTGCCCGGTGGCGCCGAAGTGCGCGGTCGCGTGCCGCCCCGCCGAGGAGTCGCAGCACCCCACGTGCCCACAGCTCAGACAGAGCCGCAGCTGGACCGGGTGCGTGCCCTCGGCCAGACACTCGGGGCAGGTGGGGTTCAGCGGCTCCGGAACCGGGCGCGGCAGTTCGGCAATATGCGGGCACTCGCTCATGGTCGCCAGGTTACGTTGTGGCACGAGGGGCGTACGCGACCCGCGGAAGCCCGTGACGGGACCCGACGGGACCGACAAGGACGCGACGGCCGGGGAGACGAGGGCGGGCAGGCATGGACGCGTTGCAACTGGTGGCACTGGTCGCGGCGAGCGCCGCCGTCGCGGGCTTCGCCCGCCGGACCCCGGTGCCCGCGCCGCTGCTCCTGGTCGCGGTCGGGCTCGTCGCCTCGTACGTGCCGGGCGTCCCGGACTACACCCTCGACCCGCACATCGTGCTGCCGCTGATCCTGCCGCCGCTGCTCTACACGGCCGCGGTCGAGTCCTCGTACCTCGATCTGCGCGCGAACATCCGGCCCGTCGCCCTGCTCTCCGTCGGCTACGTGCTCTTCGCGACGGTCGCGGTGGGCTGGCTCGCGTACGCCCTCGTGCCCGATCTGCCGCTGACCGCCGCGCTGGTGCTCGGCGCGGTCGTGGCCCCGCCGGACGCGGTCGCCGCCACCGCCATCGCCCGCAAGCTCGGGCTGCCTGGCCGGATCACCACCATCCTCCAGGGCGAGTCCCTGGTGAACGACGCCACCGCCATCACCGCGTACAAGGTCGCCCTCGCCGCCGCGGTGGGGGAGGGCATCAGCTGGGCGGGCGGGCTCGGCGAGTTCGCGCTCGCGGCGGTCGGCGGCATCGGCGTCGGTCTGATCCTCATGGTGCCGATCCACTGGCTGCGCCGGCATCTGCGCGAGGCGCTGCTCCAGAACACGCTGTCGCTGCTCATCCCCTTCGTGGCCTATGCCGCGGCCGAGGAGGTCGGCGCCTCCGGAGTCCTCGCGGTCGTGGTGGTCGGCCTCTTCCTGGGGCACCGGGCCTGGCAGGTCGACTTCGCCACCCGGCTCCAGGAGGAGGCGGTGTGGAAGATGGTCGCCTTCGTCCTGGAGTCCGCCGTCTTCGCGCTGATCGGCCTCCAGCTGCCGTACGTGGTGCAGGGCCTCGGCCCGTACGGGATCGGGGAGGCCGCCGGGTACGCGGCCGGGGTGTTCGTCTTCGTGGTCGTGGTGCGCTTCGTCTGGGTCTTCCCCGCCACCTTCCTGCCCCGGTGGCTGTCCGTCCGGATCAAGGAGCGGGAACCGGAGGTGGGCTGGCAGGCGCCGGTGGTCGTCGGCTGGGCCGGGATGCGCGGGGTGGTCTCGCTGGCCATCGCGTTCTCCATCCCGGTCGTGGTGAACGGCGGCGAGCCGTTCCCGGCCCGCAACCTGGTGCTCTTCCTGACCTTCACCACGGTCATCGGCACCCTCGTCGTCCAGGGCCTGACCCTGCCGCCGCTCATCCGGGTCCTGAGACTGCCCGGGCGTGACCGCTACCAGGAGACCCTGGTCGAGGCGCAGGCCCAGAGCGAGGCGTCCCAGGCCGCCGAGGAGCGGCTGGCGGTCCTGCTGGAGGACGAGCGCAACGTCCTGCCGGGGCCGCTGGCCGACCGGCTCCGTACGGTCATGGAACGGCGCCGCAACGCCGTCTGGGAGCGGCTCGGCGCGGTCAACGAGCTCACCGGCGAGACCGCCGACGACACCTACCGGCGGCTGGCCCGCGAGATGCTCGACACCGAGCGCGAGGTCTTCGTACGGATGCGCGACGCCCGGCGGATCGACGACGAGATGATGCGCACGCTGCTGCGCCGGCTCGACCTGGAGGAGGCGGCGGCCTACCGGGAGACGGACTGAGGCGCGGAGCCGGACCCGGATTCGGGGCCGCGGCCGGTGGGCTCCGGCGCGCCCGTGATCACGGCGGCGATCCGGGTGCCGGGGGCGAAGACGCCCTCGGCGGCCAGCGTCACCACCCCGTGCAGCATTTTGGCCACATACAGTCGTTCGATGGCGAGTGTGCGCCATGGACCATGCCGCTCTTCGAAATCCTGTGCGAAAGCGTCGAGTTCCGGGGTGGTACGGGCGTAGCCGCCGCAGTGGAAGCGCTCGTCGAGCCACCAGTCGCCGCGCGGGCCGCCGAACGCCGCCTCCTGGAGCGCCCGGACCTCCGCGCCGAGGAAGCCGCCCTTGAGGACCGGGACGCCGAGCGCCCGCTGCCCCGGGGCGAGTCCGGCCGCGAGGCCCGCCAGGGTGCCGCCGGTGCCCACCGCGACGGCCGCCACGTCGGCTTGCCCCGCCAGCTCGCGGCCGAGTTCCACGCAGCCCTGGACGGCGAGGGAGTTGCTGCCGCCCTCCGGGACGACGTACGTCCGCGGCGGGGCGCCGGCCAGCGCGAGCAGCCGGGCCAGGGCCTCGGGCCGGTGCTTCTCGCGGTACGTGGCGCGGTCGGCGAACACCAGCCGCATGCCGTCGGCGGCGCACCGCGCGAGCGACGGGTTCAGCGGCCGGCCGGCCAGCTCGTCGCCCCGGACGACGCCGATCGTGGCGAAACCGAGGAGCCGGCCGGCGGCGGCCGTGGCACGCAGGTGGTTGGAGTACGCGCCGCCGAAGGTGAGTACCGGGCGTCCCGCGGCGGCGCGGAGGTTGGGCGCGAGCTTGCGCCACTTGTTGCCGGGCAGGTCAGGATGGATCAGGTCGTCCCGCTTGAGCAGCAGGGACAGTCCGTACCGGGTGAAGCGCTCGTCCTCCACCGGCTCCAGAGGGGACGGGAGCCGGGGCCGCAGGCGGGCGGGATCGAACGCGTTCACCCGGACATTGTCGCCGGTCGGAATGCCGGTCGGAACAGCGGCCGGAACGGAGGTCGGAGCGTCGGGCGCGGGGGTCCGGGACCCGGTCAGCGCAGCAGTTCCGCGACCCGCTCCCGCATCGACGCCATGGTGAAGCCGCGCGGATCCACCTTGCCGGGCTGCCATTCCAGGTGGCCGATGACCGAGCGCTGGTTCCAGCCGTGCGCCCGGCAGACCGCCGCCGCGGCCTTCGCGATGGCGTCGAGCTGCACCTTGGGCCAGGGGTCCTTGCCGTCGCCCAGGTTCTCGCACTCGAATCCGTAGAAGTAGCGGTTGCCGTCGGTGGTGGCCTCGTTGTCCGGCGGGAGGCCCTGTTCGGCGATGACCGCGCGCAGGACGTCGGCGTCGCCGGCGCCCGCGTGGTTGGCCCGGCCGTAGCCGACCAGATGGACCGTGCCGTCCTTGGCGATCACGCCGTGGCACAGCGGCCCCGGCAGGGACGCGTAGCCGTCCCGGCAGATGCGGACGGTGCCGTCGATGCCCTGGGTGACGGTGTGGTGGATCATCACGCCGTGCACGGGACCCCAGGGACCCTTGGTGTTGCGGTTGTGGTGACTCCAGTCGCCGACCTCGACGACCGTCAGACCTTCGTCGCGCAGTGCGGAGAGGAAGCGGCTCGCGGACATGGGTGTGGCCATGACCGGCTCCTTTCAGGCCAGGCACGCGAGTGTGCGATGCCTCTTCCGGAGTACCGGAGGGCCGAGCTCCGTTGCCATCTGTTCGGGCGGTGTGCGAGCCGATCCGGACAGGGTGCAGCTGGTTCGCGGCCGGATCGTGCGGGGCTCGTCCCCGCGGTGCGCGCCCGTACGGGTGACCCGTATGGGTGCATTACGGAGCGGGCGGGGGTGGAAGGCGCGCGCTCTGCCCCGATCGGGTGTCTTTCACACCCACTCTTTTGTGTAATGGTGCGCACACGGTCCGTGCTGAAAGGCTTCCTCTCTCGCAGATGTGTCGTACGAGAGGGAGTTCCATGTCCGTTGGTTCGGTTGACGGCGGGATCCGCGCGGATCAGACCGCACCGCAGCAGAGTCTCGGCACCGCCGCCGCGCGGAACCTCGCCAGCACCACCAAGTCGGCCCCGCAGATGCAGGAGATCACCTCCCGCTGGCTGCTGCGGACGCTGCCGTGGGTACAGGTGAACGGTGGTGCGTACCGGGTGAACCGGAGGCTCAGCTACGCGGTCGGCGACGGCCGGGTCACCTTCGTGCAGACCGGTGGGCGGGTCGCCGTCATCCCCGCCGAACTCGGCGAACTCCCCGCCCTGCGCGGCTTCGACGACGCGGCCGTCCTCGACGAACTGGCGGCCCGCTGCCGTCAGCGCGACTACGCGGCGGGCGAGGTCATCGCCACCCGCGGCGAGTCCGCCGACCGGGTCCACCTGCTCGCGCACGGCAAGGTCGAGCGGGTCGGCGAGGGTCCGTACGAAGAGGAAACGATCCTCGGAGTCCTCGCCGACGGCGCCTACTTCGGCGAGGACGCGCTCACCGACGCGGACGCCACCTGGAAGTGGACCGCCCGGGCCGCCACCGCGGTCACGGTCCTGGAACTCACCCGCACCGAGGTGCTGAACCTCGCCGAGCGGGCCGGCAGCCTGGCCGGTCGGCTCGCGGAGTTCGCCGCGCTGCCCCAGCGGCCCGCCAACGCCTACGGCGAGGCGGCCATCGACCTGTCCGCCGGCCATGTCGGCGAGGCCGTCATCCCGCACGCCTTCGTGGACTACGAGGCGTCCCCGCGGGAGTACGAGCTGAGCCTCGCCCAGACCGTCCTGAAGGTCCACACGCGCGTGGCCGACCTCTACAACCACCCGATGAACCAGACCGAGCAGCAGCTGCGGCTCACGGTCGAGGCGCTGCGCGAGCGCCAGGAGAACGAGCTGGTCAACAACCAAGAGTTCGGCCTCCTCGCCAACTGCGACTACGGCCAGCGCGTCCAGCCGCACGACGGCGTGCCCGGCCCGGACGACCTGGACGAGCTGCTCTCCCTGCGCCGGAACTCCCGGCTGTTCCTGGCCCATCCGCTGGCCATCGCCGCCTTCGGGCGCGAGCTCAGCCGGCGCGGGCTGGTCCCCGGCTCGATCGACGTCGACGGCACCCGGATCACCACCTGGCGCGGGGTGCCGATCTTCCCGTGCGACAAGATCCCGGTCACCGACAACGGCACCACCTCGATCCTCGCCATGCGTACGGGCGAGTCCGACCAGGGCGTGATCGGTCTGCACCAGACCGGTCTCCCGGACGAGATCGAGGCCGGCCTGTCCTGCCGCTTCATGGGCATCGACGAGCAGGCGATCATCTCCTACCTGGTCACGGCCTACTTCTCGGCCGCCGTCCTCGTCCCCGACGCCCTCGGCGTCCTGGAGAACGTGGAGATCGGCCGCCGGCACTGAGCCGCGCGCCGCGCGCCGGGCGGGGGCACCGCCGAACCGCCCCCGCCCCCGCCCCGGCGTCCGCCCGCTCCTGCCCGCCCGTGCCGTGACGAAGGTGACTGCGAACAACATGACCACGATCAGCGTCGACGCCGCGACGACCGGGGAACGGAGCGCCCTGCTGCTCCTGGACCGGGTGCGCGGCGTCGTCGGCCCCCGGCTGCGCGAGGCCGTCGACACCCTGCCCGGCGAGCTGCGGCGCATCGCCGCGTACCACTTCGGCTGGGAGGAGGCCGACGGCGGCCCGGCCGCCGGACCGGCCGGCAAGGCCATCCGGCCCGCCCTGGTGCTCGCCGCCGCGCGGGCTCTCGGCGGCGACCCGGACCCGGCGGTGGGGGCCGCCGCCGCGGTGGAGCTGGCGCACAACTTCACCCTGCTCCACGACGACATCGTCGACGAGGACCCGACCCGGCGGCACCGGCCCACCGCCTGGGCGGTGTTCGGCCTCGCCGACGCGCTGCTCGCGGGCGACGCGATGTCCGCGCTCGCGCTGCGGCTGCTCGCCGAGGACCCCCATCCGGCGGCCGCGCCGGCGCTGGCCCGGCTCGCCGACTGCGTCGTCGAGCTGTGCGCGGGCCAGCAGACGGACTGCGCCCTGGAGCGCCGCCCGCCGCACGAGGTCTCCGTCGCCGAGGTGACGGTGATGGCCACCGCCAAGACCGGTGCCCTGCTCGGCTGCGCCTGCGCGCTCGGCGCGCTGTACGCGGGGGCGGACGAGGAGGCGGTCGCGGCGATGGACGCCTTCGGCCGGGAGGCCGGGCTCGCGTTCCAGCTGATCGACGACCTGATCGGCATCTGGGGCGACCCCGGGCGTACGGGCAAGCCCGCCGGGGCCGACCTGATGGCCCACAAGAAGTCGCTGCCCGTGGTCGCCGCGCTCGCCTCCGGGACCGCGGCGGGCGAGGAGCTGGCCGCGCTGTACGCCCGTCCGGCGCTGGACGCCGAGGCGGTCGTGGCGGCGGCGGACGCGGTGGAGCGGGCCGGCGGCCGCGACTGGGCGCAGAGCCAGGCGGCGGAGCGGATGGCGAGCGCGGTGGAGCAACTGTCCCGGGCCGTCCCCGACTTGTCGGCCGCGGGGGATCTGCTGGCGCTCGCGGAGTTCGTGACGCGGCGCAGTCGCTGAGGGGCCGGCGAAAGAGTCTTGCGTAACCACTCCATCTGAAGCACTATGGATGCAGTGGTCAACGCGACCACGCCTCTCGTGCCCCCGACGGAAAGAGACCGGCTTGCGCAAGCTCACGTACTACGTCGCCTGCTCCCTCGACGGATTCATCGGCGACCCGCACGGCGACGCCTCGTCCATGTACGCGTTCATGGACGAGGAGTACGCCGCCTTCATGAACACGGAGTACCCGGAGACGGTCCCGACCGCCTTCCGGGAGCCCGCGGGCCTCGTCGGAGTGCCCGGCCGGCGCTTCGACACGGTCGTCCAGGGCATGGGCTCGTACCGTCTGGCCCTGGACGCCGGCGTCGCCAGCCCGTACGCCCACCTCCGGGAGATCGTCGCGAGCCGCACGCTCGCCGAGTCGCCCGACCCGAACGTCGAGCTGGTCCGCGGCGACCTGGCCGCCCGCGTCCGGGAACTCAAGGCCGAGGACGGCCCGCTCGGCATCTGGCTCTGCGGCGGCGCCGAGGTCGCCGGACAGCTCGTCGACGAGATCGACGAGCTGGTCGTGAAGTCGTACCCGCAGGTGTACGGCTCCGGCCTGCCGATGTTCGCCGCGGGCTTCGCGCTCCGCGACTTCGCCCTCGACGAGGTGCGCACCTTCGGCAACGGGGTCGTGGTGCGCACGTACACCAGGAGGCGGTGACCGGGGCGCCGCCCTACCCTGGAGGCATGGCTGCCGAGGTGCCGCGGACGACGCGCGACCCCCGCGCCGAGCCGTTGTGCCCGGCGTGCGGGGAACGGCGGGGGCTGGTCGCCAGGCGGCACAAGGTCCTCGGGGCCTGGGTGCCGGAGTGGGATGTGCTGCCGTGCCGCAATCCGCGCTGCGAGCTGTACGAGGCGGCCGATCCGGCCGAACCCTCCGGGTGGGCCGGCTGAGCCGCGTACGCCTGCGTTCGCGGGCCGCGGGTCCGATGCCGCCGCTGACGCCCCGCGCTTTCACGCCCGATGCCGGCGCGCGTGCCCCTCTATCACGGGGGCGGCCGCGAAGACCGGCGAGAACGGGAGAAGTCCGGCTGCCGGGTGACCGGCCGCGCGCAGGAGCCGGTCATACCGCTACAGTCCGCGCATGTCATCGGAGTCGACACAATTCTGGACCGGCTGGTACCGGGACCGCCGTGGTGCGGAATCCATCGTCATCACGGCCGACGGGGGCCACGTGGCCACCCGTATCAGGGGAATCGAATACGCGGGCGCGAGTTTCGCCGCCCTGCACGCGGCGGACACGGACGGACCGGCCCTGACCGGGTGCGTCCTGGAGTGGGACCTGCCGCTCCCCGTCCTCGCGGACGGCGCCGCCGAGCAGGCGACGCTCAGCTGCCTGCTCACCCTCGGCGAACGCGCCGACCTCAGCCTCACGCTGCACTACGCGGGCGCCGCCTTCGAGTCCGGCATCGCGGGCGGCGATTTCGGCGAGGCGCTCGACCGGGTCCGGCGCCAGCTGCCGCCCGGGTCCGAGTTCGGCGGCAGGCTGGCCCAGGCCGCCTGAGCCGGAGACGCGACAGGACGACCCGTACGGCTGAAGGGGCCGTACGGGTCGTCCTTTTTACGAGACCGGGGCCGGGCCTGCGGTCAGCCGACCTTGAGGGCCGAGGTCAGCCCGTACTGCCACAGCTGGTTGACGCGGGCGCGCTCCGTGGCGTTCGGGCTGGAGTTCGTGCAGGACGTGCCGGGCCCGCCGCCGGACATCAGCTCGCTGCACGGCCCGCTGTAGTGGTCGGGGAGGCCGAGCACGTGCCCGGTCTCGTGGGCGGTGACGCGGGTGGAGTTGTACTGCTGGTTCTGCGCGTAGTCGAGGAAGATGTAGCCGTTGCCGTGTCCGTCGGTGCTCGCGTACGAGCCGCGGGAGTCGTTCCCCTCGTAGTACGCGAAGTCGGGGTTGGAGCCCTCGGCCAGCTTGACGTTGGTCACCGAGCTGTTCCATATCTGGGCCGAGCGGGAGATCACCGAACGGAAGCTGGGAGCGTTCGCGGTGCTGTAGACCACCGTGACGGCGGCGGCACCGGGCGCGGCGGCCCGCTTCTTCGCGACCGAGGCGAGCACGGCGTCGAAGAACGCCTGGTTGGCCTTGGCCTCCGCGACCGAACCGGTGTAGCCGGCGCCCGGGGCAGGTGCCGCGGCGGCGGCCGGGCCCGCGGTGGCGGTGAGCGTGAGGCCCGCGCCGAGGGCGGCGGTCAGCACGGACGTGAGGATCTTCGGGTGTCGCATGGGGGCTCCTCTTGTGGGGGTTCAGCAGAGTGTCAGGGGAGCCGGGGGGCCACGGGAATGATGCCGTTCAGTGATAACTCCGTGAAATCACTGGCGAGTTGACGCTCTGGTGCGCCGAGAGGCCCCGGCCTACCCTCGGGGCCATGGAGCTGGAGGTGAGGCATCTACGGGTGCTCTGCGCCATCGCGGACAGCGGCAGCCTGCACAAGGCGGCCCGTCAACTCGGTGTCAGTCAGCCGTCGTTGACCAACCAACTGCACCGCATCGAACAGGCCCTCGGCGCCGAGCTGTTCTCCCGCGGCCGCACCGGCTGCCACCCCACCCCGCTCGGCCGCACCGTCCTCGGCCGGGCCCGCCCCCTCGTCGACGGCATGACCACGCTGATCACCGAGACCCGGGCCGCTGCCGCCCGCGCGGCCGGCCCGCTGCTGCGCGTCGGCTCCACCGCCAGCCGCGCCCTGCCCGGCTGGCTGCGCCGGCTGCGCCACGACCTCGCCACCGACGTGTCGCTGCGCGTGGACGTCTCCGCGAACGACCTGCTGCGCACGGTCGCGGGCGGCGGGCTCGACGTGGCCTTCGTCCACGAGGTGGAGGGCTGCCCGCTGCGCGTCCCGGACGGCCTGCGCGGGCGCGTACTCGTCGAGCGGGAGCCCCAGTTCATCTCGATGGCCCCCGACCATCCGGCCGCCGCGCACGAGGTCGTGGACCTCGCCGACCTGGCCGACGACCGGTGGACCGTGGACCCGGCCGTCGACGGCGAATGGGACGGTCTGCGCCGCGTCCTGGCCGGCGCGGGCCTCGACCCGCCGGTGCTGCACGCCGACTACCACACCGCCGCGACGCTCATCGTCCACGGCGAGGCCGTCGGCCCCTGTCAGCCCACCTCGGGCCCGCGCGACGACATGGCCATCCGCCCGCTGCGCGGCGACCCGCTGGCCGTCCGGCTGCTGCTCTTCGCGGCGCCCGGCATTCCCCTCGACCGCCCGTACACGGCGCTCACAGCCGCCTATCGCGAGGCCGCCCTGCGCGCGACTCCGTACCGCCGCTGGCTCCACGCGGGCGGCACGGCGGGCCCCTGCCTGGACATGGCCTGACCTGGAGACGGGCTGAGCGGACCCTCGGCGATCAGCGGCGCCGGGCGAAGACCAGGGCGCCGAGCCGGCTCTCGGCGGACGCCAGGGTGGTCTGGGCCTCGACGGCGAAACCGGCCTCGTCGAGCAGGGCCGCCAGCCGGTCCGGGCGACGCAGATGCACGTACACCTTCATCGGGTGGCCGCCGTAACCCTCGGTCTTCAGCCGCGACCCGTCGCCGACGTGGAACGCGAGCAGCAGCGGGGCGCCGGGGCGCAGGGCCCGCTGGAAGTGGCCGAGAACGGACGGGACTTCGGCGTCGGGCACATGGATGAGCGAGTACCAGGCGACGAGCCCCGCCACCGAGGCGTCGGCCAGGCCGAGCGCGGTCATCGAGCCGGTCTCGAAGCGCGTGCCGGGATGCTCGCGCCGGGCCACCTCGACCATCGCGGGCGACAGATCGATGCCGTACGCGTCCACGCCCAGACCGCGCAGATACGCCGTGATCCGCCCCGGCCCGCACCCCACGTCCACCACCGTGCCCCCGCCGCCGTCCCGCACCGACGCGGCGAACAGCGCGAGCGCCGACCGCTCGTGGGGCGTCTCGTCGAGCAGATCGCGCAACAGGTCCGCGTAGCTCGCCGCGACGGTGTCATACGACGCGCGGGTGTCGTCCAGCCAGTCCGGGGTGTCCGTGTCGTCTTCCACGCGCGCAGGGTACGCGCCGACGCGGCCTGATACACGGGTGCGCCGCCGGCCGGGGATGCCGCACACTCGGCGGATGATCGTGCTGCAGCCCGTCGTGGAGACCTGTCCCGCCGAGGGCTTCGACCTCTGGCCGGTGGCCCCGTACGAGCCCTACGGCTTCCTTCCGCTGAGCGGCGCGATGAGCCCCGCCGAGGTGGGCCTGGCGGTGATGTGCGTTGCCGCCTGCAACAACGTCGAGGAGGCGCCCCGGAGCGGGGATCCGCTCGGAGACTTCCTGCGTGGACTGCTCACCCTGGACGACCTGTACGCGGCCGGCGGCCTGCGGGTCACCGAGACCGCCACCGGCCTCGCCCTGACACCGGGCTGCCGCAACGGCCTGGACGAGCGCGGCGATTGGGACGCGCTCCTCGATGTCCGCGGCCGGGCCGGCTTCGGCCACGATCCCTCCCCGCTCGCCGAACGCGTCGGCGACACGGTGCGCCTGACCCCCGACACCGAGCAGCCGGACAGCCCCGTGATCGAACTGCCCGCCGACGCGCTGCCCTCGCTGCTCGCGGGCGCGGAACGCGACCTGGCCGACTTCCTCCGCCTGGCGGCCGTCTGGGCACCCGCGCACCTCGCCGACCACGCCGCCCCGGTGACCGCCGCCCTCGCCCGCGCCCTCGCCGTGCCCCTCGGCACCGAACCCGGCGGGCTCGGCTGAGCGTCGCCGGAGGGCGGGTCATACCCGGGTCTGATGCCGCGGTCCATTCCCTGCTCCGACGCCCTCGGGGAGGGCCGCGGGGCATCGTCGGGGCATGACGAATCGAACGGTCTTCGTGGGGACGTGGGGGCAGGGCGTCGGCGGCCGGCTGCGCACCGCGCTCCCCGTGGAGCAGATGGGCGTGTCCGGCTTCCCCGGCCGATGGGTGGGCGGCACCGCGATGGTGCTGGGCCCGCTCCTGATGCTGGCCGGGGCACTCCTGCGGGTGCGCGTCCCCTTCTTCTATCCCGACCAGCTCGCCGCGTACCAGGACCATCCGACGCTGATGGCGAGTGCGTACGGGCTGTTCGCCGCCGGCACCGTGCTGCTCTGGCCCGCCGCGGCCGTCCTCGCGGCCCGGATCGGCGCGCGGAGCGCGGGCTGGGGCCTGTGGGGCGGAACGCTGGTCGTCTTCGGCCTGTTCGCCCGGACCTTCCACGCGGGGGTGGACCACGAGGCGTTCCAACTGGCCCGATCCCAGGGCGCGGTGGCCGCCACCGAGGCGGTGTCCGCCGGCTACGGCGCCTTCCATGTCTTCGCCACGCTGAATCTCGCCATCCTCGCCGGCTGGATCGTCCTCGCTCTCGGCGCCTGGCGCACCCGCGTCCTGGGCCCGGTGCGGGCCGCCGCGCTCGGCCTGACGGCGATGCTGCCGCTCGGGGTCCTCAAGGGCACGACGCCGCTGTCGCTGGTGGCCCTGGCCGGGCTGTGCGCCGGGCTGGTGCCCCTGGGCCTCGCCCTGCTGCGCGAGGGGCCGCGGCCGAGGCGGGCGACGGTGCTGCGCTGGGTGCCGCTGACCGTGGTGGCCCTCGCGGCGATGACGCTGATCGGACAGGTTGGCTGAGTGATCGCGTACGGATACCGTCCGGGGGTGAAGACCACGGGCGGCGCGCACCTCCCGCTCCTCGACCTCGCCACGGGAGCGGTCCTGACGGCGGTCTACGTCGGCTTCGCCCGGATGGACGCCGAGGACGGCCAGGCGTACTTCACCGGCCCGTTCTGGCTGGGCTGCCTGATCGCCGCGGCGGTCGGCCTGCCCCTCGCCGTACGCCGTCGCCGGCCGCTGCCCGTGCTCGGCGTGATCCTCGCCGCGCTGGTGGCCGCCTCGTTCCTGGACCTGGTGCGTGAGCCGTACGCGGCGGCCGGCCTGGCGGCCTACCTGGTCGGTCTCGCCGAACCCGCGCGCCGTTCCGTGCCCGCCCTCGCCCTCGCGCCGGCGGTGGCGGGCGGCGCGGTCTACCTCGACGCGGCGGTGGTCACGCCGACCGAGGACCCCCAAGGAGCCCTCGGCCTGGTCGCGCTCGTGGTGCTGGTGATCGGCGGCGCCTGGAGCGCGGGCTTCGTCGTGCGGGGCCGGCGGGCCGAGGCCCGGCGGCGGCAGCGGCTGCGGGCGGAGCGGGCCCTGGAGGAGGAACGCCTCCGGATCGCCCGGGAGTTGCACGACATCGTCTCGCACAACCTCAGCCTCATCGCCGTCAAGGCGGGCGTCGCCGCCCATGTCGGGGACGCCGATCCGCGGGAGGCGGTGGCCGCGCTGAAGGTCATCGAGGAGACGAGCCGCTCCGCGCTGGCCGAGATGCGGCGCACGCTGGGTGTCCTGCGCGGCCAGGACGCGCCGCTCGTACCGGCGCCGGACCTCGGCGGCCTCGACGCGCTGGCCGGCGAGGCGCGACGGGCCGGGGTGGACGTCGATCTGGAGGTCCGCGGCCTGGAGACGCAGGGAGCGGCCGGCCTCACCGAGAGCCTGCGGACGACCGTCTACCGGATCGTCCAGGAGGCGGTCACCAACGTCGCGCGGCACGCCGCCCCGACCCGCTGTGCGGTCAGGGTCGTGGCGGACGCCCGCGAGATACGCGTCGACGTCACCGACGACGGTCCGCCGGCCGGCCGCGGCCGGCCCCGCCGCCGGCTGCCGGGCGGGCACGGTCTGATGGGCATGCGGGAGCGGGCCCTGCTGTACGACGGCACCTTCGAGGCCGGACCCCGGCCGGAGGGCGGCTTCGCGGTGTCCGTCCGGCTGCCGAGGGACAGGGAGCACCCCGTATGACCGACGAGCCCCTCCGGGTGCTGGTCGCCGACGACCAGGCGATGGTGCGCGGCAGCTTCCGGGTCCTCGTGGAGCACACGCCCGGCATGACGGCCGTGGGAGAGGCCGCGAACGGCGCGGAGGCCGTCGAGCTCGCCCGCCGCGAACGCCCGGACGTCGTCCTGATGGACATCCGCATGCCGGAACTCGACGGCGTCGAGGCCACCCGCCGCATCTGCGCCGACCCGGACCTGGCCGGCACGCGGGTCCTCGTCCTCACCACCTTCGACCTGGACGAGTACGTGTACGGCGCCCTGCGCGCGGGCGCGGCGGGCTTCCTCCTCAAGGACACCCCGCCGACCGACGTCCTCACCGCCGTCCGGGTCGTCGCAGCGGGCGACTGCCTGCTCGCACCCTCGGTGACGGGCCGGCTGATCGCCGAATTCGCCCGCCGCCCGGAACCGGGACGGCCGCCCGCCCAGGCCCTGGACGGGGTGACGGACCGGGAGCTGGAGGTGCTCGGCCTCATCGCCCGCGGCCTGTCCAACACGGAGCTCGCCGCGCACCTCCACCTGAGCCTGGCCACGGTCAAGACCCACATCGGCCGCCTACTCGCCAAACTCCGCGCCCGCGACCGCGCCCAGCTCGTCATCGTCGCCTACGAGACGGGCCTGGTCACCGCCCGCGCCCACGTCCCCGGCCACGCGCCGTCCTGACCCCGCACGGGTACACCGAAGGGGCCCGGCCGGCGAGCGGTCGGGCCCCTTCAGGGCAGGTGGAGAGACGGAAGGTCAGGCCTTCTTGGTCTCCCAGAAGATGCGGTCGATCTCGGCGATGAGCTCCAGCGCCTTCTCGCCCGTCTTCGGGTCCGTCGACGCCTTGGCGGCCGAGAGGGCCTTCAGGGTGTCGTTGACGAGCACGTGCAGCTCGGGGTACTTCTCGAAGTGCGGGGCCTTGAAGTAGTCGCTCCACAGCACCGAGACGTGGTGCTTGGCGAGCTCCGCGCGCTGCTCCTTGATGACAGTGGCGCGGGCCTGGAAGTGCACGTCCTGGTTGGCGGACATCTTCTCCTGGACGGCCTTGACCGACTCGGCCTCGATGCGGGCCTGGGCCGGGTCGTACACGCCGCAGGGGAGGTCGCAGTGGGCGCTGACCTTCACCTTGGGGGCAAACAGGCGGGAGAGCATGCGGCTGTCCTTCCTCGTGATCGTCTTTTCAGGTGGGACATTACTCGGTGAGAAGGGTGTTTTCGTGAGCGCCCCCTGGGGCTTAGGACAAAAGTCCAGGGTCAGGATGGGACTCGTGGACGACTGGACCGGGAGGTATCCAATGGTGGAATCGGGGCATGCGGCGGGGCAGGAGACCGGGGCCCCGTTCGGGATCGCCGAGGTGACAGGGGTGTCGATGGTGCCCACCCTGCTCCACGGCGACCAGCTGTTCGTGCACTACGGGGCACGACTGCGGCCCGGGCAGGTGGCCGTGCTGCGGCATCCGCTCCAGCAGGATCTGCTCATCGTGAAGCGGCTGGTGGAGCGGCGGGACGCCGGATGGTGGGTGCTCGGCGACAACCCGGACACGGAGGGGGACAGCCGGGTCTTCGGGGCCGTACCCGAGCCGTTGGTCCTCGGGCGGGTGCGGGCGCGGTACCGGCCCGTCACCCCGGGGCGTCAGCGCTCGGCCGGGGTGCTGCTGGCCTGGCTGCTGTCCTCGGTGCGGCCGGTGCGTTCGGCCTCCGCCGCCTCCTGGCGTTTGCGGGCGCGGTAGGCGGCCACGTTGGCGCGGGTGGCGCAGCGGTCGGAGCAGTAGCGGCGGGAGCGGTTGGTGGAGGTGTCGAGGTAGGCGTTGCGGCAGGGCGCGGCCTGGCACAGGCCGAGCCGATCGGCGCCGAACTCTGTCAGGTGGATGGCCAGCCCCATGGCGGCGATGGCGGCGAACCCCGCGGTCGCGTTCGACGGGTGGTCGGCGAGGTGCATGTGCCAGCGCGGCCGGCCCTCCTCGTCGAGGAAGTCGTGGCCGGAGATCTGCGGGCTGACCGGGAACTCCAGGAGGAGCGAGTTCAGCAGGTCCACCGCCTGGGTGTGGTCGCCCTCGTCCGCCGCCGTGAAGACCGCGCGCAGCCGGGCCCGGACCGAGCGGAACCGCGTCACGTCGGCGTCCGCCACCCGGCGGGACATCTGCGAGGCCTCGCCGAAGAGTTCGCGGACCGCCTCGACGGAGGTGAGGGAGTCCTTGCCGCGGGCCGGCTCCTCGGTGTTCACCAGACGCACGGCGTAGTCCGAGTAATAGGCCAGTTCCACTTGTAGTCCTTACTCCGGCGGGCTAGGGTCGGGGCGGGGGAAGGGTAAGCGACGCTTTCCCTTCGAGGGTATTACGAAGAGGGTGGAGGCAGAACCATGACCGACACGGCCCCTACGACCGACTGGGCCACCTGGCAGCGCAGCTGGGACCGTCAGCAGGAGTGGTACATGCCGGACCGCGAGGACCGGTTCCGCGTCATGCTCGACATGGTCGAAGCGGTCGTGGGGCCGGAGCCCCGCGTGCTCGACCTCGCCTGCGGTACGGGAAGTATCACGGACCGGCTCCTCCGGCGGTTCCCGAATGCCACCAGTACCGGTGTCGACCTCGACCCGGCGCTGCTCACGATCGCCGAGGGCTACTTCGCCGGCGACGAGCGCGTCAGCTTCGTCACCGCCGACCTGAAGGACCCCGCGTGGACGCGGGCGCTGCCGCACGACACGTACGACGTCGTCCTCACCGCCACCGCGCTTCACTGGCTGCACAGCGAGCCGCTGGCCGCGCTCTACGGGCAGCTCTCCGGGATCGTCCGCGAGGGCGGCGTCTTCATGAACGCCGACCACATGATCGACGAGACCACCCCGCGCATCAACGCCGCCGAGCGCGCGATGCGGCACGTCCGGATGGACGCGGAGAAGGCCGCCGGGGTCCTCGACTGGGCCGACTGGTGGGCGCTCGCCGCGAAGGACCCGGCGCTCGCCGAGCCCACCGCCCGGCGCTACGAGATCTACGGGGAGCACGCCGACGGCGACATGCCCTCCGTCCGCTGGCACGCCGACATCCTGCGCACCGCCGGGTTCGCCGAGGCCCGCCCGGTCTGGTGCTCGCCCTCCGACACGCTGCTGCTCGCGGTGCGCTGACCGGGGCGGATGTACGGGCCGGCGTACGGCGCGGACGTACGGTTCGGGGTACGACGGAGGGGGCGGTACGGGATTCCCGTACCGCCCCCTTCCGCGTGTGCGGCGGGCCGTCCTACAGCACCTTGGACAGGAACGCCTTCGTCCGGTCGTGCTGCGGGTCGGTCAGGACGTCGCGCGGGTGGCCGGACTCGACCACCACGCCGCCGTCCATGAACACCAGCGAGTCGCCCACCTCGCGGGCGAAGCCCATCTCGTGCGTGACGACGATCATCGTCATGCCCGACTCGGCCAGGTCCCGCATGACGTCGAGGACGTCACCCACGAGCTCCGGGTCGAGCGCCGAGGTCGGCTCGTCGAAGAGCATCAGCTTCGGCTCCATCGCGAGCGCGCGGGCGATCGCGACGCGCTGCTGCTGGCCGCCGGAGAGCTGCGAGGGGTAGTTGCCCATCTTCTCGCCCAGGCCGACCCGGTCGAGCAGCCGCTCGGCCCGCTCGCGCGCCACGGCGCGGGCCTCGCCCTTCACCTGGATCGGCGCCTCCATGACATTGGCCAGGGCCGTCATGTGCGGGAACAGGTTGAAGCGCTGGAAGACCATGCCGATGTCGCGGCGCTGGAGCGCGACCTCGCTGTCCCGCAGCTCGTAGAGCTTGTCGCCCTTCTGGCGGTAGCCCACCAGCTGGCCGTCCACCGAGAGGCGGCCGCCGTCGATGCGCTCCAGGTGGTTGATGCAGCGCAGGAAGGTCGACTTGCCGGAGCCGGACGGGCCGACCAGGCAGAAGACCTCGCCGTTCGCCACCTCGAGGTCGATGCCCCGGAGGATGTGCGCGGCACCGTACGACTTGTGGACGCCTTCGGCCTTGACCATGGGCTCGCCGGTCATGCCGACACCTCCGAACGCTTGGTCGTGGTCAGGTTCGCCTTGATGCGCTGCCACGGGGTGGGCGGCAGGTTGCGGGTGGACCCGCGGGCGAAACGCCGCTCCAGGTAGTACTGGCCGACACTGAACACGCTGGTCAGCACGAGGTACCAGATCGAGGCCACGAACAGCATCTCCATCACGGCACCGGCCGTGTTGCCGATGTTCGAGGAGGCCCTCAGCAATTCCGTGTACTGCACGGCCGAGACCAGGGACGAGGTCTTCAGCATGTTGATGAACTCGTTGCCGGTCGGCGGCACGATGACCCGCATGGCCTGCGGAAGGACGACGCGCCACATGGTCTTCGGCTGCGACATGCCGAGCGCGTGCGCGGCCTCCGTCTGGCCCTCGTCGACCGACTGGATGCCGGCGCGGACGATCTCCGCCATGTACGCGCCCTCGTTGAGGCCGAGGCCGAGCAGCGCGACCATGAACGGCGTCATGACGTCGACGGTCTCGTTCTTGTAGATCGGCCCGAGGTTGATGTACTCGAAGATCAGCGACAGGTTGAACCAGACCAGCAGCTGCACGTACACCGGGGTGCCGCGGAAGAACCAGATGTAGAGCCAGGCGACCGCGCCCGTGACCGGGTTCTTCGACAGGCGCATCACGGCGAAGAGGACGCCGAGCACCAGGCCGAGCGCCATGGACGCGACGCTGATGACGATCGTGCTCCACAGGCCGCTGAGGATCGTGCCGTCGAACAGCTTGCCCCACACCGTGTCCCAGATGATGTTGCCCTGGGAGAAGGCGTAGATCAGCCAGGCGAGCAGCGCGACCACCACGACGGCGCTGACCCAGCGGCCGTAGTGCCGTACGGGAATGGCCTTGATGGCCTCGTACGGGGTGCCGGCGGGCAGGCTCGCGGGGGTGCCCGAGGAGGTCTTCGACAGGCTGGGACCGGACGGATCGCCGTCCGGGACCTTGCGGATCTTGTCAGTCATGACGACTGCCCTTCAGGTGGAGCGGAGGGTCACTGACCGGCGTTGACGGTGGCCGACTTCACGGCGCTGCCCTCGACCTGCCACTTCTTCAGGACCTCCGCGTAGGAGCCGTCCTTGATGATGGCGTCGAGCGCCTCCTTGATGGCGTCGCGCAGCTGCGTCCGCTCCTTGGAGACGCCGATGCCGAACAGACCCACGTCGCTCTGGCTGCCGACGACCTCGAAGTCGTTGCCGCCGCCCGAGGTCTTCGCGATGTAAGCGGCGACCGGGTAGTCGTTGAGGTCGGCCACGGCGCCACCGGCCTTGACGCGGGTCTGCGCCTCGGCGTCGGTGTCGAACTTCTGGATCGTCAGCTTCTTCGAGCCGCACTTCTTCGCCTGGGCGTTGAAGGTGTCCTCGTAGATGGTGCCGCGCTGGACCGCGACGGTCTTGCCACACACGTCGTCGAGCGACTTCAGACCCTCCGGGTTGCCCTTCTTCACCAGCAGGGAGACGCCGGAGCTGAAGTAGTCGACGAAGTCGATGCCCTTGCCGATCTTCTTGCCCTCGTCGTCCAGGCCCTCCTGGCGCTTCTTGTTGTCCGTCATGGACGACATGACCAGGTCCTGGCGGCCGCTGTAGATCGAGGTGATCAGGCCGTCGAAGGTGCCCTGCGCGAACTCGAAGCGGACACCGAGCTGCTTGCTCAGCGCCTCGGCGATGTCGGGGTCGACACCCACGATCTTGGAGCCCTCGGTGAACTCCATCGGGGCGTACGAGGCGTCGGAGCCGACCTTGATGACGCCGGCCTTCTGGATGTCCGCCGGGAGCTTGGAGAAGAGGGGCGCCTTGCCGGAGTCGGCGGAGGCCGCGCCGCCCTTGGGCTGCTTCGCGCCCTCGGTCTGGTCGCCACAGGCGGTCAGCAGCATGGAGCCGGCGACCGCGATGGCGGCGACCGCGGCAAGACGGGAGGTGCGGGTCTTGGCGACGGCCGTGCTGCGCGTGGAGCGTGCGGTCATGGTCGGGTTCCTCCGGCGTGTTCGGGAGTTGCCAGGGGTCGCGTACGAATCTTCGAGCGCCGCGACCTCGTGTGATTACGGCATCCTGCCATTTGGACTGCCCGAAACCGACGGCCACGGATGTCAAAATCGGATAACGGGTGGTTCCGGACCCTCGGTGCCCAGTCCCCCCAAGGCGAAACCTTCTTCGGAGGGTCGCGGGTCACACCGCAAATTCTCCTGCCTATCTCGCTATTCGGACGAGAAGAACACCGTTATTCGGGTCGGGAAAGCACCTATCCGGACATCCGGTGACGTGTCGAACTCCATCCGTGTGTGGCTGCGCTCGGTATGAGCCACGTCACCGAGGCACTATGAACTCGTGCACGGGCCGGTCCGTCCGGTAAGAAGGATCCTCACACCCCTCATCCGGGGCTCAGGGCGCGTTGTGCGGCGCGCCCGCGCGGCTGCCCCACACGGCGGCCGCGGGACCCGCCCACCCCTCCTCAAGAAGGAGTGGCCACCCTCAAATGAAGAAGACTTAAGGGGTCATCCCAATGGCAGCGGAGATCGTCAATCATCGCAGCGAGAGCGGCACGGAAGGGGCTTCCGAGCCCTTCGATCCGGCCTTCGCGCTGCACCGCGGGGGCAAGATGGCCATTACGGCCACGGTGCCGCTGCGGGACAAGGACGACCTGTCCCTCGCGTACACGCCCGGCGTCGCCAAGGTGTGCACGGCAATCGCGGAGCAGCCCGACCTGGTCAACGACTACACCTGGAAGTCCCAGGTCGTGGCCGTCGTGACCGACGGTACGGCGGTGCTCGGCCTCGGCGACATCGGCCCGGAAGCCTCCCTCCCGGTCATGGAGGGGAAGGCCATCCTCTTCAAGCAGTTCGGCGGCGTGGACGCGGTGCCGATCGCGCTCGCCACCACCGACGTCGACGAGATCGTCGAGACCGTCGTCCGGCTCGCCCCCTCCTTCGGCGGCGTGAACCTGGAGGACATCTCGGCCCCCCGGTGCTTCGAGATCGAGCGCAAGCTCCAGGAGCGCCTCGACATCCCCGTCTTCCACGACGACCAGCACGGCACCGCGATCGTCTCCCTCGCCGCCCTGCGCAACGCGGCGAAGCTGACCGGCCGGACCCTCGGCGACCTGCGCGCGGTGATCTCCGGCGCCGGCGCCGCCGGTGTGGCCATCACGAAGTTCCTGCTGTCGGCCGGGATCGGCGACATCGCCGTGGCCGACCGCCGGGGCGTCGTCAGCCGCGACCGCGACGACCTCACCGAGGTCAAGCGCGAGATCGCCGAACTCACCAACAAGGCGGGCCTGTCCGGCTCCCTGGAGAGCGCCATGGCCGGCGCCGACGTCTTCATCGGCGTCTCCGGCGGCACGGTCTCCGAGGAGGCGGTCGCGGCCATGGCGCCGAACGCCTTCGTGTTCGCCATGGCCAACCCGAACCCCGAGGTGCACCCGGACGTCGCGCACAAGTACGCGGCGGTCGTGGCCACCGGCCGTTCGGACTACCCGAACCAGATCAACAACGTCCTCGCCTTCCCCGGCCTCTTCGCCGGCGCGCTCCAGGTCCGGGCCTCCCGGATCACCGAGGGCATGAAGATCGCCGCGGCCGACGCGATCGCGGGCGTCGTCGGCGACGACCTGGCCGCCGACTGCGTCATCCCGTCGCCGTTCGACGAGCGGGTCGCCCCGGCCGTCGCGGCCGCGGTCGCCGCCGCCGCGCGCGCGGAGGGCGTCGCCCGCCGCTGACCCGGCACCGCTCCCCAGGGCCCCGTACGGTTCCGCCGAACCGTACGGGGCCCTCGCGTCCGTCCGGGGGCCCGCGTGAGCGGGGGCGTGGGGGCGAGCCCAGGTGACCGTGCGGGTGAGGGCCGGTGCGGGGGTGTGAAGCCGTGGGACACGCGTCACATGGGCGCGTGGTTACGCGATCTCCCCGGCGCCGCCTAGGGTCGGGCCCATGTTCGCTGCCTACGCTGCCCGAATCGACCGCGACCAGCCCCTGAACGGCCTCGAACTGGGCGAACGCCCCGAGCCCGCGAGCCGGCCCGGCTGGACCACCGTCACCGTCAAGGCCGCCTCGCTCAACCACCACGACCTGTGGTCGCTGCGCGGGGTCGGACTGACCGAGGACAAGCTGCCGATGATCCTCGGCTGCGACGCCGCCGGCATCGACGAGCACGGCCACGAGGTCGTCCTGCACTCCGTCATCGGCCAGACCGGTCACGGGGTCGGCCCCGACGAGAAGCGCTCCATTCTGACCGAGCACTACCAGGGCACCTTCGCCGAACGGGTCACCGTCCCGGCCTGGAACGTGCTGCCCAAGCCCAAGGAGCTCTCCTTCGAGGAGGCCGCCTGTCTGCCGACGGCCTGGCTCACCGCCTACCGGATGCTCTTCACCAACGCCGGGGTGCGGCCCGGCGATTCGGTCCTCGTGCAGGGTGCCGGCGGCGGTGTCGCCACCGCGGCGATCGTCCTTGGCAAGGCGGCCGGACTGCGGGTCTTCGCCACCAGCCGGGACGAGGCCAAGCGCAAGCGGGCCGTCGAACTCGGCGCGGTCGAGGCGGTCGAGCCCGGGGCGCGGCTGCCGCAGAAGATGGACGCGGTCATCGAGACGGTCGGCGCCGCCACCTGGTCGCACTCCATCAAGTCGCTGCGGCCCGGCGGCACCGTCGTCATCTCCGGCGCCACCAGCGGCGACCGGCCCTCGCACGCCGAGCTGACCCGGATCTTCTTCCTGGAGCTGAAGATCGTCGGTTCGACGATGGGCTCCAAGGACGAGCTGGCGGACCTGCTGTCCTTCTGCGCCGCCACCGGCGTGCGTCCGGTGATCGACCAGGTGCTGCCGCTCGACCGGGCGCGCGAGGGCTTCGAGCGGATGGCCACCGGCGACCTCTTCGGAAAGATCGTGCTGACGACCTCTTGATGACCCGTCAGTAATACTGATGGGATCTCCGGCACCCGCACCTCGTCCCCACCCCCGTGCCGGAGGTCCCATCGTGTTGCGAACCGCCTTGGCGGCAACCGCCGTTGCCGCAGCCCTGATCGCCCCCACCACCGCCCACGCCCAGGCCACGAGCGCCCGACCCGGGGGCACCACGGCCACCGGCGTGGCCCCGAGGCCCGGCGGCGGGCAGCCCGGCCGGCCCGGTCCCGGGGTCGCGGGCATACCCGCCCTCACGGACGCCCAGGGCCGTGTCCTGACCCTGCGCGGCTGGAACGTCGGTGACAAGGCCAACCAGGGTGACCAGGCCCTCTCCGCGATCACCGAGAAGCACTTCCGCGACATGCGCGCGAAGGGCTTCGACTTCGCCCGGCTCCTGGTCTTCTGGGACGACCTGGAGCCCCGGCCCGGCCAGTACAGCAAGAACTACCTCCGCAAGATCGAACGCGTTCTGGACTGGGCCCGGAAGTACGACGTCAAGGTCCTCCTCGACGCGCATCAGGACGTCTTCGGGCCCGCCTTCGGGCACCGGGGCATCCCGGAGTGGGCCACCCGGACCGACGGCCTGCCCTTCACCCCGCACCCCGACGACTGGTTCGCCGAGTACTTCGAACCGGCCGTGCAGCGTGCCTTCACCCATCTCTACGAGGACCCGGACCTGCGACGCGCCCAGGCCCGGATGTGGCGGACGCTCGCGGACCGCTTCGGCGACCACCCCGCCGTCCTCGGCTACGACCTGATCAACGAGCCCATGGGTGAGCTCAAGGAGGGCGAGGACCTGCCCACCGCCGCCCGCCGGATCGAACGCGACCAGCTCACCCCGATGTACAACCGCCTCGCGGACGCGATCCGTTCGGCCGACCGGGACGGCTGGGTGTTCGTCGAACCGACGCCGATCGTCGGCGAGGGCGTGCCGACCGGGCTCGGCCGGATCGACGACCCGAAGATCGTCTACGCCCCGCACTTCTACAACGCCGGCATGGAGGCCGGCGCCGACTACGACCCGGCGGCAGGCTGGCTCGAGGCCTACGAGCAGGCCGTCACCCGGTATCCGAAGGAGTACAAGGTCCCCGTGGTGGTGGGGGAGTGGGGGCCCCTCAACAACTCCCTGCCGAACATGAACCGCTTCTACCGGGAGGCGATGGCCTCGCTCGGCCGCTACAGCTCCGGCTGGGCGGGCTGGGAGTGGTGCTACGGCGGCGGCTACTGCGCGGTGGACGACGCCGGGGCCTTCCGTACGAACAAGGAGCTGACCGCCGAGCCGTACGCCGAGGCCGTCGCCGGAACGGTCCGCTCCACCGCGTACGATCCCGCGGCGGGCCTCTACCGACTGGAATACGACGCCGGCCGGCGCGGCTCCCGGGTCACCGAAATCTCCCTGCCCCCGGGCGCGTGGCAGGTCACGGCCCGGGGACAGGCCGCCGTGGTGCGCCCTGCCAAGAACCGCAACCGCGCCCTGGTCATCGCCGCCCCCGGCGCCCGCGTGACCGTGACGGTGAAGGCCGGACGCGGCTGACCCCAGCGACGGGGGCAGGCGGGAACGGCGCGGGCAGGGGCCGGGGCTCGCGGCCCGGTGCCACCCGGCCCGGCGCCACCCGCCTCGGTCGGCCCGGCCTGGGGCCGCCCGGGTCCGCGCCGGGATCACCCCGGCCGGGTCCCGGGCGCCTCGCCTGCTCGACACCCCGTGCCCTGAGGCCGACGGCCGGGCGGCCCCCGGCCCTGCCGGGGTCAGCTCTTTCTGCGGTCCGGGCTCAGCAGCGACAGGATGCTCTCCGCCGCCGTCCCCAGGTGGCGGCGGGCCTCCGCCGCCTGCTCGCGGCTCACGCCGTGGTCCCGGGCCGCGTCGCGGATGTCGTCGCGGAAGCGGTCGAGGAGACGGTCCAGCTCACGGGCCGGTTCGGCCGACTGCTCCAGGTCCTGGGCCCAGTCGGAGACGGCCTCCTCGGGGGAGCCGGGCCGGCTGCCGGCCGGTCCGTGGGCCGCGCCCGTGACCAGGTCGCCGAGCTGGGCCGTGATGCCCGAGACGTCCTCCCAGACGCCCTTGGGCCATTCCCCGCGGGTCATCCGGTCCAGCACCTGCTCCTGGAACTGCACCTGGACCTGCTTGGCCATCCGCTGGAACTCCTTGGCCTGGTGCTTGGCCGACTGGGCCTCGGCGCGCGCCTGGCGGGCCTGCTCCTTCCATTCCTGCTTGGCCTTGCGCAGATCGTCCTTGGCGTCGGAGAGCGACGAGGAACCAGCGGTGCGGGACGCGCTCGCCGCCGCCCGCATCTCGTTGCGCAGCTTGCCGGCGGCGCCCCGCACGTCGTCGCGGATCTCCGCGGCGAGTTCGGACACGGACTCGCGGATCTCCACTTCGAGATCGGCCAGCTCGCCGACCCGCGCCGCCAGCTCGGCGCGTCCGGCGTCGGTGATCGAGTAGACCTTGCGGCCGCCCTCGGTGGCGTGGGTGACCAGGCCCTCGGCCTCCAGCTTGGCGAGCCGCGGGTAGACCGTGCCCGCCGAGGGGGCGTAGAGGCCCTGGAAGCGCTCCTCCAGGAGGCGGATCACCTCGTATCCGTGCCGGGGGGCCTCGTCGAGGAGCTTGAGCAGGTAGAGGCGCAGACGGCCGTGGGCGAAGACGGGAGGCATGTCAGAGGACCTTTCCGGACGCGGGGGAGGGAGCGGACCAGTCGTCGCCCTCCGGCTCGGGCTCGGGGCGGCGCAGCAGGGCTATCGAGCCGGTGACCGTGGTCGCCTTGAGGGTGCCGCGGCCGGACCCCAAGGTGCCGGTGATGGTCTTGGTGCCCCACTGGCCGCCGACCCGCAGGTCCTCGAACGCGTTGGAGAGGGAGCCGCTGGTGGTGCTCGCCTCGACCCGGGCGTCCGCCGGGTGCGGCAGCCGGATGGCCACCTCGCCGGAGACGCTGGCGAGCCGGATGTCGGCGGGCGGCCCGTCGAGGCCCATGGCCGGGTCGAGATCGACCACCAGATCGCCGCTGACCGTCTCGGCGCGCACGGCGGCGCCCGCGCCCTCGACCACGGTCACGTCGCCGGTCACCGAGGTGATCTGGAGGTCGCCGGTGACGGACTGGGCCTCCAGGGCCCCCGAGACGGTCTCGGCGCGCACCGGGCCGGCCAGGCCCACCAGCGTGGTGTCGCCGGTGACGCCGCGCACCGCCGTACTCCCGGTGATGCCGGAGACCACGGTCTCGGCGCCGACCGCCCCCACCTCCACGTCCGTGCCCGCCGGCACGGCGAGGGAGACGACGACCCGGCGGCGGTGGCCCTTGGGGTCGAGCCACTTGAGGAGGCCCTTCCAGTGAAGGTCCTCGTAGCTCACGGTGAGGACGGAATCCTCCTCGGAGACGATGAGCGGCGGGCCCTCGATCTCGGAGATCTGCAGGCGGGCGGAACTCTCGTCGGTCCCCACCACGTTCACCACACCGTTGACGATTCTGACCTGGACCCGGCGCACGGGGCCGGTCGGCGTGATCTTCATGGGCTCGGTGACGGACCACTCTGGCATGGTGCTGACCTCCCGTGTGAGGGCCGGTGCCGCCGGCCGGCGATCCCGGCGGCGACCGAGACGCAACATATCGCGTCTCCGATAGACACGATATATCGCGGCCAGGTCAAGTCAACCCTGATTCACCCCTGAGAGGGAGCTCCGGGTTCGTCAGGGGTGGCGGGGCGGGAGCTCGGGGTGGGCGGGTGTGTCGCGGTCTGGTGCATGTGCCGTCGTACCGGGATAAATTGACCTAGCGTGGGGGCATGAACGCGACTTCGGGATCCCGCCCCGTCGGGGCGCTGCTGCTCTGCCGTGCCGAGCCGTCGGCGGTCCGCCCGCCGGCCGAGCTGCTGACGGAACAGCTGCTCCTCGCCCCCGCCGGACCCGAGTGGAGCGTTCTCGTCCCGGAGGGAAGGCCCTGGCTCGACGACGGCGAACCCGTCGAGCGGGTCGTCACCGGCTGGTCCACCGCGCTGGCCGTCGCCGTTCCCGGCCGGCCCGTCCTCGCGCTGTGGTGGGACCCCGACCGGGCCGGTTTCACGCTCGCCACGGGCTTCCGCCGCACCGTCGGCTACACCTGGCTGGCCGACGGCACCCCGGTCGGCGAGGACGAGGCCGTGCACACCTTCGCCGACCGTCTCGGGCTCGACCCGGTGCTCGACGTCCAGGCCCTGGAACCCCTCACCCGGTCCGACCCGGACGCCGACGCCGTCACCCGGCTCGTCGGCCTCACCGCCGTCCTGGCCCGCGTCGGACTCGTGCTGCCCGGCGGCGTCACCCCCGGCGCGAGCGCCGACCGGCTGCGTGCCGCCGCCCGCGCCCACGGCGCCGAACTCGTCGCCGGGACCGGCTGGCGCGAGGCCGTGAGGGCGGAACTGGAAGCGGTGGAGGAGGGCCCGTACGGCTCGTATCTCCGCGGCCCCCGGGCCCGCCTCCTCGGCGCGGCCCAGCTCGCGGCCGGGGTGCCGCTGCTCGGCTGGGGCCTCGCCCGCCGCAGCGGCGGCTGGGCGACCGCCGGCGCGCTCCTCGTCGCCCATGGGGCGCTCGGGATCCTCTACGACCGGTTCCGGGCCACCCGCTGAGGGCCGGGGCCCTCGACGACGCCCTGTGTCCGGCGTCCGACGTCCCGAAGCGCCGGTTCGTACGCCGCGCCGGGACTACGCGGCCCGATGCGGCCCGCCCGGCCCCTACTCGTCCTCGTCGTCCTCGTCGTCGAGGCGCGCCAGCCAGGTCGCGAGGCGCTCGACCGGCACCTCGAAGTCGGGGTTGAGGTCGACGAACGTACGCAGCTGCTCGGCGAGCCACTCGAAGGTGACCTCCTCCTCGCCGCGCCGCTTCTCCAGTTCCTCGATGCCACGGTCGGTGAAGTACATGCGATCAGAATAAGCCGGGCCGCGGACACGGCCCGCTTCCCCTGTTCCTCTCCGGCGGCACGGTCTAGCCTCGTTCATCATCGTTTCGGGGAGCGGGGGCCGCTGTGACGCATGGGATCGCTCGTATTCGGCTGGACGACGGCACGTCCGTCTGGGCCCGGGTCAGCGGGACGGAGGAACTGGACCGGGGCACCGGCTTCCAGGACACCGGTTTCGGCGACCGGGTCGTGTCGATGGCCGGAGGCCTGACCGACGTGGTGCGCGGGGTGGTCGGTTCGCTGCGCGCCGGACTGACCCCGGAGGGGCCGGTCGAGGTCGCCGTCAGCTTCGGCATCGAACTCTCGGCGCAGGCCGGCAAGGTGATCGGGGTCCTCGCCGACGGCGGTGGCACGGCGTCGGTCAACGTGTCCCTCACCTGGACCGAACCCGGCCGCCGGGCCGCGGCCGAAGCCGCCGAAGCCGCCGCGGCCGCCGCGGGCACCCCACCGGGTACCACCGGAGCCGGAAACGGAACCGGAATCGGGACCGGAGCGGGCTCCGCGCTCCCCGCGCCCGCGGACTCGCCGGAGAACGGCCCCGGGGCCGTATGAGCGCCTTCGACGCGCTCGTGCGCCCCTCGCTCGTACGCATCGCCGCGCCCGACGCCGGGTATGACCCGCACGGCGACCCGTACTGGGGCACGGGCTACTTCATCGCCCCCGGCTGGGTGCTGACCTGTGCCCATGTCGTGGCCAAGGGGGGTAGTGCGGTGTGGCGGAGCGAGCCGGCCCTCGGCATCACCTGGGCGGGTGGCCGGACCACCGGCCGGGTCGTGCTGGCCAAGCCGCGCCCCGCGACTCCCGAGACGGAGCCCGCCTCCTGGAGCTTCCCCGATCTCGCGCTGGTACGGGTCGAGGGCGCCGAGGACGCCGTCTGCGTCCGGCTCAGCGAGCGCCCGCCCGCCACTCCCACCGCGATCCGGCTGTACGGCTGGTCGCACCGGACCGGCGAGCCGGCCGTCCTGTCCCTGAGCGGCGAGGTGCGCGGCTCCGAGGGCAAGGCCCTGCTGCTGGACGCGGTGCCCACCGAGGGCTGTTCCGGTGGCCCCGTCGTCGACCTCGGCCGCGGCACCGTCATCGGCGTCGTCAAGGGCCGCGCCCGGGACGGGCAGGGACCGGCCCAGGGTGCCGCCACGTCGCTCACCTCGCTGCGCGAGCTGTACGACGTGCCCGGCGGCGAGGTGCTGCACGAGGTGCTGCGCGCCCACGACGGATTCCACCTCGCCCAGCACCGTTCCCTCGCGTCTCGCACCACCTGGACCGCCGTCCAGCGGGACCTGTGGGCCGGCACCGGCATCAGCCCCGCGCTGCGCGTCCAGCTGTACGGGCGGCTCGCCGCGCTGCCGTCGCCCACCGGCCCCGGCGAGGTCATGGATCTCGTCGACCGGGTCAAGCGCCGGGTCCTGCACCCCGACTACCAGGCGGTGCTCGAGAACGACGTCCGGACCTGGCGCGACGGTGTCGGCCTGCTCCGCGAACTGCACGCGGGCGACCGGCGGACCGGGGATCCGCTCGGGGACGCGCGCGAGGGTGGCTCCTGGGGCGGCGGCCCGCGGCAGAGCGACGCGTCGTCCCTCTACGCGCGCGAGGAGGGACCCGGGGGCTCCGCGGACGGCGGACGCGACGCCGTCCTGCTGTACGCGGCACACGTCGTCCGGCATGTCGCCGAGCGGTACGGGCCCGGCCCCGTACCGGGCGCCGTCGGCCTCGCGGACTGGATTCGCGAAGAGGCATATGCCGTGCATCCCGCCGTACGCGAGGACATCGCCGCCCTCCTCGACCCCGAAGCGCCGCGCGCCGGCGCACGCCCGGGGCAGGAAGCGGGCGCGCGGGCCGACGTCCGGATCGAGATCGACACCGTCCCCTGGGCCACCCCGCGACGCTACGCCTGGCGGGTCATGCTCCAGTTCGACGGCCGCACCATCAGCCCCCTGCGCGGCGACGACGGGGGCGTGCCCCGCGAGCGGCTGCGCGAGACCCTGCGCGGCCCGCTCACCGAGGCGCTCGCCCTCGGGGACAGCGGCGGCCACCTGGCCCGCGTCGAAGTGGTGCTGCCGCGCGAGCTGTTCGACGAACCCTTCGACACCTGGCGGCTCGCGCCCGACGACGAGCCGTTCGGCGAGCGCTCCCTGCCGCTCGGCCAGCGGCGCGCCGTCGTCCTGCGCGACCGGTACCGCAGCCACCATCCGCCCTCCCCGGAGTGGAGCGTGCGCTGGCGCGGCACCAAGGACGGGCCCCTGCGGGCCGTGCCGCTGCGCGAGGAGGTCCTCACCCCGGGCGCCGAGGGGCACGGCCGGCAGCTGCGCCGGGAGAGCCGGACGGCGGCGTTCGTACGCCTCGACGCGGCCGACGGCGGCAGCGTGCCCGTCTACTGCGGCCCGGTCGCGGCCGGCGACGGGCAGCGCGCCATGGAGGCCGCGCTGGCCGCCGGGCACCCGATCGCGCTGTGGCGGCGCTCGGCCGGCGATCACGCCGACTGCGCCGAGTTCCACAAGCAGGCCGACGCGTTCCTGCGGGAGGCCGGGCGCGCCGAGGACCTGCACCGGCCGGTGCGCACGCTGCGCCTGCTGACCGGGGACACCGAGGCCGACCCCCAGGACCGGTCCGAGCACGCCTGGGCCGAGGAGCTCGCGGTCCTCTACGACCCGCCCGACCGGCCGCCGTTCGACGCCCCGCTCCTCGGACCGCTTGTGCTGGACGACGCCGGTGAGACGCGAGGGGCCGGTGGGACGTACACCGGCGGCGAGGCGTACGGGACCGGCGAGGCGTACGGGACCGGCGAGGCGTACGGGGGTGCCAGGGCCAACGGGTACGGGAGCAATGGCCACGGCGGCGCCCGGGCGGCCCCCGACGAGACGCGCGCGAGGCGCGCATGAGGCCCGCATGAGGCGCGAGAACGGCGCGTGCGCGGCGCGCATGAGGCGCTTGTGAAGCGCGCAACATCCTTACGAACGGGCCGGTTTGGGCGTCGGCATACCGGTCCCGTGAGCGGTACCGTCGAAAGACCCGGCGCGCACCCCACCGTGTCACGAGCCAGGAGGGTTCAGGCGTGAACGATTGGCGGATCTACCGCGGGGCCGGCCATCCGCACGACGAGGTGCGGCGCCTGCCGCCGCCCCCGCCCTGGCGGGACTTCTCCTCCGGCGGCCCGGACGACACGCTCGCCGGCTCCGACCGGCGGCTCGGGGTGCGCCGCCGCCTCGTCCAGAACCACCACCCCCGGCCCGCCGAGACCGACGCCGTCAACGCGGCCCTCTATCTGCGCCGTCCGCTGCTGGTCACCGGCAACCCCGGCACCGGAAAGTCCACCCTCGCGCACGCGGTCGCGCACGAACTCGGCCTCGGCCGGGTGCTGCGCTGGCCCATCGTCAGCCGCTCCACGCTCCAGGACGGGCTCTACCGCTACGACGCGATCGGCCGGCTCCAGGACGTGCAGCTGGAGCGGGCCCGCGCCGACGCCGACGGCACGGCCGCGAGCCCGGCCGGCATCGGCTCGTACCTGCGGCTCGGACCGCTCGGCACCGCCCTGCTGCCCTCCGAACTGCCCCGCGTGCTGCTCATCGACGAACTCGACAAGAGCGACCTCGACCTGCCCAACGACCTCCTGAACGCGCTGGAGGAGGGCGAGTTCGCGATCCCCGAACTGGAGCGGCTCGCCGACCGCGAACCGGTCGTCGACGTGCTCACCGATGACGGGCGCAAGGTGCCCGTGCGCGAGGGACGGATCCGCTGCACCACCTTCCCGTTCATCGTGCTCACCTCCAACGGCGAGCGGGACTTCCCGGCCGCCCTGCTGCGCCGCTGCATCCGGCTGGAGCTCGAACCGCCCGGCGAGGAGCAGCTCGGCGCGATGATCGAGGCCCATCTGGGGTCCGAGGCGGCCGCGGCCGAACCCGGTCTCGTCGCCCGCTTCCTCGACCGCGAACCCGGCGAGGTCATCGCCACCGACCAGCTGCTCAACGCCCTCTACCTGACCCGGCACGCCCCGCGTACCGAGCGGGTCACCCGGGAACGCATCGCGGACATGCTCATGCAGCCGCTCGACCAGCCGAGGTGATCGTGGATGGACCGCCCGACGCGGCTGGCGGAACTCACCCGCAGACTCCGGGCCGCCGGGCAGGACCTGACGGCCGAGGAGATCGCGGACGCCGTCTGGCTCGCCCAGTGGCTGCCGTCCCCCGGCCCTGACGCGGGAGGGGCGGACGAGCCCGCCGGGACCGCCCCGGCCGGCCCGCTCGTCCCTCCCGGCCTCCCCGGTCCCCGCGACCCCCGTGAGGGGTCCGGTCCGGGCGGCCTCCACGGCTCGGACAACGGCCACCACCCCCACGACCCCGTACCGGACCGTCGGGATCCGGCCACCCTGGACGACCCGGCCACCGTCCCGCCGCCCCGGCGCGCGGAGTCCGTCGACCTCCGTCTGCCCGGGGACGTACGCGCGCGTACGGGCGGCGGCGGGGGCGCGGGCCTCGGCGCCGTGCTGCCCGTCCGCGCGCCCGGCGCCAACGCGCTGCCCGGCCTGCTCGGTCTGCAGAAGGCGCTCCGTCCGCTGCGCCGTTACGCCACCGGGCTGCCCGCCCGGCCCGGCGAGGGACGACTGGACGAGGAGGCCACCGCCGAGCACAGCGCCGCCTCCGGCATCCTCACCCCGGTCCTGCGCCCCGCCGCCGGCCGCCGCCCCGACATCCAGCTGCTCATGGACACCGGGCCCGCGATGGTCGTGTGGCAGCGGATGGTCGAGGAACTGCGCCAGGCCTGCCAGCAGTCCGGCGCCTTCCGCGACGTCCAGGTCCACCGGCTGTACGACACCGGCGAGGGCCCGCCGCTCGTCACCACCACCTCGGACCCCGAGGGCCGCCCCCGGCTGCGTCCCGCCGACCAGCTGCACGACCCCACCGGCCGCCGCCTCACTCTGCTCGTCAGCGACTGCGTCGGGCCGCTGTGGCAGCGCGGCGCGGCCCAGCGGCTCGTCCACCAGTGGCCCCGGCACGCGCCGCTCGCGCTGATCCAGCCGCTGCCGCCGCGGCTGTGGTCCCGTACGGCGCTGCGGGTCGAGCCCGGCACGCTGCTGCGGCCCGCCACGCCCGGCGGCCAGGTGCGCTTCGAGCCCGACGAGGAGGAGTGGGAGCCGGTCGCCGTCGACCGGCGGGCGGTGCCCGTGCTGACGCCCACGCCCGAGGCGTTCGCGTCCTGGGCCCGGCTGCTCACCGGGCATGGCGGGGGCGCCGTCCGCGGCTGGGCCGCGCGGGTCGGCCCGTTGCCGGTGAGCCCGTACCCGGCGGGACCGTTCGCCTCGACCGGCCCGGCGGCGGTCGGCCCGGCGGTCGGCCCGGCTGGGGTCGGCGGCGCGCCCGCCATGCCCGCCGGCGCCGCCCGGCGCACGGACGACGAACTCCTGCGCGCCTTCCGCGCCGGAGCCTCCCCCGGCGCGGTCCGGCTCGCGGTCCACCTCGCCGCCGCCCCGCTCGCCCTGCCCGTGATGCAGCTCGTGCAGCGCGCGATGCTCCCCGACACCGGCCCCATGGAGCTGGCCGAGGTCCTGCTCAGCGGCCTGCTGCGGCGGCTTCCCGGGGCCACCCCGTACCCCTGCTTCAGCTATCCGCCGGCCGTGCAGGAGCACCTCCTCGGCTCGCTCGACCGGGGCGCCGCCGCGCTGGTGCTCAAGCACTGCTCCGAGTTCGTCGAACGCCATTTCGGACAGGGCACCCGCAATTTCCCCGCCCTCGCCGCCGCCCGGCTCGCCGGGCACACCCCCGACGCCGCCGATCCCACCGACCCCGCCGGCGGTCCGGCCGCCGGGCCGGGGGAGGAGCACGAGCAGCCGGCCGGCGCCGCCTCGGAGCTGTTCGCCCGCATCCCCGCGCGCGTCCTGCGCTTCTACCAGCCCGACCTGGTCACCCCCGAACCGCTCGCCGCCGCCCGCCGCCTGTTCGCCCAGTGGCGCGGCCAGTCCGACCCGTCCCTGCTCGCCACCGCCCGCGAGATGGCCGAGGCCGCGCTGAGCGGCGACGCGGCGGGGACCGACGGCGCCCCCGTCCGCCCCGAGGAGGCCGCCGGGGCCCGGCTGGTGCTCGGGCAGGTGCTGTACGCGCAGGCCGGCACCGCCGCCGTACGCGATCAGGGGCAGCGCCAGGACCTGCTCACCCGGGCCCTCGGCGAACTCGCCCTCGCCGCGCGCGCCGCCCCGCCCGGCAGCCCCGACTGGGCCGAGGCCCGGCTCGAACAGGCCGCCACCCTGCACGCGTTGTGGCGGCACACCGGGGACGCCGCCCGCCTCGCCGCCGCCCTCGACGCGCTCGCCGGAGACGCGGCCGAGTGGCCCGAGAGCCACCGGCCCGCCCTGTTCGTGCGGCGCGGCCGGCTGCTCCTCGCCCGCGGCGAAGGCCCCGGCGCCGCGGCCGCGTTCACCGCCGCCCTCGCCGTCCGCGAGACCGGCCCGCTGCTGCTCGACCTCGCCGACGCCCTCCACCTCGCCGGGGACGCGGCCGCCGAAGCCGGCGCTCTCGACCGGGCCGCGCCCCTGCTCGGCGACTCCACCGCGCTCCGGCTGCGCTGGACCACCGCCCGGGCCCGGCTGTACGACACCACCGGCGACGGGCCCGCCGCCGACGCCGCGTACGAGCGGGCCACCCTGCTCACTCCGGCCGACGGCGAACAGCGCGGCCTGCTCCTGCTCACCTGGGGCGAGTCCCTGCTGCGCCGCGCCGCCGCCGGCACCGGCACGGCCCCCGTCGACCGCGCCGAGTCCGTGCTGCGCGAGGCCCTCACCTGTCTGCCCGCCGACACCGCGGACCGCGCCCGGGCCCGCGTGCTCATCGGCAGCGTCCTCGCGCTCCGCTTCGACCGGGCCGGGTTCCTGCCCGACCTGTACGAGAGCCGTCACCTCCTCCAGCAGGCCGCCCGTGCCGCCCGCACCCCCGCGGAGCGGGCCGAGGTGTGGCTGCAACTGGGCTGGGTGCGGCTCCGGTTGGCCGAGACCGGCTGGGACGAGGGGCCCGACCAGGCCCTCCTCGCCTACCGGCGCGCCGCCGAGGACGCCCGTACCGCCCACGGCGACACCCCCGGCACCGTCACCCTGGCCCGCGCGCTGCACGCCGAGGGCGCCGTCCTGCGGCTCACGGGCCGCCACGCCCGGGCCGCCGACGCCCTGCGCGCCGCCGCCGAACAATGGCGCCGGCTCGACGGCGCGCTCGTGCCGGTCGACCAGGCCGACATCGCCCGTACCCGGGCCCTCCTCGCCGAGACGGAGTCCGGCCCTGGCCCGCTGCCCGGCCGCGTCCCACCCGAGGAACGACGCCGGATCGCCCCGCCGTGGTGGCCCTGGCAGGAGGCGTCCGCATAGCGGCCAGGCCGACGTCGACGGAACGGCTCGATAACGGGGGCGTGAATGGGTGCAGTTGAGGCGAACGGGTTTCTGGCTCCACCGCGTCGGGAAGAACCGCTGCGCCACTACGGCCGTGGGGGACGAGGTCGGTGAGGAGGATCCGAGGGTGTTGGAGCACGTGGAGCCGGTGGCCGGGGACGGCCAGGACACCGGACGGACGGCCCCGAACCCGCCGGGCCTCCCCGAACCGCCCGGCCTGCTCGACCTGCTCGAAGCGGTCGAGCCACCCGGCCCCTCGGAGCTGCACGGACTGGCCGGCCTCGCCACCGCCGACCTGCGGACCCTGCGGCTCCTGGACCATCCGGCTCTGCTGGCACGGGCCGCGCGGCTGCTCGACTGTCCCGCCGACCTCGCCGAGTCCTGGGCCGGAGCCAGCGGTGACGGCCTTCGCTGAAGCCCGCCGGACCCCCGACGACCGGCGGTTTCCGGCCAGATTCGGGCGCCGGCAGGGTGCGGCGGCCGCCAGGGGAGCGCGTACGCGATACGCGCCGGGCGCGTTACGTACGGCGTGCGCGCCCCTGACACCCCGTACGGGACACGCGCCCCGCACGCCCGCCGAGGCCGCCCGGGGCCGGACATGACCTCCGCGCCGCTCAGCGACACCACCCTCACCCGGCTGGCCCGGACCCGCCCCGACCCCGCCGGTACGCCGTACCTGGGCGCCGCCCTCCGCGCCCGCCGGCGCCTGCTCCTCAAGGCCCTGCGCCTGCGCGTCGACCGGGGCCGCGACGGGCCGCGCCCCGAGCCGTACGCGCGCTTCGACACCTCCTGGGCGCTGCTGGAGCGCGCCGAACGGGACCACCCCGGCGCCGTCCGCGCCCTCGTCGACTACCCCACGACCGGGACCTGGCTGGCCGCCGTCCTCTCCGCCCCCGAGGGACCGGACTTCGAAGCGCTGCTCGCGCACTGGGACACCCTCGCCGTGGCGGCGGCGCTGCGCGCCCGCTGCCCGTTCGACCGGGAGATCGCCACCCCGGGCGGCGTGCTCGCGCTGACCGGCGCCGGACGGCTGCGGACCGGAGCCGAACGCACCCGGATCCACTACGACGGCGGCCGGACCGTCCGGATCGGCCCGGCCGGCGCCCCGCTCCGGCGCGCCTTCCCGTACGTCCTGCTGGTCACCGCCGGACCGGCGCCCGCCCGGCTGCGCGGCACCGGACCCCAGTGGAGCCCCCTGCGCGCCCTGCCCGGCGGGCGCGCCGTCCTCGACGACCTCGACCCCTACCGGGTCCCGCCCGACGGCACCGGCCTGGCCGGCCATCGCGCCGCCGGGCACAGCGCCGACGCCTATCCGGCCTGGGCGGCCCGCTGGCAGGAGGCCCGCGCCCTGCTGGCCCGTACCGACCCCGACCGGGCCCGGGAGATCACCCGCGCGGTCCGCCTCCTCGTCCCCGTGACTCCCGGCACCCCCGCCCCGGCGACCGCCCGCGCCCAGGCCCCCGGCTCCGTCCCCGGTTCCGTACCCGCCCGGCACTTCGGCGCCACCCTCGCCGCCGCGCCCGGCGCCGTCCTCACCACCCTGCCCGCGAGCCCACGGGAGCTGGTCGAGACCCTCGTGCACGAGGTGCACCACGGCAAACTCGCCGCCCTGCACGCCCTCGCCCCGCTCTACCGCCCCGGCGGCCGTGCCGTGTACCGGGTCGGCTGGCGGGCCGACGAACGGCCGGTCTCCGGCGTCTACCAGGGTGCCTACGCCCATCTCGCGCTCACCGATCTCTGGCGCCGGGCGGCCGAGGGGGACGGGCTGCCGGCCGGCTGGCGGACCCTCGCGGGGCAGCAGTTCGAGCGATTCCACGATCAGGTGGGCGAAGCCCTGGGGATCCTGCTTCAATCCGATCAACTCACCGACTCCGGGCGCGAGTTCGCCGAGCGGATGCGGACGCACCACGTGAGTCTCGGCGCCACGCGAGGCGCCCGTAGGTGACACTGTGAACGCGCCCCATGACCCAGCGTGGCGCATGAACGACGAGGGAGCACACATGGCGGAACAGGGGCGGTCGGGCGGCGGGGCCGTCGCGGACCGGGGTGGTACGACGGCACCCGAACACGTCCTGGTGGTCTTCCCGGGCTATCACCGCCCCTGGGCCACCTGGATCGCGCAGCGCCTGGAGTCGTACGGCATCCGGGTCACCCAGCAGCGCTGGGACCCGCCCCGCGAAGTCCCCCTCGAAGACTCCCTCGGCGACCTGCTGCTCGCCCGCGGCCAGGTCCTCCTCGTCCTCAACGACTGGTTCTTCGAACTCGGCCCGCGCCCCGCCGGTGAGTGGAACGACGTGCTGCGCGGCTTCGTCGCCGCCCACGCCGACCGCTTCGCCGCCGTCAACCTCACCAACCGGCCGCTGCTGCCCGCCACCGCCGTCCTCGAACCCGTCAGCCTCTGGGGCGCCGGCGAGGACGAGGCGGAGGCCCGGGTGCTCAGCCGCCTCGGCATCGACCCGCGCCGGGCCGGCGGCCGCCGCGCCGCCCCCGGCTCCGTCGTCCGCTACCCCGACACTCCGCCCGAGATCTGGGGCGAGGTCCCGCGCCGCAACCGCCGCTTCACCGGCCGCGACGACCTCCTCACCGAACTCCAGCAGCGCCTCATGGACGCCGACCGCGGCAACGCCGCCTGCACCCTCCTCGGCATGTCCGGCATCGGCAAGACCCAGATCGCCGCCGAGTACGCCCACCGCTTCAGCCCCGACTACGACATCATCTGGTGGGTCAGCTCCGACGACCGCAACATCCAGCGCGACCGCCTCGGCGGCCTCGCCGTCGCCCTCGAACTGCCCGTCGGCAACGAACCCGGCGAACGCATCCGCGCCGTCCGCGAGGCCCTGCGCCGCGGCACCCCGCACTCCCGCTGGCTGATCGTCTTCGACGGCTGGGACGACACCGACGGCATCGACGTGATGCTCCCGCAGGGCCCCGGCCACGTCCTCGTCACCTCCCGCAACCGCGCCTGGGCCGACCACACCGACGTCGTCGAGGTCCCCAGCTTCGACCGCGCCGAGTCCACCGCCTACCTCATGCGCCGTGCCCCGCACCTCACCGCGCTCGAAGCCGACGAGGTGGCCGCCGAGTTCGGCGACGTACCCCTGCCGCTCGTCCAGGCCGCCGCCTGGCTCGGCGAGTCCGGCATGGAGGTCGACGAGTACCTGCGGATGGTGCGCGAGGGACGGCTCACCACCATGGACGAGCCCACCGGTGACGGCTTCCCGCACGCCTCCCTCACCTCCTGGTCGATACTGATCAACCGGCTCCGGCGGGCCCAGCCGCAGGCCGTCGAGATCCTCAGCCTGTGCGCCTCCTTCGCCCCCGGACGCATCCCCCTCGGCCTCGTCCGCACCCATCCCCAGGCCGACCTGCCCGAGGATCTCCGCTGGATGGCCACCGACCTCGCCGCCTGGACCCGGGCCCTGGACACCCTGGTCAACTACTCCGTCCTCACCCGTGACAGCCGCGGTGTCGCCAGTACGGAGACGGGCCCCCACCAGGAATCCGTCCACATGCACCGGCTCGTCCACGACATCGTCTCCCGGCTCACCGACGGAGAGCAGCGCGAAGCCCACCGCCGGGCCGTGCGCACGCTGATCGCCGAGGCCGACCCCGGCGACCCCATGGACAGCCGGCACTGGCCTCAGTACGCCGAGCTGCTGCCGCACCTCGCCCCCTCGGGCGCGCTCGCCAGCCGCAACCCGCGCGTGCAGAACGCCATCCTCAACTGTCTGCGCTACTGCTACCGCAGCGGCGAGTACACGGCCGGCACCCGGCTCGCGGAGCTGATCCGCGCCGAGTGGAGCGACTTCATGGACCCGCTCGCCCAGCCGATGCTCGACCTCACCACGCAGGAGAGCAACATCCTGCGCTCCAGCGGCCGGTTCCGCGAGGCCCACGCCCTCGACCGGGCCCTGCTCGACCGGCTCGGCCGCGCGACGCCCCGCAACGAGCTCGGCGAACTCTTCTGCAACAGCAACGTCGCCGCCAACCTGCGCTATCTCGGCCAGTACCGGGACGCCGAGGTCCTGCAGCGCGAGGTCCTGGAGTCCGCCCAGGCGCTCCTCGGCGACGCCGAGTTCGTCACGCTCGTCGCCCGCCACAACCTCGGCGTGGTCCTCCGCCTCCTCGGCCGCTACCAGGAGGCGTACGAACTCGACATCGACACCCTCGCCCAGCGCGAGACGGTCCTGCGCACCCGCCACATCAACACGCTCAACTCCGTCAACGCCCTCGTCCACGACCTCTTCACGCTCGGCCGCTACCGCGACGCCCTGGTACGCCAGGAGGCCAACGTCCGGATGCACGTCCAGGTCCTCGGCGCGCAGCATCCGCAGACCCTCTCCGCCCGGGCCCAGCTCGCCCTGTGCCGGCGCCGCGAGGGCGGCTTCCAGCAGGACATCGGCCAGCAGATGGAGAGCCTGCTGGAACAGATCGAGCAGGTGCACGGCCGGAGCCACTACGTGACCCTGTCGTTCATCACCAACTACGCCAGCTATCTGCGCGAACACGGCGACTTGAACAAGGCCCGCGACCTGACCGAGGAAGCCGAGGCCGCGTACCGCACCCTCCTCGGCCCGGTGCACCCCGTCTCGACGGGCATGCTCACCAACATCGGCCTCGTCATGCAGGCCTCCGGCGAACGGTCCGACGCGCTCGCGCTCCTCGAAGCCTCCCTCGCCGGGCTCACCTCCTCCCTCGGCGCCGATCACCCCTGGGTGCTCGGCTGCGCCCTCAACACGGCCGCCGCCCGCAACTTCAACGGGCGCGTCGCCGACGCCACGGAGCTGAGCCGGGAGACGCTGCGCCGGGCCCGCCATACGCTCGGCAACGAGCACCCGCTCACCCTGTCCGCGCAGATCGCGCTCGCCGCCGACCTGCGCGGACTGCGCGAGGTGGAGGAGGCCGGCAAGGTCGAGGCGGACGCCCTGAGCACCCTCACCCGGACGCTCGGCGCCCAGCACCCGCACACGCTGTCCGCCCGCCAGCGCAACCGCCCGTACTGGGACTTCGAGGCCTTCCTCGTCTGACCCGGGCCCGGAAGGGCCCGCGCGGACACGCCGGAGGCCCGGCACCCTTCTCGGGTGCCGGGCCTCCGTACGTACCGCCGTGTGCGGCTTCGTACGCCTTCGATCAGGCGTCGAAGACCTCCGCGACCAGCTGCGCCTGCTCCGCCTGGTGGCGCTTGGCCGAGCCGACCGCCGGGGAGGAGGAGTGCGGGCGGGAGATCCGGCGCAGGCGCTCGCCCGCCGGGATGTCCGCGCCGACCGCCAGGTCCAGGTGGTCGATCAGGTTGAGCGCGATGAACGGCCAGGCACCCTGGTTCGCCGGCTCCTCCTGGGCCCACAGGTACTTCTCGGCGTTCGGGTACTTGGAGATCTCGGCCTGCAGCTCGGCACCCGGCAGCGGGTACAGGCGCTCCAGACGGATGATCGCCGTGTCCGTGGCACCGCGCTTCTGCCGCTCGGCCTCCAGGTCGTAGTAGACCTTGCCCGCGCAGAAGACGACCTTGCGGACGTCGGCCGGGTTGACCGAGCTGTCGCCGATCACCGGGCGGAAGCCGCCGGTGGTGAACTCCTCCACCTTCGACGCCGCGGCCTTCAGACGCAGCATCGACTTCGGGGTGAAGACGATGAGCGGCTTGTGGTGCGGGTTGTGGACCTGCCAGCGCAGCAGGTGGAAGTAGTTCGACGGCAGCGTCGGCATGGCGACCGTCATGTTGTCCTGGGCGCACATCTGCAGGAAGCGCTCGGGACGGGCGGACGAGTGGTCCGGGCCCTGGCCCTCGTAGCCGTGCGGCAGGAGCAGGGTGACGCCGGAGGTCTGGCCCCACTTCTGCTCGGCCGAGGAGATGAACTCGTCGACGACGGTCTGCGCGCCGTTGACGAAGTCACCGAACTGGGCCTCCCACATGACCAGGGAGTCCGGGCGGGCCAGCGAGTAGCCGTACTCGAAGCCCATCGCCGCGTACTCGCTGAGCAGCGAGTCGTAGACGTTGTAGTGGGCCTGGTCGTCGGACAGGTAGAGCAGCGGGGTGTAGTCCTCGCCGGTCTCCTGGTCGACGAGGACCGCGTGACGGTGTCCGAAGGTGCCGCGGCGGGAGTCCTGGCCCGACAGGCGGACCGGGGTGCCCTCCATCAGCAGGGAGCCGAGGGCGAGGGTCTCGCCGAAGCCCCAGTCGATGGTGCCGTCGTCGACCGACGTCGCGCGACGCTGCATCTGCGGCATCAGACGCGGGTGGACCGTGATCCGCTCCGGGATGTTGACCTGGGACTCGGCGATCCGCTTCACGACCTCCTGGGAGATCGCGGTCTCGACGGCCACCGGGAACTCCGGCTTGGCGTCCGGCACGTGCGCCGCGGCCGGGGCCGAGGTGGCCTCGCGGACCTCCGCGAAGACCTTCTCCAGCTGGCCCTGGAAGTCCTGGAGCGCCTGCTCGGCCTCTTCCAGGGTGATGTCGCCACGACCGATGAGCGACTCGGTGTAGAGCTTGCGCACCGAACGCTTCTTGTCGATCAGGGTGTACATCTGGGGGTTGGTGAACTGCGGGTTGTCGCCCTCGTTGTGACCGCGGCGGCGGTAGCAGATGAGGTCGATCACGACGTCCTTGTTGAACGTCTGGCGGAACTCGAAGGCGAGCCGCGCGACGCGGACGCAGGCCTCCGGGTCGTCGCCGTTCACGTGGAAGATCGGCGCCTCGATCATGCGGGCCACGTCGGTGGCGTACATGGAGGAACGCGAGGCCTCGGGGGCCGCGGTGAAGCCGACCTGGTTGTTGATGACGACGTGGACCGTGCCGCCGGTGCGGTAGCCGCGCAGCTGCGACATGTTCAGCGTCTCGGCCACGACACCCTGGCCCGCGAAGGCCGCGTCGCCGTGCAGGGCGACCGGGAGGACGGTGAAGTCCGTGCCGCCCTTGTTGATGACGTCCTGCTTGGCGCGGACGACACCCTCCAGGACCGGGTCGACCGCCTCCAGGTGGGAGGGGTTGGCGACCAGGGAGACCTTGATCTGCTCGCCGTCGAGACCGGTGAAGGTGCCCTCGGCGCCCAGGTGGTACTTGACGTCGCCGGAGCCGTGCATCGACTTCGGGTCGAGGTTGCCCTCGAACTCGCGGAAGATCTGCGCGTACGACTTGCCGACGATGTTCGCGAGGACGTTCAGGCGGCCGCGGTGGGCCATGCCGATGACGACCTCGTCCAGGCGGGACTCCGCCGCGGAGTCGATGACCGCGTCGAGCAGCGGGATGACGGACTCGCCGCCCTCCAGCGAGAACCGCTTCTGGCCGACGTACTTCGTCTGCAGGAAGGTCTCGAACGCCTCGGCCGAGTTCAGCCGGCGCAGGATGCGCAGCTGCTCCTCGCGCTCCACGCGGGCGTGCGGGCGCTCCACGCGGTCCTGGATCCACTTGCGCTGCTTCGGGTCCTGGATGTGCATGAACTCGATGCCGGTGGTGCGGCAGTACGAGTCGCGGAGCACGCCGAGGATGTCGCGGAGCTTCATCATCGTCTTGCCGGCGAAGCCGCCGACCGCGAACTCGCGCTCCAGGTCCCACAGGGTGAGGCCGTGCTCGGTGATGTCCAGGTCGGGGTGCTTGCGCTGCTTGTACTCCAGCGGGTCGGTGTCGGCCATGACGTGGCCGCGCACCCGGTAGGAGTGGATCAGCTCGAAGACCCGGGCGGCCTTGGTGACGTCGTCGTCGTGCGACGTGTCGATGTCCCTGAACCAGCGGACCGGCTCGTAGGGGATCCGCAGCGACTTGAAGACGTCGTCGTAGAAGCCCTCCTCGCCGAGGAGCAGGTTCGCGACGATGCGCAGGAACTCGCCGGAGGCCGCACCCTGGATGACCCGGTGGTCGTAGGTCGAGGTCAGGGTCATGACCTTGGAGATGCCCAGCTTGTTCAGGGTGTCCTGGGAGGTGCCCTGGAACTCGGCCGGGTAGTCCATCGAGCCGACGCCCATGATGACCGACTGTCCGGGCATCAGACGCGGCACGGAGTGGACGGTGCCGAGGCCGCCGGGGTTGGTCAGGGAGACCGTGACGCCGGTGAAGTCCTCCATCGTCAGCTTGCCCACGCGGGCGCGCTTGACGATGTCCTCGTACGCCTGCCAGAACTCGAAGAAGCTGAGCGTCTCGGCCTTCTTGATGCCGGCGACGACGAGCTGGCGGTCGCCGTTCGGCTTGACCAGGTCGATGGCCAGACCGAAGTTGACGTGCTCCGGCTTCACCAGGGTCGGCTTGCCGTCCTTCACCGCGAAGGAGTGGTTCATCGTCGGCATGGCCTTGATGGCCTGCACCATCGCGTAGCCGATGAGGTGGGTGAAGGAGATCTTCCCGCCCCGGGCGCGCTTCAGGTGGTTGTTGATGACGATGCGGTTGTCGAACAGCAGCTTCACCGGGACGGCGCGGACGGACGTGGCCGTCGGCATCTCCAGCGAGGCGTTCATGTTCTTCGCGACGGCGGCGGCCGGGCCGCGCAGCGTGACCAGCTCGGGGCCGGCGACGGCCTCCGCGGCCGGAGCGGCGGCGGCCTTCGCGGGCGCGGCGGCGGGCTTGGCGGCCGGAGTCGCCGGAGCTGCCGGGGCGGCCTTGACGGGCGCCGGAGCGGCGGCCGCGGGCTGGGCGGCCGGAGCCGGGACGGTGGCCGGTGCGGGCACGGCGGCCGGAGCGGCAGGTGCGGCCTGTGCGGGGCCCGCCTGCGGCGCGGCCGGCGCGGCGGGAGTCTCCGCGGCACCGGGCTTGTAGTCGGCGAAGAAGTCCCACCAGGCACGGTCGACCGAATTCGGGTCCTGGAGGTACTGCTGGTAGATCTCGTCGACGAGCCATTCATTGGCGCCGAAGGCGGCTACAGGGGACTTGCCCTGTGCGCCCTGGTCGGCCGGGGAACTCGGGGTACTGGGGGACTGAGACGACACGGCGGCAACCGCCCTCTTCCGCTTCACAAGGTGATGGACAGCGGAAATAAAGGCTACGCCTCCCTGCCCGGGAGGTGCAGGCCGGGCGCTCCAACGTCACGTAAGTCACACTTGACGAGGTGTTTCGGAGCCGGGAATGGCGGGAAACAACCGTGGTTCCGCTTCGTTCCGCTGCGTTCTGGGTACGTGAAACCGCGGCTGCGGCCCCGTTCGGCCGCGCGCCCCGACCACGTACACGCAGAACGTGTTCTTCCGGTTCGAACCCTACGTCAATCGCACGGTGGAAGGCTGCCCGGAAGAGTGAGCCTGATCCGGCAGCCCCGTGAGGATTCGGCCACGCCGATGCGTCCGCCGTGCAGATCCACCGCCCAGCGGGCGATCGCCAGGCCGAGCCCGGTGCCGCCGTCGCTGCCCGGCCCGTACCGGGCCGGGACCGCGCCCCGGTTGAACCGCTCGAAGACCTTGTGCCGCTCCGCCTCCGGGATGCCCGGGCCCTCGTCCTGGACCTCCAGCTCCAGCGAGTCCGGATACGGTCCGCGGCGCGCCCGTACGGTGACGCGGCCGTGCGGCGGGGAGTGCTTGACCGCGTTGTCGATGAGATTCGCCATCACCTGGTGCAGCCGCTCCGCGTCCGCGTGCCCGGTCAGCTCCGGCGGGGAGACGTCCAGGTGGAGATGGACGTCGGTACGGCGGTGCAGGCCCGAGGTCGAGGACAGGCCGCGCTGGGACGCGGCCAGGTTCGCCTCGCGCAGAATTCCGGAGAGGTACGGCCACACCTCGAAGCGGCGCGCACGCAGTGTGACGACGCCGTTGTCCAGGCGGGAGAGGTCGAGCAGGGTCTCCACCAGCCGGCCGAGCCGCTCGGTCTGCTTCAGCGCGGTCCGCATCGTCTCCGGATCGGCCTCGGAGACCCCGTCCACCACGTTCTCCAGGACGGCCCGGAGCGCGGCGATGGGGGTGCGCAGCTCGTGCGAGACGTTGGCGACCAGCTCCTTGCGGTGGCGGTCCACCGCCTCCAGGTCGTCCGCCATCCGGTTGATGGTCGACGCCAGGTCGCCCAGCTCGTCCCGGCGGTCCGCGCCGCGCACCCGGCGGCTGAAGTCGCCGCGCGAGATCGAGCCGGCGACGTGGTTCATCTCGTCCAGCGGGGCGGTCAGGGACTGGGCCACGAACTGGGTGATCAGCAGAGTGGCGATCATCGCGAAGATCGTGATGTAGCGGAACTCGGTCGAGGTCCGGATCGCCACCAGGGCGAGTCCCGAGGTCAGCAGCACCGCGCCGACGACCAGGGAGCCCAGCTTGGTCTTGATGGAGATCGCGATACGGCGGCGGTGCGGGGGCCGTGCCGGAACGGGTGGTCGTGGGTGCGGGGGCGCGCGCGGTACTTCCGGGCGGTCCGGTACGTGAGATCCCGCCCGTACGCGCGGCTCTTGCGGGCCCCGGCCCGGAGCTTGCGCCGGAGTGCGCGGGCCTCCGGGAGGGCACGGGCCTCCCGGAGCGCGCGAGCCTCCCGGAACACGTGCTCCCGGAACACCCGGGCCTCCCGGAGCAGGTGGTTCTCCCGGCACGGACGCTGTTCCGGGCGCCGGGTTCCGGGCGCCCACCCCCGCAGGTTCACGGTGCCGGGGTCTCCAGCGCGTAGCCCACGCCGTGCACGGTACGGATCCGCTCCGCCCCGATCTTCCGGCGCAGCGCCTTGATGTGGCTGTCCACGGTCCGGGTGCCGGAGGCGTCCGCCCAGTCCCACACCTCGGCGAGCAGCTGCTCGCGCGAGAGCACCGCGCGCGGGGTGTTCGCGAGGCAGACCAGCAGGTCGAACTCGGTCGGCGTCAGGTGCACGTCGTCGGCCCGGACCCGGACCCGGCGCTGCGCGTGGTCGATCTCCAGCTCGCCGAGCCGCAGGATCCCGCTGCGCGGCGTCGCCGCCGCGAGCGCGGCCCGCTCCACCCGGCGCAGCAGCACGTGCACCCGGGCGGCCAGCTCACGCATCGAGAACGGCTTGGTCATGTAGTCGTCGGCACCCACGCCGAGGCCGACCAGCATGTCCGTCTCGTCGTCCCGCGCGGTGAGCATGAGCACCGGCACGGGCCGCCGGGCCTGCACCCGGCGGCACACCTCCAGGCCGTCGAAGCCCGGCAGCATCACGTCGAGCACCATCAGGTCCGGCTGCCACGCCTCGGCGGCGTCCACGGCCGCCGGGCCGTCGGTCGCGGTCTGCACGAGGAACCCCTCGGCCCGCAGCCGGGTCGCGATCGCGTCCACGATCGTCGGGTCGTCCTCGACGACGAGCACGCGCCGCTGCGCCCCCGGGGTGGCCGCCGCACCGTGGTTCGTGGTGTGTGTCTGCTCCATTGCCCCGCCTCGCGTCGCCGATGTCGGTGCAGCAGCCTAGAGGCAGCGGCGGCGCCAAGGCTACGCAGGTGATCGGGAGGGCCGGACCGCGAGGTGGACCACGTCGGGGACGCCCCGGGCAACCGGCACCTCTTCCGTCCTTACCCCGGTGAAACCGGCATTCCGCAAGGACTCTTCGAAATCGGCCGACGGCCGGGCCGACCATACGGCCAGGATCCCGCCCGGGGTGAGGCGGGCGGCGCAGGTCGCCAAACCCTCGGCGGAGTAAAGGGATTCGTTGTCCTCGGTGACCGTCCAGTCGGGCCCGTTGTCGATGTCCAGACACAGCGCGTCGTACCGGTCGGGGGTGGTGCGCAGATGTTCGACGAGGTCCGTGTGCAGGATCACGGTGCGCGGATCGGCGAGCGCGGTGCCGGAGACGGCGGCGAGCGGACCCTCGCGGTGCCAGTCGATGATCGCGGTCTCGCGCTCCGCGACCACGATCCGGCCCCAGCGGGGGTCGGCCGCCGCGTGGACGAGCGAGAAACCGACGCCGAGGCCGCCGACGAGGACCGACGGCGCGATCCGGCCGGCCGGCAGCGCGTCGCGCGCCGCGTCGATCAGCAGCCGCTCGGAACGGCCGTCGGAGGTGTCCATCAGGAAGGTGCCGTTGGCGATGATCTCGTAGTGCTCGACCCCCTCCTCCCCGGCGCGTCTGCGCAGGACGACCTCGCCGTACGGGCCTTCACGGCGGTCGAGGGTGACGGGGCTCGTCATGATCACTCCGTGGCGCTCGGTGGTACGGGTTCGCCCGGCCATCCTGCGCGGGAGCGGGTGGCGGGGACAACCGCTTAAGGCGGGTGCGGGGGTGGAGCGGGGCGGGGTGGGCTCGGGGCGGGTTCGGGCGTACGGGGTACGGGGTGGGGCGGCGGGGCCCGGTGTCAGGGGCGGGCCGGCGGGGCGTCCTCCGGGAGCGCGTCGAGGACCCGCTGGAGCGCGGGCGGGCGCGGGGTGCCGTCCTGGGTGACGACGACCCGCTGCCCGTACGTGACCTGGTACGTGAACCCGTCGGCCACCGTCGGGGCGGTCGACGGCCGCTCGGGGACCCGGGCGTACGCGGGGTCCTCCAGGGCGGCGCGCAGCGCGGCGGTCCCGGCCGGATCCATGCGGCCGGAGGTGGGCTCCTTGGTGCCGCGGGTCCGGGTGTACGAGCCGTCGTAGCGGACCACCAGTCGGTGGGAGATCCCGGCGAAGCCGCCGCTGACGACCACCTCGACCAGCCGGTCCCGGGGCGCGGGCTCGGCGCCGGAGGCGGGCGCGGCGGACGAGGCCGGGGGTGGCGGCGGGGCCGCCGGGGCCTGGCCGCAGCCGGTCACGGCGAGGGCGGCGGCCAGGACGGTGGCGAGCCCGAAGCCGCGCCGGGCGCTGTGGCCGAATCCGTACCCGTACCCGTACCCGGATCTGTGGGTGTAGTGCTGCGTGCGCTCCGTCTTCATGGGGCGAGCTTGCCCGGCCGGACGGGGTCCGCGCCGTGGAACGCGGTCATTCGGCGGCAGGGGGTCCGGCGGCGGGGATTCCGGCGGCGCTGCCCGGATACCTGATCGCTCAGAGCGAACATGCGCCCGTACGGGTGATGCTTCCGGTGTCTCAGGGCCCCGAAGGCGGTTCGGGCAGCCAGTCGCGCGCCGGGTCGTATTCCAGCCAGCGCGCACGCCCCGCTCGCGCGGCGCACGCGGCGGTGAGACGGGCGAGCCCCGGATGGCCGTGGCCGGTGCGCCAGACCAGCGACCACGCGTACAGCGGCGTGGGATCGACCAGCGGGACGCAGCGCAGCCCGGGGACGTCGGGCAACGGCACGTCGGCGGGCAGCAGCGAGAAACGGCGCGGATCGTGCGTCACCTCCGCGAGGAAATGGGCGAGCCCCAGGTTGACGCCCGTGGCGATGTCGCGGACGCCGAAGCGCTCGGCGAACCGGTGGAGGAAATCGAGCCGGTCCAGCGCGCCCGGCGCCCACAGCAGGCCACCGCTCAGCTGGTCGGGGCGCAGCGCCGGTTCCGCGGCGAGCGGATGGTCCGCGCTCAGCACCGCGTCCACGGGTTCGAGGCGGACGAGACGGTGGGAGAGGGCGGGGTGCAGGGGAGGGTGGACCCGGCCGAAGGCCGCGTCGGCGTCGCCGCGCAGCAGGGCCGCCGTTACGGACGGCAGATCGCGTCCGTGGCCCAGCGCCAGCTCCCCGGCCCCACCGGTGATGTCGTCGGCGACACCGCCCGCGACCTCGGCCAGGGTGCGCATCGGCGCGTAGAGGTGTCCCCAGACGTCGACGCGCAGCGGACGGCCGCCCCGCCGGCCGTCCGGTGTCACCGCCGCGACCGCGGCGTCGGCGGCGGCCAGCGCCTGCCGGGCCGCCGGCAGGAACCGCCGCCCGGCCTCCGTCAGCCCGACCCCGCCGCGGTGCAGCAGCGTGGTGCCCAGCAGGGACTCCAGGCGCGCGACCCGCTTGGACAGGGCCTGCTGGGAGAGCCCGAGCGTCCCGGCGGCCCGCCCGAAGTGCAGTTCCTCGGCGACCCGTACGAAGGCCCGTACCTGCGCCATGTCGAGATCCAGATCCAGATCCATGGGCGGAACCCTAGTTTTCCAGGCGTCACCCAGGGGCGACAACCGATGGTTGTCGGCGTCCTCCGTCCGTTGTTGGATCGGCGGGCGGGCCGGGCGGTTGCATCCTCGCCATGCACAGACTGATCCCCACGGGGGAGGCGGCGCGGCCGGTCGTCTTCGCTCACGTTCCCCAGCCCGTGCCCGGGCCCGACGAGGCGCTGGTGAAGGTCGAGGCGTTCGCGCCGAACCGGGGCGAGACGTTTCTCCTCGACCGCCCCGAGTCCCGCGTGTCCGGATATCTGCTGGGCAAGGACATCGCGGGCCTCGTCGTCCAGCCGGCGGCCGACGGTTCCGGACCCGGCATCGGCACCCGCGTGGTCGGCCACCCGGCCCAGGGCGGCTGGGCGGAGTACGCGGCCGTCCCCACCGACGCGCTCGCCGTCCTGCCCGACACCGTCGACACCGTACGGGCGGCGGCCCTGCCGCTGGCCGGGATCACCGCCCTGCGCCTCCTGCGCACGGCCGGTTCCGTGGCCGGGCGGCGCGTGCTGCTGACCGGCGCCTCGGGCGGGGTCGGCCACTACGTCACCGAACTGGCGGTCGCGGCCGGAGCCGAGGTCACCGCGGTGACCGCCACCCCGGAGCGCGGGGCGCGGCTCGCGGAGCTGGGTGCCGAGGTGGTGCACGACGTGGCGGACGCGCGGGGGCCGTTCGACGTCGTCCTGGAGTCCACGGGCGGGCCGGCGCTGCCGGTCGCCCTCGCGAAGACGCGCCCCGGCGGCACGCTCGTCTGGTTCGGGCAGGCCGGCCGCACGCCGGTGACCCTCGACTTCTTCGACCTGCTGGGCGGCCCCGAACGCGTGACGATCCGGCACTTCCACTACGCCGGAGGCCCGTACGGCCCCGATCTCGCCACCCTCGTCCGCCTCGTCGCGCAGGGACGGCTGCACCCGGAGATCGGCCGGACCGCCGACTGGGCGGAGACCGCCGCCGTCCTGGTCGACCTGCGCGAGCGCCGTATCCGCGGCAAGGCGGTCCTGCTGACGGGAGGCGGCGTGCGATGAGCGACCAGGTGAGTGGACTCATGGAGGGAAGGAACCCGATGGACAAGCCGACCGGCGGGAACGATCCCAGGGGTGTGGCCGAGGCCCGCGCGTACGCCGAGGACCAGTGGACCCGTGCCCTCGGTATCGGGGTCGACCCCCACGAGTACCGGCGCGTCACCGGCGCGCTCGGCTCCCGCGCCGACTGGTGCCCGGCCCTCCGGCGCACCGGGCACGCCTACCTGGAGCGCGCGGAACGTGCGGAGCGCGCCGGCACGCCCGTATCGGCCGTTACGGCCGGGGAGCATCTGCTGACGGCGGCCCGCTGGTTCCACCTCGCCACGCTCGTGCCGTACGAGGTGGCGGGGGTGGCGGCTCCGACGGGCCCGGAGGCACGGGCGGAGATGGCGCGGGCCGCCGCCGAGGCGGACGACGCCCTGGGCCGGGCCCTCGCCGTGCGGGAACCCGGCGCGCGGCGGATCCGCGGCGAGGGATTCACCGGCTGGCTGCGCGTCCCGCGCGACGCGGCGACGGCCGCCGGCACCGTGATCGTGATCCCCGGCCTGGACTCGGCGAAGGAGGAGTTCCTGGACGTGACGGACGCGCTGCTGGCCAGGGGCCTGGCGGTGTACGCGATGGACGGTTCCGGGCAGGGCGCGCTGGCCGCCACCTCGCCCCTCCGCCCGGACTACGAGCAGGTCGTGGGCCGGGTCGTCGACGCCCTCGACGTCCCCCGGGTCGGGCTTGTCGGCCTCAGCCTGGGCGGCTACTTCGCGGCCCGGACCGCGGCCCTGGAACCGCGTGTGGCGGCGGCCGCCACGGTCAGCGGCCCGTTCCGCCTCGACTGGGCGGAACTGCCCGCACCGGTAGCCGACATCCTGACCCGGCGCACCGGCGGCCCCGACGCCGCCCGCGCCTTCGCCCGCCGAGTGGACCTCACGGACCTGGCCCCGCGCGTCACGGCACCGCTCCTGGTGGTGGACGGCGACCAGGACGTCATCCCCGGCGTGACCAACGGCGAGCCGCTGGCCCGCCTCGCCCCCCACGCCACCCACCTCCGCGTCCCGCACGGCGACCACCTCCTCGGCAACGCCCGCCCCGACTGGCTGCCTCGTCTCGCCGACCATCTCGCGGGGGCTCTGACCTCGACGGGGACGGCCATGTGAGCCGTCGCGACACGGCCGGTGCCGTCGGTCGGGCGTCAGTCAGAGGTGCCGAGCACGCGGTCGCGGTACTCCTGGAAGGCGTGCCAGCCGTCGGGGCCGTCGGGTTCGAGCAGACCGGAGGAGAGGTCCAGAGCCCGGCAGCCCAAGGCGTCCGCGATCCGGAAGACGACAGCGAGTACGTCGTCGCCGGAGCCCCGGATGTGGAGCATGACCGAGTGCACGGCGTCGGCATCGCCGATGTTGAGCTCCATGGACCAGCTCGGGCCGACGAGTTCGCCCCACGCGGGGTCCGACAGATCGACCCCGGGCACGGCCGCCCGCACGGCGGCGCCGACGTCCTGGGGCGTGCCGAGCGGGGGCGGGGTGTAGTCGGCGGGTATGTCCTCCGACGACGTGATGCCGGCGGGCAGGCGGAAGAGGAGAACGTCCCAGCTCATGACGGCCTTCCGGGCGCGTCGACGGGGGCGGCGGGCAGCAGGTTCGGAGCGAGCTGTTCGCCGGGAGGCGTGGGGGCGAGTACGGTGCGCAGCCGGTCGATGCCCGACTGCCAGAGGTTGCCCTCGCCGGATTCTTCCCAGAGTTCGAGGAGTTCGGACGGCTCGGTCACGACGCGGTCGAGGGTCTGGAGGGCGAGGGCGCGCAGACCGGTGAGGTCGGGGAGGGGCTCGTCCGGTCCGTAGTGCGGGTGGGCGCGCTCGCCGCCAGGGAATTGCGTGGCGACCAGGGCGGCCGCGGCGACGGCTTCGGCGGCGACGTCCGCGTCGAGCTCGTCGGTCGTGCCGACCGCCCCCGCGAGCGTGTCGTGGACCAGGCCCTGGCGCGCCTCCAAGGAGGCGTCGTCGAGGGTGCCGCACCAGTCCGCGGCGGTGTCGTTGTCGAAGGGGCCGATGTCCCAGGTGCCCATGTCCGCTCCTCCTTGAGGTGGTGTGCGGGCATCGTGGCAGCCACCACTGACAACGGCCGGGGAGGTGGAAAGAGAAGGGGGAGGGCGGAGCGGGCTCACGGCTCCCGTTCGTCGCGTCCCGTGTTCGTGTTCGTCTCTGTCTCTGTCTCTTTCTCTGTCTCCGTGCCCGTGCCTCTGCGGCGGATGTGCACCGTGCCGGAGCCCAGGTCCACCCGGAAGGGCGGGTCCTCCGCCGGCTTGACGTTCTTCCGCACGCGTTCCTGTTCCATCGCGCGCTTGACCGCCTGGGCTCCGGGGTCGCCCTCCTGGACGAAATCGACGCCGATGGACGACAGGCCCTTGGTCTTGCGCCAGTAGATCCAGCCGCGCGCCTCCATCGCCAGCAGCACGCGGTCCGCCAGAAACGCGCCGGCCCCCAGCGCGACGATCACTCCCGCGACCCACAGCACCGTGGTCATCGGCCGGCACCCCGCCTCAGTAGACCGGCCCACCGGCCGAGCCCCCGGCGCCGTATCCGTACGGCCGGCCACGCGAAGAACGCCAGAACCGCGGCGAAGCCCGCCGTCACGATGAGAAACGGTAAGAACGCACCCATGGCGCGAGCCTATGTGGCCGCCTGCGGCAGGCCGAGTGTCCTGCCGCACCCCCACTTCGGCCGACGCCGTCCGAAGGCCCGGCCGGGGTGATCGCTCAGAGCGAACAAGGGTAGGGAACACCGGGAGGCTCACATGCATTGAGTCGGTGTAGCTCAACTTGACTGCCGAAGGGGAGATCATGGCTTCCGAGTCCGTGGCGTCCGCGCCGCTTACCCTGCCTGTGCTGCCGCTCGACGACGAGGTCGTGCTGCCCGGAATGGTCGTGCCGCTGGACCTGTCCGACAACGAGGTGCGGGCCGCGGTCGAGGCCGCGCAGGCCGCCGCGCGTGGGGGCAGCGGCAAGCCGAGGGTGCTGCTCGTGCCCCGGGTCGACGGCACATACGCCGCGACCGGTGTGCTCGGCACCGTCGAGCAGGTCGGGCGGCTGTCCGACGGCGACCCCGGCGCGCTCGTGCGCGGTCGCGGGCGGGTGCGGATCGGCGCCGGGACGACGGGGCCCGGCGGGGCCCTGTGGGTCGAGGGCAGCACCGTCGAGGAGACCCTGCCCGACCCGATTCCCGGCTCCGTGACCGAGCTGGTCAAGGAGTACAAGGCGCTGGCCACCAGCTGGCTGAAGAAGCGCGGGGCCTGGCAGGTCGTCGACCGCGTCCAGCAGATCGAGGACGTCGGAGCCCTCGCCGACAACGCCGGCTACTCGCCCTTCCTCACCGTCGACCAGAAGGTCGCCCTGCTGGAGACCGCCGACCCGGTCGCCCGGCTCCGGCTCGCCACCGCGCAGCTGCGCGAGCACCTGGCCGAGCAGGACGTCGCCGAGACCATCGCCAAGGACGTCCAGGAGGGCGTCGACAAGCAGCAGCGCGAGTTCCTGCTGCGCCGCCAGCTCGACGCCGTACGCAAGGAACTGCGCGACCTCAACGGCGAGGGCGAGGGTGACGAGTCCGACGACTACCGCGCCCGCGTCGAGGCCGCCGACCTGCCGGAGAAGGTCCGCGAGGCGGCCCTGAAGGAAGTCGAGAAGCTGGAGCGTTCCAGCGACCAGTCCCCGGAAGGGTCCTGGATCCGCACCTGGCTCGACACCGTGCTCGAACTGCCGTGGAACGAGCGTACGGAGGACGCGTACGACATCCAGGGCGCCCAGGCGGTCCTCGACGCCGAGCACGCGGGCCTGGAGGACGTGAAGGAGCGGATCACCGAGTACCTGGCGGTGCGCAAGCGGCGGGCCGAGCGCGGCCTCGGGGTCGTCGGCGGCCGTCGCGGCGGCGCGGTGCTCGCGCTGGTCGGCCCGCCCGGCGTCGGAAAGACCTCGATCGCCGAATCGGTCGCGCACGCGATGGGGCGGAAGTTCGTCCGCGTCGCGCTCGGCGGCGTACGCGACGAGGCGGAGATCCGCGGTCACCGGCGGACGTACGTCGGCGCGCTGCCCGGCCGTGTCGTCCGGGCGATCAAGGAAGCCGGGTCCATGAACCCGGTGGTGCTGCTCGACGAGATCGACAAGGTCGGCTCCGACTACCGGGGCGACCCGGCCGCGGCCCTCCTGGAGGTCCTGGACCCGGCGCAGAACCACACCTTCCGCGACCACTACCTGGAGGTCGAACTCGACCTGAGCGACGTCGTGTTCCTGGCGACCGCCAATGTCCTCGAATCCATCCCGGAGGCCCTGCTCGACCGGATGGAGCTGGTCCGGCTCGACGGCTACACCGAGGACGAGAAGGTCGTCATCGCCCGCGACCACCTGCTGCCGAGGCAGCTGGAGCGGGCCGGTCTGGAGAAGGGCGAGGTCGTCCTGGAGGAGGCGGCGCTGCGCCGGCTCGCCGGCGAGTACACCCGGGAGGCGGGCGTCCGCACCCTGGAGCGTTCGATCGCCCGGCTGCTCCGGAAGGTCGCCGCCCAGCACGAACTCGGCGGGCGGGAGCTGCCGTTCACCATCGGACCCGACGAGCTGCGCGGCCTGATCGGCCGTCCGCACCACGTCCCCGAGTCGGCGCAGGACCCGGCCGAACGCCGTACCTCCGTGCCCGGTGTCGCCACCGGGCTCGCGGTGACCGGCGCGGGCGGCGATGTCCTGTTCGTCGAGGCGTCGCTGGCCGACCCGGAGACCGGCGCGGCCGGACTGACCCTCACCGGCCAGCTCGGCGACGTCATGAAGGAGTCCGCGCGGATCGCGCTCTCCTTCCTCCGCTCCCACGGCGCGGAACTGGAACTGCCCGTCACCGGTCTGAAGGACCGCGGCGTGCACATCCACTTCCCGGCGGGCGCGGTGCCCAAGGACGGTCCGAGCGCCGGCATCACCATGACGACGGCCCTCGCCTCGCTCCTCTCGGGCCGGCTGGTTCGCACCGATGTCGCGATGACCGGCGAGGTCTCGCTGACCGGCCGCGTCCTGCCGATCGGCGGCCTGAAGCAGAAGCTGCTGGCCGCCCACCGCGCGGGCGTCACGACCGTCGTGATCCCCAAGCGCAACGAGGCCGACCTGGACGACGTCCCGGCTGAGATCCTCGACAAGCTGGAGGTCCACCCGGTCACCGATGTCCGCCAGGTGCTGGAGATCGCCCTCGCCCCGGCGGAGGTCGCGGTGAGCGCGGCGGCCTGATCCGGCGGCGGTGGGTGGCGGCTGTGCGCTCTCCACGCGGGGGGCGCACAGCCGTTGTCAGTGCCGGCGGCGATGCTGAGGCGCATGACCGAAGACGACTTCTGGACCCTCGTCGCCGCGTCGGGCACGCGGCCCGGCGACCGGCAGGCCCGTGAGGACTGGCTGGGCCGGCGGCTCCTGGAGCTGCCGGCCGACGCCGTCGCCGCGTTCCAGGCGCGCTTGGAGGCGGCCGTCGACGCCGCGTACACCTGGCCCTTGTGGGACGCGGCGGCCCGGATCGAGGACGGCTGGTGCTCGGACGACGGGTTCGTGTCCTTCCGGCTCTGGCTGGTGGCGCGGGGCCGGACCGTGTACGAGACGGCGGTCGCCGACCCGGACACGCTGGCCGCTCTGCCCGAGCTCCGCGCCCTCGCCGGGCGGCGCATCGAGGACTGGGACGACGAGGAGTGGCCCGAGTGGGAGCGCCTCGACCGTATAGCCCGGGAGGTCTGGAACCAGACGACCGGACGCGACGGCGAGGACTTCGACGCCTTTTACGACGCGGTCGACGCGGCGGACCTGGTCACAGGCGACGCGGCCCGGGCGCGGGACCCGGAGGGCGGCGAGCCGTCGGGGCGCAGGGGAGAACTCCTGCCCCGGCTCGCCGCCCTCTTCCCGCGCCCGGACGGCCTGGACTAGGACGGTTGCCGGAACCCGTTATCGGGACTGGCGGGACTGGCCCCGGCGGCGGGTGAGGAGCAGGCTGCCCGCGCCGAAGGCGGCCAGGGCGCCGGCGCCCGCGAGGGCGAGGGGGAGCGGGGAGCCGGGAGTCCCGGCCGCGTCGGTGGCGAGGGCCGGGGGCTGCTCGTCGCCACCGTGGCCCGCGTGGCTGACCGTGGAGAGCGTGGCGCCCGCCGCGATCTCCTTCTCCGTCGGGGCCTTCGCCGCCGCCGCGGACGCGGTGGTCGTGCCGCCGCCGAAGGTGACGTCCGAGCAGCTGTAGAACGCCTCGGGGCTGTCGTTGCGCTGCCACACCATGTAGACGATGTGACGGCCCGTGCGGGACGGGAGGTCGCCGTCGAACGCGTAGTAGCCGTCGGTCGAGGTGCGGGTGGTGTTGTAGACGGCGGCCGGGGTGGGGTCGAGGTCGGACCACTTCAGCGGCTGCGTCGGGTCGAAGCCCTGCTTGGTGACGTACATGGTCATGGTGCCGGAGTGCGGCGCCGTCACCCGGATCTTGAAGCCGTAGGTGCCGGCGGACACCGCCGTGGCGGGCCAGTCGGAGCGGGCCCAGTCGAGGGCGCGGTACTTCTCGCGGTTGGCCGAACAGAGCTTGCCGTCGGGGATGAGGGCCTTGTGGTTGCCGTCGGCGTTGGCGATGTTGACCTCGTTCCAGTCGTAGAGCGGCTGGGTGCCCGAGTCGGCGACGAGGTCCTTGCACACCTGCGACTTCGGGGTCTCCGGCCCCTCCGCGTAGCAGGCCGCGATCCGGCTGACCGGGTTGAACACGGCGCCGTGGGCCTGCGCGACGGTGGGGGTGAGGGCGGTGAGCGCGGCGGCTGCGGACGCCGCGGCGGCGACCAGGGCGGAGGTGCGGCGGGAGGACGACGGCATGCGGGGGCTCTCTCTCGTACGCGGGGGAGGACGGGGAGCAACACATCGGCGGCACACGGGAGTTACGGGGATCCGCGCGCCGCCCCGAGGGTCGCATTGGTCCATACCAATGAGCAAGAGGGAGAACTGAAGAGCCCGGAAATCCCGCCGTCGTGCGCCCCTCGCCCCCGCGAGAGGGGTGCCCCCGCGGACACGCAAAGGGGCGGGGCCCCGGGGGGTCGTCACCCCGGGGCCCCGCGGGAGCCCGCCCGAGTCCGCGTACGGTGCCCGCCCCGTACGCGGCGTCCGGCGCGGCTCCGGCTCAGCCGTTCGCGAGTGCCTGCACGCGCGAGAGGTCGCCGTTGAAGTGGCTGTGGTCGCCGACGTTCGGGCCGGTGGAGGTGTACTGCCACATCGTGTAGTACGGCCAGCCGGCCGGCAGCGTACCGACGGTGGTGGCGTAGCGCGCGACCCACAGCGGGTTCGTCGCGGCGAAGCCGGCGTAGTTGCCGGTGCACTGGGTCCACCAGCTCGTCGCCGTGTAGATCACCGCGTCACGGCCGGTCCGGGCCTTGTAGCGGGCGAGGAAGTCGCGGATCCAGGTGACCATCGCGGCCTGCGTCTTGCCGTAGCAGGCGTCGCCGTACGGGTTCCACTCGATGTCGAGCGCGCCGGGCAGCGTCTTGCCGTCCTTGGACCAGCCGCCGCCGTTGTTGACGAAGTAGTCGGCCTGGGCCGCGCCGGTCGTGGTGTCGGGGGTGGCGAAGTGGTACGAGCCGCGGATCATGCCCACGTTGTACGAGCCGTTGTACTGCTGCGCGAAGTAGGGGTTCTGGTAGTAGGTCCCCTCCGTCGCCTTGACGTAGGCCCACTTCACCCCGCTGCTCCACAGGGTCGGCCAGGCCACGTTCCCCTGGTGGCCGGAGACGTCGACGCCCTCGGTCTGGACGGCCTCGATGGAGACGCCGCCGGGCTGCCCGCTCTGGCCGTCGTGGGCGAGGACGCCCATGCCCATGTGCGCGGAGCCGCGCGCGGGGATCTGCTTGGCGCTCGGGCCCGGGTCCTGGGCGGCGCTGGCGGTGCCGGAGAGGGTGAGGGGGAGAAGGAGCGCCAGGGCCGCGAGGGCGGCACCGGCGAGGGACTTTCCGGATCTGTGCACACGCATTGCGTGCCTCCGCAGAGTCGAGGGGGGAAGGCCGGATCGTGAGGTTCCGCGCCGGTGGCGGCCCGGCGCGGAACCATGAGGCGTGACGCGCACATGACATGTGATGGACATGTCATGTGCGTCGCCAGGGACGACGCTACGCACGTAGACCCGCCGACGGAAGGGGGTCCGAGTGCTTCCGTTGGTCTAATCCTGCGAAATACTGAGAGAGCTGCGGCGATGGCCGCGGCCGGAGGAAACTTTCAGCGAGCGGAAAGCGCGCGAGGGGTGCTGACGTGCACGAAAGCGGTACGGGGAGTGAAGCGCCGGCGTCCGGCGGGAGCGGCGTGGACCCGGAGTTCCTCGCGCTGGAGCGCGAGCTGGCGGTCCTCCTGCGCCGCGCCCGGGCCCAGTCCGGCGAGATGGCCCGCGAGGTCCACCCGGAACTGGAGTCCGCCGCCTACGGGTTGTTCGTCCGCCTCGACGACGTCGGCCCGCAGCGCGCCACCGACCTGGCCGCGTACATCGGAGTCGGCAAGGCGACGATGAGCCGGCAGCTGCGCGCCCTGGAGGACCTCGGCCTGGTCGCCCGCGACCCGGATCCGGTCGACGGTCGCGCCTCGCTGGTCCGGCTGACCGACGAAGGCCAGGGGCGGTTCCGTCAGGTCCGCGACGCCCGCCGGATGAGCTACGTCCGCAAGCTGGCCGACTGGGATCGCGCCGAGGTGGCCGAACTGGCCCGCCTGCTCCAGCACTTCAATGTCCGCTCGGCCTGATCCCCCCGACGCTCGGTCGGCCTGACCCCGGCATCCGACCGGCCGGCGGGATGCCGGCGAGGCGGAGCGGCGGTGGCATGGGCCGGAGCTCTCCGCCCCCGGTCCGTGCCGCCGCCGCGCGCTATTCCAGCCGTACGTACACCGCCGTCGCGTCGTCGTGCCGCTTGCCGCCCCGCGGGGTCGCCGTCTCCGCGTCGGCCGTCTCCAGGGCGCGGACGCGGTCGAGGAGGCGGCGGGTGCCCTCCTTCTCCAGGATGTCGAACAGGTCCGCCCAGTCGCCCGCCCCGAACCGCTCGACCCACCGGGTCGCCCCGTCCGACAGGCCCGCGAGGGCCCGCACCTCGGCCCGCGGGGTCGTGCCGGTGATCGCGCGGGCGGACACGGCCGGGTCGGCGGCGGCGGTGAAGAAGCCGCCCTCCTGGTTGCGCATCAGCCGGTCGGTGGCGGCGACCGAGCGCAGGATCTCGCGTGGGACGTGGTCGAGCCGGTCGTCGAGGACGGCCCGTACCGCGCCGTCGGGGGAGCGGAGGAGCAAGGCCGCGTCGGACAGGACGAGGTGGTCGACCGTCACCTCGTCCCAGCGCGCCAGGGCCACGGTTGACTGGGGCGTACGGGGGTGAGAAAGGTCACAGGTGTTTCGGTGGGCGTCGGCGGTGCGCCGGATTGCCAGGGAGAGGATCTCGGACAGCGTCAGATCTCTTCGTGAAGTGGACAGTTCGGTCAAAGCGCCGCCGAGTCGCGCCGTGAACCACGGCACGCCGTGCACACATCCGTCCTCGCCCGCCGGGGGTGTCACCCCGTCCAGGACCACCAGTGTGCCGCCCGCGCCCGAGGCTGGCAGGGACGTCGCCGTCCAGTCCTCGTTGGGGCGTTCGGGGCTGCCGGGGAGGGTCGCCGCTTCCGTCTGCATGAACCCCAGTCTGCCCCCGCGTGCGCCTGTCCTGCATGGCTCCTTCACATCGCCTCCAAACGGCCGAATACGGTCTGTACCTGCGGTGGCGGATGCGGTGGGGGAGGGGAGGAGGGGCCCCGGGAAGCTGCGGGCGGGCATCCTGCCAAAGGCCGCGCGGAAGATCCAACCGGCAGGTAGGCGCACCGCCCCGGCGGCCGTGAGGGGGAGTTGTTTGCCAACTCCGGAGTGTTGTTCACTCGTTCGTGTGGCGGAGTGGCCGATGCGAGTCCCCTGACCAGAACCGCTGAAATGGTCGGAAGACACACCAGAGGTGGGGGGCTCATACATGTGACCGGTCGTCACCTCTGCTTCATGGGCGGACGAGTCAAGAATGCGAGCACCGGTGCAGAAGAAGCGGCCTCGGAGCAACAACGGCGCGCGGAGCCAGACCCCCGGTGACCCGCAGGCCACCGGCCTGCCCACCCGGCCTCTGCCGACCGGACCCCAGCAGGCCGCCGGCACCGGCGCCCCGGTCCCGGTCGCGCCCACGGCCCCCGCGCCGGTGGCGGTCGCGCCCACGGCACCGGTCCCGGTCCCCGTGGCGGTCGCCCCCGCGGCTCCCACCCCGCCCACGGCCGTCACTCCGGCTCCGGCTCCGGCCCCCGCCGCGGCGCCCGCCCCCGCCGGCCGCGCCAAGCGGGTCCGCAGCCGCCTCGTCGCCGGTGTCGCCCTCGTCGGCCTCACCGTCCTCGCCGCCGGTGCCCCCGCCGTCCTGGCCGCCTCCGCCGACCTCGACGAGTCCGTCGACCTGGTCGCCCTCGCCGAACTGGACCGCCAGGCCGTCACCCTCGCCCACTCGCTCTCCGACGAGCGCGACGAGGTCGTCGCGTACATCGCCGCCGGCCGTGACGAGCAGACCGGCACCGGCAAGCGCAAGCGCAAGGTCACCGAGGCCAAGTCCGCCCGCGTCGACCGCCAGATCGACGAGATCCGCGCCGCCGCCCCGAACGACCTGCGCCACGACCTGGCCGGCCTGCCCTCCATCCGGCGCACCGCGCTCACCGGCAAGGGCACCGCCCTGGACGCCCACCGGGCGTACAGCGACATCATCACCAAGCTCCAGGACCTCGCCGACCGGCTCGCCGAGCGCACCCCGCCCCGCGCCGCCGAGGCCGTCCGCGCCCCCGCGGCCCTGAGCCACGCCACCGAGCAGGCGTCCGCCGAGCGCGGCCTGCTGCTCGCCGCGCTCTCCGTGCCCCGGCCCGACTCCACCGGCAGCACCCACTACGACCCGGTCACCGGCACCTACGTCACCGACACGGTCCAGGGCTCGGAGGACGCCGAGCGCACCCGGAACGCGCTCACCGCCGCCGCCCAGCAGGCCCGGGTCCGCGAACTCGCCTCCCTCGCCGACTTCGACCAGGCCGCCACCGCCGCCGCCCGCGGCTCCCTCGCCGCCGGGGTCACCGGGCCCGAGGTCAAGCAGGCCGAGCGCTACCTGGGCAAGCTCACCGACCGGCCCGAGCTGTCGGCGGCCGAGCTGAACACCGACCCGGCCGCCCTGGAGGCCGCGCTCTCCGCCCGGATCGAGCAGATGCGCGGCGTCGAGTCCGCGCTCGCCACCCAGCGCGTCGAGCGGCTCACCGGGCTCCGCGACGACGACGTCACCGCGCTGGAGACGCGCATCGCGCTGCTCGGCGGCTGTCTGCTCGTCGCGGTCGGCATCTCCACCTTCGTCGCCCGCAGCCTCACCCGGCCGCTCGCCGTGGTGCGCCGCGGCGCCGCCCGGCTGGCCGACGCGGCCGAGCCGCACCGCGAGGAGCCGATCCGGTTCACCGGACGGAACGACGAGTTCGGCCAGGTCGTACGGTCGCTCAACACGCTGCAGGGCACGTACGCCGCCCTCGTGGCCCGGGTCGAGCGGCTCGACGTCGACCAGGCCGAGCAGGCGGGCCAGGCCGGCGCCCTGGACTCCGTCGTCGCCGAGCTGACCGCCCAGCGCGCCGAGCTGCAGAGCCGGACGGCCGTGCTCGTCGCCGAGCTGGAGCGCCTGCGCGGCACCGTCCAGCACACCTTCGTCAACCTCTCGCTGCGCAGCCTCGGCCTGGTCGAGCGCCAGCTGGGCGTCATCGAGAAGCTGGAGGAGCGCGAGCAGGACCCCGACCGCCTCGGCACCCTCTTCAAGCTCGACCACATGGCCACGGTCATGCGCCGGCACAGCGAGAACCTGCTGGTCCTCGCCGGCCACGAGCACCACCACGGCCACCCCGGCCCGGTCCCGCTCGTCGACGTGCTGCGCGCCGCCGTCAGCGAGATCGAGCGGTACGAGCGGGTCGACATCCAGTCGCTGCCGCCGCACACCCAGATCGCGGGCTTCGTCGCCGACGACCTGAGCCACCTGGTCGCCGAACTCCTGGAGAACGCGACCTCCTTCTCGCCGCCCGAGACCCACGTCCAGCTGTCCGGCTGGCTGCTGGAGTCCGGCGAGGTCATGCTCTCCGTCCAGGACAACGGCATCGGCATCGCCGCCGACCGCCGGGACGAGCTGAACGCGCGCCTCGGGGACCCCGAGGTCGCCGGCGCGGACGAGGAGGGCGAGGGCCTCGGCATCCGGGTCGCCGCGCTGCTCGCCGCACGGCACGGGGTACGGGTCGAGCTGCGCGAGCAGAAGCAGGGCGGCACCGCGGCCGTGGTGGTCCTGCCGCTCCCGCTGCTGGCCGCCGCCGAGCCGGACGCCGTCCCGTCCACCGTCGCGGTCGGCAGCCCCGCCGCCCGGCCCGCGCCGCTCACCCTGCCGGGGACGGTCGCCGAGGCCAACTCCCACACGCTTCCCTCGCGGCACCGCGACCCGCTCATCGAGGCGGCGGAGCGCGCGATCGAGGAGTCGGGCTCCCACCCGGTCGTCAGGCCGGGGCAGGGGACCGAGCCGGAGGCCGGGACGGTACCGGGGACGGCGCCGGCGCGGACGTACGACGCCGATGCCGAGAGGGACGTCGACATCGACATCGACATCGACATCGACGTCGACGTGGACATGGGCGTCGACGCGGCGGCTGACATCGACCTGGAGACCCTTCCGGACATCGAGACCGGGCTCGGCGCCGACGCCCGTCAGGACGTCCGTCACGACGGGCGGCGGGACGGCGAGACCACGTCCCCGGTAACGCCGTCGTACGGCGCCGAGTCCGACGCCGTCGCCGGCCACGACGTCCACCCCGACGAGACCCCCGCCCGCCCCGGCCTGCCCGTACGCGGCGCGAGGGCGGCGGCGACAGAAGTGCCCGACACGGTGGACCCAGAGCCCACCCCCACGCCCGGTGAGTCCGTGTCGGAGACCACGCTCCAGGTACGGCTGCCCGTGCCGCCGCCCGCGGAGGAGGCCGCTCACGAGCGGGCTCCCGAGCGGGCCCGTGAAGGGGCCGTCGAGCAGGCCCACGACCAGGTCCGTGAGCCGGCCCCCGCGCCGGCCCGCGCACCCGGGTCCGCTCGCGTGCCCGCGCCCGAGTCCGTTCCCGAGCCCGCCGACGAAGCCGGGCTCGCGCCGGCCTCCGAGGACGCCGTCCCCGGCCCCCGGGAGGGCGCCTGGGACCGGGTGACCGAGAAGGGACTGCCCAAGCGCACCCCGCGGATCGTGCGGCAGCCCGGCCCGGCGGCCGGCAACCCGCGGATACGGCGCGGCGGCGTGGACGCGGAGGCGCTGCGCCGCAGGCTCGGAGGGTTCCAGCTGGGCGCCGCGAACGGCCGCCGTGACGTGGCCGCCGAGATCCGGGCCGGAGACACAGCACGTACCGAGGAGACCACGGGGGACACCGTCGAGGAGGCACGCAGTTGACTGCGACCGGAACATTCGGACTGAGCAGTGAGGCCCGCAACCTGCAATGGCTGCTGGGCAACCTGGTCGAGGAGGTGCCGGGGGTCCACTCCGTCGCCGTCGTCTCCTCCGACGGGCTCCTCCTGCTCTCGTCGGACCCGGACATCCAGAACAGCGCCACGGTGGCGGCCGCCGCGCCCGCGGCCCGCCGGCCCGGCGGCCCGCGCGGCTCCACCGCCGACCTCGCCACCATCGTCTCGGGCATCGGCAGCCTCACCATCGGCGCCGCCCGGCTCATGGACGGCGGCGGGGTCAAGCAGACGATGGTCGCGATGGACGAGGGCAGCGTCTTCGTCATGTCGATCAGCGACGGTTCGCTGCTCGGCGTGCACGCCGAGCCCGACTGCGACATGAGCGTCGTCGCGTACCACATGGCGCTGTTCGTCGGCCGGGCCGGACACGTCCTGACGCCCGAACTCCGCAGCGAACTGGCCAAGTCCATGGAAGGCGTCCAGTGACGTCCGCCGTGTCCGCGGGGCGGCTGCCGAAACGCGGGGAGGGGCGCCGCCCCTCCCGGGTCCGCCCCTACTCGCTCACCGGCGGCCGTACCCGCTTCGGCCACGTACTCCTCGTCGAGACGTTCGTGGCCGCGCTCGAGGCCGCGCCCGAGCGCAAGGTCCTCACGGACGGCGGGGCCGCCGCGCGCGGCCTGATGCCGGAGATGCGGGCCATCGTCGAGCTCTGCCGCCGGATGCGCACCGTCGCGGAGATCTCGGCGCTGCTGAAGATGCCGTTGGGTGTCGTCCGGGTGCTGCTCAGCGACCTGGCCGACCAGGGAAAAATACGTGTGTACGGGACCGGTCACGGCACCGACCGGCCCGACCGCGCGCTCCTCGAAAGGGTGCTGAGTGGACTCCGCCGTCTCTGAGGCCGCCGCCGTGGCCGAACCGTCCGTCACCGCCGAGACCACGGCCGCGCCCGCGGCACCGGCTCGTACGGCCGCGGGCATCCCCGCCCAGCCCACCGCCGCCGGGCTCATATCCGGCTCCGGTACGGGCACCAGTCCCGGCTCCGGACCCGACCCGGAGGACGGCGCGCGGGACTGGCAGCTGGACCACAGCCGGGCCCCCGTCGCGACCAAGGTCGTCGTCGCGGGCGGCTTCGGCGTCGGCAAGACCACCTTCGTCCGCGCCATCTCGGAGATCACCCCGCTCCAGACCGAGGCGCTGATGACGCAGGCGAGCGAGGAGACCGACGACCTCACCGCCACGCCCGACAAGCTGACCACCACCGTGGCCATGGACTTCGGCCGGATCACGCTCGACGACGACCTGGTCCTGTACGTCTTCGGCACGCCGGGCCAGCAGCGTTTCTGGTTCATGTGGGACGACCTGATCCGCGGCGCGATCGGGGCCATCGTGCTCGCCGACACCCGCCGGCTGACGGACTGCTTCCCGGCGCTCGACTACTTCGAGAGCTGCGGCCTGCCCTACCTCGTCGCCGTCAACCACTTCGAGGGCACCGAGCGTTACGCGGTGAGCGACGTCCGCGAGGCGCTGACCGTGCCCGAGCGCGTCCCCGTCGTGATCATGGACGCGCGCAAGCGGTACAGCGTCGTGGAGACACTCCTCGCGATGGTCGAGCACTCCCTCCAGGCCGCCCCCGAATAGCCGGGGCCCCGAGTAACCCGGGGCACCCCCGAACGACCGGGGCCCGGCGGGCTCCCCCACGCTCCGGCCCGCCTCGCCCCGTCCTGCCGCCCCGCCCCGATCCCCTCAAGGTCGTTGCCTCATGCGGAAGATACTCATCGTCGGAGCCGGCCAGTCCGGCCTTCAGCTCGCCCTCGGTCTGCAGTCGAAGGGCTACGACGTCACCCTGATGTCCAACCGGACGGCGGACGAGATCCGGTCCGGCCGGGTCATGTCCACCCAGTGCATGTTCGACACCGCGCTCCAGCACGAGCGCGACCTGGGCCTGAACTTCTGGGAGCCGCAGGCGCCGCGCATCGAGGGCCTCGGCGTGTCCGTCGCCGCGCCCGACTCCTCGCGCGCCATCGACTGGGTGGGGAAGCTGAGGGGCTTCGCGCAGTCCGTCGACCAGCGGGTGAAGATGGCCGGCTGGATGGACGCGTTCGCGCGGCGCGGCGGCCAGCTGGTCATCCACGGCGCGGCGGTCGGCGACCTCGACTACTTCGCGCGCGGCTACGACCTCGTGCTCATCGCGGCCGGCAAGGGCGAGCTGGTGTCCATGTTCGGCCGGGACGCGTCCCGTTCGCCGTACAGCGAGCCGCAGCGCGCCCTGGCCGTGGCGTACGTGCACGGGCTGGGCCCGCGGCCGGAGCACCCGGAGTTCGACGCGGTGCGCTGCAACGTGGTGCCCGGCGTCGGCGAGCTGTTCGTGATGCCGACCCTCACCACCTCCGGCCGCGCCGACATCCTCTTCTGGGAGGGCGTGCCCGGCGGCCCGGTCGACGCCTTCCGCGGCATCAAGGACCCGGCCGAGCACCTGGCGCTCACCCTGCGGCTGATGGAGCGGTTCACGCCGTGGGAGCACGCCCGCGCGACCAAGGCCGAACTGACCGACGCCGGCGGCACCCTGGCCGGCCGCTACGCCCCGACCGTACGCCAGCCCATCGGCCGGCTGCCCGGCGGCGGCCTGGTCCTGGGCGTCGCGGACGTCGTCGTCGCCAACGACCCGGTCACCGGCCAGGGTTCGAACGCGGCCTCGAAGTGCGCCGCCGCGTACCTCGCCTCGATCGTCGAGCACGGCGACCGCCCGTTCGACGAGGCGTGGATGCGGGCCACGTTCGACCGCTACTGGGCGACGGCGCGGCACATCACCAAGTGGACCAACGCGATGCTCGGCCCCCTGCCCGAGCACGTCGTCGACCTGCTCGGCGCGGGCGGGCAGCTCCAGCCGATCGCGGACCGTTTCGCGAACGGCTTCGACGACCCGGCCGACTTCGAGAACTTCTTCTTCGAGCCGGAGAAGGCCGCCGCCTACCTGGCCTCGCTGACCGGGGCCTGAGCCGGTCCTCCGATCGATCGGACGCCGGGTCAGGGAGCCGGGTCAGGGAGCTCGGTCAGGGAGCCGGGTCAGAGCTCCGTACCGCCGAAGCCCGCGTCCCCGCCGTCCGAGGCTCCCTCCGGGAGCTCGGGCGGCGCGAACGTCTCCAGGGGCGTCCCGCCGGGGTCGGGCCGGACCGCGCCGAGCAACGGGTTGGCGGCGATCGGGGAGACCTTGATCCGGGTGCCGGGGCGCGGAGCCTGGACCACCAGGCCGTGGCCCAGGTACAGGGCGATGTGGGTGGCCTTCGGGAAGTAGACGACCAGGTCGCCGGGACGGAGCCGGTCCAGCGGCACACGCGGGAGCTCCGCCCACTGCTCCTGGCTGGTGCGCGGCAGCGCGCGGCCGGCCGCCGCCCACGACTGCTGGGTGAGGCCGGAGCAGTCGTACGTGTCGGGGCCCTCCGCGCCCCACTCGTACGGCTTGCCGATCTGCCGTACGGCGTAACGCAGCGCGCGGGCGCCCTGCGACGACGGCGTACGGGAGCCGTCGAGCGCGCCGGACGCCATGAGACGGCTCTGGGCGCCGGCGGTCTGCGCGGTGTCGAGGGCGGTGAGCCGGCCGAGCTGGTCGGCGGTCAGCGAGGAGAGCAGCTTCTCCACCTCGTGGAGCTTCGCCTCGACGGCCTCCTTCTGCTTCTTCCGGTCGGCGAGCAGGACGCGCCCGCGCGCGAGGGCGGTGCGCGCGGCCACCGCCAGACCGTCCGCCGACTTCTCGGCGGCCTGGAGGCGGTGCACGACGGTGGACCGCGCCCGTGCCGAACGGCCGGCCTGATGGGTCTCGTCCAGGGCGGTCTGCGGGTGACGGGCGAGCAGCAGGGTGAGGTACGGGGAGAGGTCGGAACGGCCCTGGTACTGGAGCCGGGCCAGCCGGCCGGCCTCGTTCCGGCCCTGCTCCAGGGAGCGGCGGGCGGCGGTCAGCAGGGCGTCGGTCCGGCGCGTCTCGGCGGTCTGCTTCTTGAGGGCCTCGTCGGCGGCGTTGTAGGCCTCGGTGGCCTGCTCGGCCTCCTGGTAGAGGGCGCGCAGCCGGGTGAGCAGTCCGGTGACGGAGCCGGTGGCCGCTTCGGCGGCCGGGTCGGCGGTTGGATCGCCGAGGGTGCCGAGGGTGCCGAGGGTGCCGAGTGGGTCGGCGGGGCCGGCCGGTGCGTCCGCGGTGTCCGTCGCCGCGCTCGCCGCGTCCGCCGTGTCCGGTCCGGTCGGGGCCTCGTCGGCGGCGGGCTCACCCGGGACCGGTGCGCGGGGGGCCGCGGAGGCGGTCCCGGCCGCGGTCCAGGTCCCGGTTCCCGCCAGGGTCGTCGTCAGGGCGAGCACACCCGTACAGATCGTGCGCAGCAGTCGTCCCGGCACGTCATCACCTCCACGGCGACGATGATGACGGGGCGGATGGTGTGATTAGCGCACGAACAAGCGGGTGTTCCGCGCGCTCACTCGGACGGCGCAGCCGCGCCGTTCTCGCTCTTCGGGCGCGCCGCGGCCGGCTTCTGCCAGGGCCAGCGGATCTCCCGCCGCTCACGGCCGTCCGGCGCGTACACGTACACCCAGCCGCGCTGCAGCCCCAGCCGCTTGGTGTAGCCGGCCGGGTCGCGGCGGTACGTGTGGACGGTGGCCGGGCGCCCGTCGTGGGCCGGCACCGGCACCTCGTACCACTTCGGCGGGTGTCCGGTCGGGCCGGTCAGGATCGGCAGCACCCGGCCGTCGAGGGGGCCGCCGCGGAAGGGGGTGTTCTCGCTTCTCACCCCACCAGTGTCCGTCAGCGGCCGGCGGGCGGCGGATGCGCGGTGGGCCGGAGCGGTGTGGGGCCGCGGGGAACGGGGTGAAGCCAGGACGGGCCGGAGTGGGACGGCCCGGAGCGAGACGGGGCGGAGCGGAGCGAGACGGGCGGCGCCGGGGCCATGCGGGTCAGAGCAGGTGCGCGGCCTGGTTCACCAGCGGGACGACGTTCCGGGCCAGCCGGCCCACCGGACCGGCCGCCCGTTCCCGCGCGAGGAGCTTCGCCACCGCCGCGGCCGTCTCCGCGTCGTGCGCCGCGGTCGCCGCGAGCAGCGCCACCAGATGGTCCACCAGCCAGTCCCGGAGCTCCGCGGCCGGCGGCTGCTCGCCCTCGTCGAGCCAGATCAGGGAGGCCGCCTCGACCGCCGCGATCCACGTCCGGACCATCATCCCGAAGCGCGGGCCGGGCCGCTCCACCCCCAGGTGGAACAGGATCTGCCCGGCCGCCGCCCGGCGCACCTCGTCCACGATGGCGTCGGTGCGCGAGGTCTCGGCGACGCTGCCGCCGCGCAGCAGGGCGGCGAACCCGGCGCCGTGATCGCTCACGAACGCCAGATAGCGGTCCAGGACCCGGGCGAGGCGCTCGGTCGGCGGGCCGGCCGGCGGTTCGGTGAGGCAGTCCACCAGCGCGTCGGCCGACGAGCGGAGCGCCGCCTCGTACAACTGCTGCTTGCCGCCCTGGAAGTAGCGGTAGACGAGCGGGCGGGAGACCCCCGCGGCCTCGGCGACGTCGTCGAGCGACACGTCCTCCGGCGCCCGGTGCGCGAAGAGCGTCTGGGCCGCGTCGAGCAGCTGCTGCCGCCGCTCGTCGACGCTGAGACGGCGGTACGCGGGCGAGGCGGGACTCGTCATGCCCCGCAGCGTAACCCGCGCCCGGGCGGCCGGAACCGGCGCCGTCCGACCCTCGTCCGGTCCGCCGTCCGACCATCCTCCGATCCACCGCCCGGCAGCCTGAGGGAACGCTCGTGGCGCCCCCCGACGCCCGAACGTCCCCCGTGCGGCGGCCTTGTCCCGTGGTGTCCGTCAGGCCAGCAGGCCCGACGCCTTCCACATCCGCCGGCCCGCGCCCCGCAGCACCCCGACGTCGTCCAGGAAGTCCGTCAGCCGCTTCGCGCCCGACTGCATCACCTCGCGCCGGTGCCCGCTCGCCCGCACCTGGGCCACGGCCTCGCGGCGGTCGAGGCCGACGTTCTCGTACACCGCGGGATTGATGAAGCAGACGGAGAACACCCGCGCGGCCTCGCCGCAGCTCAGCCGGGTCAACTCCCGTTCCCAGCGCGGCGCCGTGATCATCTGGCGGCGCAACTCCTCGCGCGCGTACCGGACATGGCGCGCCTCCTCGACCACGTGGATGCGCGTCACGCCGCGCACCAGCGGCTGGATCCGCTCGTCCGGGAAGGTCAACCGCTGCATCCAGTCCAGGATTTCCTCGCCGAGCAGGGTCGCGGCGAACGAACCGGGCGTGGTGGACACGGTCTTCAGGACCCGGGCGAGGTTGTGGTACATCCGCGGCACCGGGTACTCCGGCGACCCGCCGCGCCGGATCAGCCGGGCGAACATCATCGAGTGCCGGCACTCGTCGGCGATCTCGGTGAGGGCGTAGCGGACGTGGTCGCTGGTGAGCGGCTTGTCGTAGATGTGCCGGACCAGCAGCTGCATGAGGATGATCTCGAACCAGATGCCCAGCGAGGCGAGCGAGGCGGCCTCGTGGCGGGAGAGGTCGATCCGCTGCTCCTCGGACATCCGCCGCCACAGCGGGGTGTCGTAGAGCGAGACCAGCTCCGGCGGCCAGAACCACTTGCCGTCCTCGAACGGGACCTCCCAGTCGAGTTCGGTGTCGGGGTCGAAGGAGTGCTTGAGGGAGGACTCCAGGAGCCGCCGCGCGACCTGTTCGCGGTCGCGCAGCGGACCGAGGGTGTCGGTGAGGAGGCTGAAGTCGGGCTCGGTGAGAAGACGGGCACGGGCCATGGCGGGAGGCACCTCGCGCTGGAGTCGTCGACGGGATCGGGATCGGGATCGGGATCGGGGGCGGGATCGGGGGCGGACATGGTGGGCGGGACAACCGCCGTACCGGCAAAGCAAGTTACCGGCGGTCACAGTCGTCACCTCTTATAGGACTCCCCGTCGGCAAACGTCGTCAATCCCTTGCGCGGGACTTGTTGACGCGGCGTCTATCAACGTGTGAGCCTCGGGGAGAACGCGCCGCAAGGCCGCCGGAAGGAGCCGTCCGTGTCGTCCACACACGATCGAGCCGCACAGGCCCCGCGGAGCGGGGAACCGGCCTGGCAGGTGCCGGCCTCCGGCGCGGCCCGCTTCACCTGGACCTACGACGAAGGCCGCGACCGTCTCCTCGCCCTCTACCAGAAGGGCAAGGACAAACAGTGGGACGGCGTCCGGCGCATCGACTGGGACCTGGAGGTCGACCCGTACGACCCGCTCGGCAGCCCCGACGAGGTCAACCCCCTCCACGGCAGCCGCCATTGGGCGAAGCTGACCGAGAAGGACAAGGCCGACATGCGCCGGCACTACGCCTCCTGGCAGTTCAGCCAGTTCCTGCACGGCGAGCAGGGCGCGATGATCTGCGCGGCCCGGATCGTCGAGTCCGCGCCCGACCTGGACGCGAAGTTCTACTCCGCCACCCAGACCATGGACGAGGCCCGGCACGCCGAGATCTACGCCCGCTTCCTGCACGAGAAGGTCGGGATGCTCTACCCGATCAACGACAGCCTCCAGGGCCTGCTCGGCGACACCCTGCGCGACTCCCGCTGGGACATGCCCTACCTCGGCATGCAGGTGCTCATCGAGGGACTCGCGCTCGCCGCCTTCGGCATGATCCGCGACACCACCGACAAGCCGCTGCCGAAGCAGATCCTCGCGTACGTGATGCAGGACGAGGCCCGTCACGTCGCCTTCGGCCGGATGGCGCTGCGCGACTACTACCGCCAGCTCGGCGAGGCCGAACTGCGCGAGCGCGAGGAGTTCGTCATCGAGGGCTGCTATCTGATGCGCGACCGGCTGCGCGGCGTCGAGGTCCTGGAGAACTTCGGCGTCCCGAAGCGGGAGGCCGTCGAACTGAGCGAACAGAGCGACTTCCTGCACCTGTTCCGCAAGCTCCTCTTCAGCCGGATCGTGCCCTGCGTCAAGGACATCGGCCTGTGGGGCGAGCGCCTCCAGAAGGCCTACCTCGACATGGGCGTCTTCGACCTCGGCGACTCCAACCTCGACCTGCTCATGACCCAGGACGAGGAGATCGCCGACGCCCTCGACCGCGAGCGCTTCGCGCGGGAGGAGCGGGAGCGTGTCGCCGAGGTCCACGAGGCCGTCGCCCAGGGCGAAGCCCCGTAAAGCTTCGTCCAGAAGGCCGGCGGCCCGACGGACGACCGCCGGCCGTCAGGGGCAGTCGGCCACCGGGGCGGGCGGACAGGGGGCGAAGGACGATCAGTCGGTGGCCTTGGGGTGCCCGGTGCCCGCGTGGGTGATCCAGGCGGTGCGGTTGACGTCGTCGACGAGGTACCAGATGCGGCCGCCGCTGGTGACCTCGTACTGCCAGCGTTCCAGCGCCTGCCCCTTCCAGAGGGCGGAGCCGAGTGTGCCCTTGAGGCGGTGATGGCGCGCGGGGTCATCGGTGGCCCGGGGTGTGGACCGGATCTTGTCGAAGGCGCGACGGAGGTTCCCCGCCGCGTGACGGGACAACTGGTCCCGGCCGTTGGCGGCCTCGGTGGTGGCGAACCGCAGGTCGTATTCGTCGCCGACCGCGGGTGGGGCCGCTCGGTCACCGCGCTTGGGGCTCACCCCGTGGTCTCTTCCGCGGGCGTGGGGACAGGGCCGAGATCGCCCTCGGGCTCGCGGGTGACGATGGCGTGCAGGGCCGGGTCGGCATGGATCTCGGCGCTGTGCCGCCACTGGGCCAGGAGCAAGGCGATGGGGGCCAGATTCTCCAGCGCGGCGGCTCCGCGGGCGGTCTCCACCAGTTCACCGAGCATCGCCTCGACGTCCTCCTCGGGGAGGAAGACCGACCAGGGCAGGGCGTCGGGCAGGACCTGGCGCAGAGCGGTGGTGTTCTCGGTGCGGACCAGCCCGGCGAGCAGGCGCGCGGTGAAGTCGACCACGGTGGAGTCCTGCTCCAGCTGGTCGGCGCGAATGAGCGCGAGGTCGCTCGCGTCGCGCCGGCGCAGACGCAGGGCGCGGACCGCGTCCAGGCGCCGGGCGGTGGCGGCGGGATGGTGGAGCAGCTCGCTGAAGGGCACATCCTCGTAGGCCGTCGACATGACATCCACAGTAGCTCGGATGTCCTGCCCCGGACAGCGGATCGCGCACGCTCTCCGTCTCCTATCGGCTACCCCCGCTCCTCCGCCTCCAGCCGCAACGCCTCCTCCACCACCGACTTCGCGATCGGGGCCGCGTTGCCGCCGCCGCTGATGTCCGTGCGGTCGGCGTCCGCGTCCTCGACGACGACGGCGACCGCCACCGCCGGCTGGAGGGTGTCCGGGGCCTGGGCCCAGGCGATGAACCAGGCGTACGGTGTGCCGGTGTTGCCCAGGCCGTGCTGGGCCGTGCCGGTCTTGCCGCCGACCCGGGCGTCGGGGATGGCCGCGTTCGTGCCGGTGCCGTCCTCGACCGCGCGCACCATCAGCTCCCGCAGCCGCCGCGCGGTCGACGGGCTCATGGCCTGGCGGTAGCCGCGCCGCGCGGTCGTCGACACCGTGCCGCCGCGCGCGGTCGTGGTGCGCTCGACCAGGTGCGGCTGGGCGATCTCGCCGTTGTTCGCGACCGCCGCGGCCACCATGGCCATCTGCAGCGGGGTGGCCGCCGTGTCGAACTGGCCGATCGACGACAGCGCCAGCTGGTCCGGGCTCATGGAGGTGTCGAAGTTCGACTTCGCCACCCACGACGGGATCCGCAGCCCCGGGTCGTCGAAGCCGAAGCCGCGCGCCGCGTCGACCATCCCCGTGAGTCCCACCTTCACCCCGAGTCCCGCCATCACCGTGTTGCAGGACCACTGGATCGCGTACGCGAGGGACGCGTTCTCGCAGCCCGTCGCCTCGTTCGGGAGCACCTGGCGGGTGCCGGGCAGAACGAACGGGTCGGGGATCCCGGTCGGCGCGTCGACGTCCGTGACCACCCCCGCGTCCAGCGCCGCCGCGGCCGTCACGATCTTGAACGTGGAGCCCGGCGGGTACGTCTCCCGGATCGCCCGGTCCAGCATCGGCCGGGTCGGCGCCGCGTTCAGCCGCTGCCACGCCTGCGCGACCTCCGCGCCCGTCCCCGACAGCGTCCCCGGGTCGTACGACGGCGACGACACCAGCGCCAGGATCCGCCCGCTCGACGGCTCGACCGCCACCACCGCGCCCCGCCGCCCCGCGAGCCCTCGGTAGGCGGCCTCCTGCATCCGGGCCCGGATCGTCGTGACCACGGTGCCGCCCGGCCGCCGCCCCCGGCTCAGGTCGTCCCACAGCGGCAGCGGCGCCAGCATCGGGTCGGTGCCGGAGAGGAGCGCGTCCTCGGTGTTCTCCAGGAGCGAGGTGCCGTACGTCTGGGAGGCGTAGCCGGTCACCGGCGCGTACAACGGGCCCTGTGTGTACGTCCGTTCGTACCGCAGTTGCTGGCCGCTGTCCCGGGAGCCGGTGACCGGACGCCCGTCCACCGTGATCGCGCCGCGCGGCTGGCCCCAGCGGGCGATGGCGATCCGCCGGTTGGCCGGGTTGTCGTCGTACGAGCCCGCCCGCACGACCATCACCCGCGCCGCGTTGACGAGCAGTGCCACCAGCAGGATCAGGCAGAACGCTGCGGCTCTGCGGATGTAGCGGGTCACCGGGTGTCCTCCACGACAGGGGCGATGACCCCGGCGGCGGGCAGCTCCGGGTGCGGGGCGCGCGCCGAGTCCGAGACCCGGACGAGCAGGGCGACGATCACCCAGTTCGTGACGACCGACGAGCCGCCCTGCGCGAGGAACGGCATCGCCATGCCGGTGAGCGGGATCAGCCCCATCACCCCGCCCGCGATGACGAAGACCTGCAGCGCGAGGATCGACGACAGGCCGACGGCGAGCAGCCGGCCGAACGCGTCGCGCAGCGCGAGCCCGGCCCGGTAGCCGCGGCCGACGAGCAGCGCGTACAGCAGGAACACGGCCGTGAGCCCGACCAGTCCCAGCTCCTCGCCGACCGTGGCGAGGATGAAGTCGGACTTGGTGGCGAAGCCGATGAGGACGGAGTGGCCGAGGCCGAGGCCCGTGCCGAACATCCCGCCCGCCGCGAACGCGAACAGCGACTGCGCCAGCTGCCCCGGCCCCTGCCCCGCCCGGATCGACGCGAACGGGTCCAGCCAGTCCTGCACCCGCGAGTGCACATGCGGTTCGAGCGACCCGACGAGGAACGCGCCGGCCGCGGCGAGCAGCAGCCCGACCGCGATCCAGCCGGTGCGGCCGGTCGCCACGTACAGCATGATCACGAAGAGTCCGAAGAACAGCAGCGAGGTGCCCAGATCCCGTTCGAGGACCAGGACGCCGACGCTCACCAGCCAGATCGCCACGATCGGGCCGAGCACCCGGCCGGTGGGGAAACGGATCTTCCACACGGTGCGGCCGGTGTGCGCGAGCGCGGCGCGGTTGGCGGCCAGATACGCGGCGAAGAAGACGGCGAGCAGGATCTTCGCGAACTCGCCCGGCTGGAAGGAGAGTCCGCCCACCCGGATCCAGATCCGGGCCCCGTTCACGGCGGGGAAGAAGATCGGCAGGATCATCAGGCCGAGCGCGGCGGCCACCGACAGATACGCGTAGCGCTGGAGTGCGCGGTGGTCGCGGATCAGCAGGACGACCACGATGAACAGACCGACGCCCAGCGTCGACCACACCAGCTGGGTCGGCGCCGCCTGGTCGTCCGCGGTCTCCAGGTCGAGCCGGTAGATCAGGGCCAGGCCGAGGCCGTTGAGCAGGACGGCGATCGGCAGGAGCAGCGGATCGGCGTACGGGGCGCGCAGCCGGACCGCGACATGGGCGAGCAGGGCGAGGGCGCCGAGCCCGGCGCCGTAACGGGCGGCGTCCGGGGGACGGCGCCGCTGCGGGCGAGACCGACCTCCGCGTAGCCGAGCACCGAGATCAGGACGGCGCCGACGAGGAGCGAGAACTCGACACCGCGGCGCCGGGGGACCCGCGCCCCGGGCGGGGGTGAGGGCGGGGGCGGGTCCGCGGGCTCGGTGCGCGGTGCGGTCATGGTCCGCAACGTAGCAAGCAGTAAGCCTTATGTCCCTTTTGTGTGACGGTGTGCCGCCAGGTGGCCGGGGTCGCGCCGCGGGACGGTGGGGGATGAGGGGGGATGAGGGGGGATGAGGGGGGACGGGACTCAGGGGGTACGGAGTCCAGGCGTCGGGCGTCAGGCGTACGGGCCCCCGCTCACAGCCCCCGGCGCGTCATCCGGTCCAGGGCCGCCTGGCACAGCGTCAGCAGCTTCTCGTCGTCGTGGACGTCGTGTGAGCCGGCGCCGTCCTCGCGCGCGTTGTGCCGTCGCCGGCGCGCCAGTTCCGCGCGGATCACCGGCTCGGCCTCCGCCGCCAGCGGGCCCATCTCCGCCAGGCACTCGGCGACCTCCACGCGGGCGAACCGGTTCTCCTCCCAGGCCGCGAGCAGCACCGGCAGTACCGCGTCCGGTTCCCCGGCGGCCCGCCACAGCGCCGCCGCCGAGCGCACCCGCACCCACAGGTCGCGCGATCCGAGCCCCGCGCGCAGCGCGGGGGCCGCCTCCCGGGCCGCCGGGCCGATCGCGCCGAGCGACAGCGCCGCCGCGCACCACTCGGCGCAGGTCACCCCCGGCCGCAGCCACCCCTCCAGCGCGGCGACCGCCTCCTCGGGCGGGCCGTCGATCGACCACAGCGTGTGCGCCGCCACCGACGACACGGCCGCCGACTCGGCGCCGAGCAGCTCCCGTACCTCGGGCAGCGCCTCCCGCGCCGCCGGGCCGAACGCGGCCAGCGTCCGCAGACACGCCTCACGCACCCACTCGCGCCGGTTCGGCGGCGCGCCGCGCAGCACCCGCAGTACCTCGGGCAGCGCCTGCGCGCCCCGTACCGCCGCCAGCGCGAACAGCAGCGGCGCCGCCCGCTCGTGCAGCCGGTCGTCGAGCGTCACCTCGGCGAGCCGGCGGCGCAGCACCGGGGCGAGCGGCAGCGCGGCGGGGCCGAGCGCGTCCACGGCGTACAGGAGTTCGCTCCGTACCTCGTGCTCTTCCAGAGCCCGTGCGAGCAGCGGCACCGCCCGTGCGTCGCCGGAGCGGGCGAGCGCGAGAAGCGCGGCGCTCTTGCCCGACCGGTCGCCCGTGCCTCGCCGGCCCAGCGGCGCGGCGGGCCCGGTGGCGAGGCGGGTGGCGAGCGCGTCCGCGGCCGGCGCGGCCAGTTCGAAGAGGCGCTCCAGGAACGAGGTGGCGGCCTCGCGCAGGCGCGGCTCCGGGTCGCTCAGCTGCTCGCCGACGAGCCGTACGACCTCCTCGTACCGCCCCCGCCAGATCCGGATCAGCCCGCCGGCCAGCCAGATCGCGTCCGACCGCTGTCCCCAGTCGGGGCTGCGCAGCTGGGCGAGGAGCAGGGCGTGGCGGTCGTCGACGCGGTCGTCGAGGGCGGTGTGCAGGGTACGGAGCAGCTCCTCCGTCCAGGGGGTGCGGCGGCCCGCGGAGTGCTCTTCGAGGAGCTCGCGGACCTGGCCGATCAGGGTCGGCGCGGCGGTCCGCGGGGTCTCGGCGGGGCGGTCGGGCGGGGTGGTGCGCACCTCGTCGAGGAGGACGGTGACGAGTTGGACCACGTCGTCCGGGATCTCGGCCGGCGCGCAGCGGGCGAGCTGGGCGAGGGCGGCGAGCCGCAGCCCCGGCGCCTGCGCGGCGCGTGCCAGCCAGGCCAGCCAGTCCACGGTCTCGCCGTGCAGCGACTCGTGCCGCAGTGCGATCCGGCCCACGGCCGCGACCAGTGCGAGCCGTACCTCGGTGTCCCGTTCGATGGTGAGACGTTCCCGCAGGAGTCCGAGCACCCGCGCCGGGTCCGGGTGCAGCGAGGCGAGCGCGCACGGGGTGGCGAGCCGCACTTCGAGGTCGGGGTCGTCGATCAGCCCCAGGAAGACGTCGGCGCCGGCGGCGATCGCGGCGGCGGCCATCGCGTAGTTCCCGGCGGGGATGAACTCCTCGTCGTCGGGATCGAGTTCGTCCATCTCTTCGTCGCCGTCCAGGTCGATGCCGCCGACGCTGGTCAGTAACTCGACGATGCCGCCCCGGTCCTGGACGGTGGCGTCGGCGACGAGTTCGAGGAGGAAGGGGATGCAGGCGAGCGTCGAGTCGTAGACGTCGCCCTGGTGGTGCACGGCGCCGTACATGCCGTCCAGGGCCTGTTCGCGCTCGGCGGGGTCGTCGGAACCGAGTCCGCGCAGCAGCTCCGGCACATCGTCGGCAGGGCCGTACGCATGCCCCAACGAGGCCCAGTCGACCTCCTCGATCCCCGTCAGCATGCCAGGCCGCCTTCCCCGTGAGCGCTGTACCAGGGAGCAAGTGTGCACCAATGGGCCGACATCAAGGCCCTGCCTGCGCGGCCGGGAGCGCCGAGCCGCGCCCGGCCGCTCGCTTTGCGCCACGCGAGGGTGCGTGAGGGGGGCCGACCGGCCCTTGACCCGGCGCTCTCGGGCGTCCGTGAGCCCTCTGGTGACACTCTGCTCACGCGCGCGCGCCCGCTGGACCGGCGCACTTGTGCGCGGGGGCGCAGAAGGGGGCGCTCGTGAGGGGCGCACAGGCACTTTGTCCGGAACGGAGCGCAGATAAAAGGCAGTCGTGATTCGGCCAGCGCGGTCCGATTGGGGACGCTTGCTGCTAAAGGGACGGGCCCGGTGCCTGGTCACCGGCCGTCTGCGGGCGGGTGCTCACCCGGCGGGCGCTCACCAGGCAGCGCGGTCGGCGCGGCCGACGCGTCGGGCGCGGTCGCGTCGCGTACGCGGACGAAGCGCGCCGTGTCCGGCCGGTCCTGGCGCCCCGCGGGCAGGCGCAGCTCGACCGGCAGGGGTGCGGCGAGCGGCCGTACGGTCCCGTGCTCCGGGTCCTCCTCCGGCGCGCCGAGCAGCCCCGCGCCCGCCGTCAGCTCGGCGACCTGGTGCGCCTGGGGGCCGGTGAGGCGCGGGCTGGTGCGCAGGGTGCGGCCGTCGGCGAGCCGGACGAGCAGCGCGTGCGGCCGGTCCGGCGGCCCGAACACCCCGACCAGCAGGGCGTCCTCGGTGTCCGCGTGCCGGATCTTCCGCCACGACCAGGTGGGGCCCGGACGGTACGTGGAGTCCCACGCCTTCGCCACGATCCCCTCCACGCCCGCCGCGCGCAGCGCGCCGAACCACTCGCGGGCCGTCGCCTCGTCGTCGGTCGCGAGCACCCGCTGGAGCGGCGGGCCGGTGCCGGCGAGCGCCTCGGCGAGCAGGTCCCAGCGTTCCCGCAGCGGCCGGCCGCGCAGATCGCGCCCGGGCAGGGCGAGCAGATCGAAGGCGATGTACGAGACGGGGACGCCGGCCCGCTCGCGGTCCCGGTGCGTGCGCAGCAGGTCGGTGAAGCTGAGCCGGCCCTCGCGGTACGCGCACAGCTCGCCGTCCAGGACGACGCCCGGCGGCAGCCGTTCGCCCAGGTAGCCGGCGATCCCGGGGAACTCCGGCGCCAGGTCGCGCCGGGCCCGGGACTGCAGGACGACCCGGCCGCCGTCGAGGACGAAGGCGAGGGCGCGGAAACCGTCGAGCTTGAGGGAGTACTGGAAGCCGCCCGGGACCCCGCCCTGCCGGGGGATCTCGTCCACGGAACGCGGCCGCATGACCTCCAGCGGCGGGCGCAGCACGATGCCGCTTGCCCCGCCTGCCCCGCCTGCCCCGCCTGCCCGGCCCGGGTCGCCTGCCCCGCTTGCCCGGCCCGGGTCGGCGGCGGTCACGGCAGGGCTCCGGCCGCCGACGTATCGAAGAGCGGGGCGAGCAGATCCCCGTACCGCTCCAGCCGCGGCGGTACGGCGTCCAGCAGCAGCACCAGCCGCCCCGGGTCACCACCGGCCGCCGTGTCCGCGACCTCCTCCCAGGTCACGGGCGCGGACACGGCGGGCAGCCGGCGGGCCCGCAGGGTGTAGGGGGTCGCGGTGGTCTTCGCGGCGGCGTTCTGGCTGAAGTCGACGAAGACCTTGCCGGGGCGCAGGGCCTTGGTCATCCGGTGCACGACCAGCGCGGGCAGCTCCGCCGCCGCCTCGACGGCGAGCCGGCGCGCGTACGCGGACACCTCGGCGGACGGGGTCGGGGCCAGCGGCGCGAGCAGGTGCAGGCCCTTGGAGCCGGAGGTCTTCGGGTACGCCGTGATCCCGTCGGCCGCGAGCCGTTCCCGCAGGTGGAGCGCGACCCGGCAGCACTCGACGACGGTCGCGGGCGGCCCCGGGTCGAGGTCGAGGACCAGCCGGTCGGCGACGGCGGGGGAGCCGGCCCGCCACTGCGGGGTGTGGAACTCCACCACCAGATTCGCCGCCCACACCAGCGACGGCAGGTCCTGGATCATCACCTGGCGGGCGCGGGGCGCGTCCGAGCGGGGCACCGGGGTGGTCGTCACCCAGGCGGGGGTGCCGGGCGGCGGATTCTTGGTGAAGAAGAGCTGGCCGTCGGGGCCGTCGGGATAGCGCAGGAAGGACACCGGGCGGTCGCGCAGATGCGGCAGGATCGCGGCCCCGACGGTGGCGTAGTAGTGGAGCAGCTCCCCTTTGGTGGTGCCGGTGGCCGGGTGGATGACCTTGTCCAGGTTGCTCAGGGAAAGGCGCCGCCCCGCCACCTCCGTGACCGGCGTCATACGATGAGAATCCCACGAAACCCGAATTCTCGGTGTGAAAGGGATTGAACAGTGCGATCCATCTGGAACGGCGCCATATCCTTCGGCCTGGTCAGCATCCCGATCAAGCTGGTCAACGCGACCGAGAGCCGGTCCGTCTCCTTCCGCCAGATCCACGCCGCGGACGGCGGCCGCATCCGCTACCGGAAGGTGTGCGAGCTGGACGGCGAGGAGGTCGCCCAGGCGGACATCGGCAAGGCGTACGAGGACGCCGACGGCACCATGATCCCGATCACCGACGAGGACCTGGCGGCACTGCCGCTGCCGACGGCGAAGACGATCGAGATCGTGGCCTTCGTACCGGCCGGGGACATCGACCCGCTCCAGATGGACGCCGCGTACTACCTCTCCGCCAGCGGTGTGCCGGCCGCCAAGCCGTACACGCTGCTGCGCGAGGCGCTGAAGCGGAGCGAGAAGGTGGCGGTCGCGAAGTACGCGCTGCGCGGGCGGGAACGGCTCGGCATGCTGCGTGTCGTCGACGACGTGATCGCCATGCACGGGCTGCTCTGGCCGGACGAGATCCGCGCCCCGGAGGGTGTCGCCCCCGAGACGCCGGTGTCGGTCAAGGACGCCGAACTCGACTTGGCGGACGCCCTGATGGCCACCCTCGGCGAGGTCGACATCGACTCGCTGCACGACGACTACCGCGAGGCCGTGGAGGAGATGATCGCCGCGAAGGCGGCCGGCGGCGAGGGGCTCGCTCCTCCGGAGCCCGAGGAGACCGGCGGCGGCAAGGTGATCGACCTGATGGCGGCGCTGGAGAGCAGCGTCCGGGCGGCCAAGGAGGCCCGGGGCGAGCCGGCCGAGGTGACCGAACTCCGGCCGCGCGCCAAGGAGTCGGCGGGTTCCTCGGCCGGCTCGCATGCCGGGTCGCGGGCCGGGTCGCGGGCCGGGGCGCGGGCGACGCCCAAGGAGACCGGCGCGAAGAGGTCCACGGCCCGGACGGCGAAGAAGACGGCGGCGGCACCCGCCCGGAAGTCGACCTCGAAGACATCGGCGGCGTCGAAGGCGTCGTCCTCCCCTGCCTCGTCCTCCAAAGCGTCGACGGCCTCGACCGCCTCCTCGAAGGCGACGGGTCGGAGCGCGCGGCCCGCCGCGAAGAAGCAGACCGCGAAGAAGCAGACCGCGAAGAAGGAGTCCGTCAAGAAGGAGTCGGCCAAGAAAGCCGCGCCACGTCGGCGTACGGCCTGATCAAGAGCGTGCGTCTCTGATCATTTTCGGTCGAGAAGGAAGGCGTGCCGACCGGCGACCTGTCCACCTGGTGGCGCTGCCGCCCCCGTGGAGGTGCGCCGGAGGCTGTCCGGATCGAGCCCTACCCGCAGGTATTCGTCGATCACGCAGTGTACGATCCGCTGGCGGCGAATGGTGCCGAATATGCCAAATCCATATTCAGCAGGCATCTTTGACATCGCGGAGGGGCGGTTTCTTGGCTCGCGGGGAGCTTGGCCATGGGGGGGAAGATGACGCACCGCACACCGGAAAGACCCACGCCTCTCGACGGGGCCGGCGCCTATTCCTCGGCGGGCGGCGACGTCTGGCGGATCCTGGTGGTGGAAAGCGACAGCGCGCAGGCCGAACCGCTCATGGCGGGGCTGCGCCGGTGCGGCCACCAGGTGAGCCGGGTCGATACGGGCGGCGCCGCGCTCCAGGCGTACGGCGACATGGACCTCGTCCTCATCGACCTCGAACTGCCCGACATCGACGGGCTGGAGGTCTGCCGGCTGATCCGCGCGGCGGCCGACACCCCGGTCATCGCCCTCAGCACCCTCGGCTCCGAACTGGACCGGGTGCTCGGCCTCCAGGCCGGCGCCGACGACTACCTCGTCAAGCCGTACGGATTCCGTGAACTCGTGGCCCGCGCCCAGGCGGTCATGCGCCGGGCCCGGCCCCGTCCGCGCTGTACGGGCGTCATCGCGCGCGGGTCGCTGCGCATCGACGTCGGCGCCCGCGAGGTCAGCCTCGACGGCCGGCAGATCGACGTCACCCGCAAGGAGTTCGACATCCTGCATCTGCTCGCCTCCGACCCCGGCAACGTCGTTCCGCGCAAGCGGCTCATGCAGCAGATCTGGGGCGACTCCTGGTCCCGCCGGACCGTGGACACGCATGTGAGCAGTCTGCGCGGCAAGCTCGGCTGCCCGCAGTGGATCGTGACCGTCCGCGGAGTGGGGTTCCGGCTCGGCGACGGGTGAGCGCGGCGACCGCGCGCGCTCCCACCCCGTACTCTCTGGCCGATGGAAGGACACCGAATGACGCGGGCCGACGCCTGGCTGCTTGACGTCACCGAGGAACCCGGCACCGGCCCTGGCCCCGGCCCTGGCACCGGCCCCGGCCCCGATGACGCCCTCGACCTCACCCCGCTCGACGCCCACGAGCGCGAGCGGGCCGCCGCGTTCCTCCGGCCCGCCGACCGTCATCTCTACGCGGTGGCGCACCTCGCGCTGCGCGTGATCCTCGGCGGGCTGCTCGGCGAACGCCCCGCCGACCTGGTCTTCGGCCGCGACACCTGTCCCTGCTGCGGCGGGCCGCACGGCCGCCCGGTCCTCGCGGTCCCCTCGCCCCCGCTGCACTTCTCCCTGTCCCACACCCCCGGCCGGGTCCTCGTCGCGACGGCGCCCGTCCCGGTCGGCGCCGACGTCGAAGGCCGGCCCGCCCCCGAGTCCGTACGCGACCTGGCGAGCGTCCTGCACCCGAGCGAGCGCGCCGAGGTCGAGGCCGCACCCGACCCCGAGCGCCGGAGCGCGGTCTTCGGCCGGATCTGGGCGCGCAAGGAGGCGTATCTGAAGGGGCTCGGCACCGGCCTCGGCCGCGATCCGGGCCTGGACGACCTCGGCGGGGACCCCGTGCGTGAGCCCGGCCGCCATCCGGCCGACTGGTCGGTGTACGACCTGCCCTGCGGCCCCCGCCACCACGGCGCTCTCGCCCTGCGCGCCCCCCGCTCGGACGCCGGGCCGCGCCTGCGTCACTTCGCGTCGCTCGCCGCGCTGCGGGCCGAACCGCCCACGCCCGCAGGGGAGTAGTCCACGGTCCCGGCCCCCTTCCCGGCCCTCCGCGGGTCCCGCCGCTGGTCCTCTCCGGGTCCCCTCCCGGCCCTGGGTTCCCCTCCGCCGTCTCGACGGAATCTTGACCTCCGCTTGTTGAAACCACACGGAAACCCCGCGCGGCCTGCGGAATCCCACGCAGCTCTGACCTCCCGCGCGTTGAACCCGTCCGAGGCGCCGCCGAAGAATTGAGGCCGTGTTCCGGCCGGGTTCCCCCGGCCGGTTTCTTGTTCACGCCGGAATTCTTGGGGGATTACGTGATCACTCGGCGCAGCATCATCAAGACGGGCATGGCGACCGGCGCGGTCGGAGCCGCCGGCCTCCTGGTCCCGGCCACGGCGGGCACCGCCGCCGCGGCGGGCTCGGCGGGCGCCGCCGCCACGACCGACCTCGACCCCGCCTCCGTACCGAAGTTCACCCAGGCCATGCCGCTGGCCCCGGTGGCCACGCCGTACATGTCCATGCCGATGATGATGGACTGCTACGCGCTGACCATGCAGGAGGCGAACAAGGAGATCCTGCCCGGCGTGCAGACCCGGGTGTGGACCTTCAACGGCAGCTTCCCCGGCCCCGTCATCAAGGCCCGGAGCAACGTCCGCACCCTCGTCGACCAGACCAACAACCTGCCCGTCGGGATATCCGTCCACCTGCACGGAGCGCACGTGCCGGCGGACAGCGACGGCGACCCGGTGGTGCTGATCCCGGCGAACGGCGGCACCAAGACGTACACGTACCCGAACACCCAGCCGCACGCCAGCCTGTGGTTCCACGACCACGCCCACCACGCCGAATCGGAGAGCGCCTTCCGCGGCCTGGCCGGCACGTACCTGATCACCGACGACATCGAGCAGGGCCTGAACCTGCCGAGCGGCGCGTACGACGTGCCGATCCAGCTCCGCGACGCCCGCTTCGACGACCAGGGCCAACTGCTCTACCAGCTCGGCGACTTCCAGAACCGGAACGTCATCCTCGCCAACGGCAGGGCGTGGCCGTTCCACGCGGTCGCCGCCCGCAAGTACCGCCTCCGCTTCTGCAACACCGCGAACATGCGGACCTTCACCCTCGCCCTGTCCGACGGCTCCTCCTTCCAGCAGATCGGCTCGGACGGCGGACTGCTGCCCGCGCCGATCACCGTCAGCCAGGTGACGCTCTCGCCCGGCGAACGCGCCGACGTCGTCATCGACTTCTCCCGCTACGCGGTCGGCACGACCCTGGAGCTCGTCAACCAGGGCACCGGCGGCCCCGCGGAGCAGATCGGCAAGGTGCTCCAGTTCCGGGTCGACCGTACGGCGGCCGACACCAGCGTCGTGCCGAGCACCCTGCGCACCCTGCCGGTGATGGCGGCGGCCACCGTCAACCGTTCCTTCGTGCTGGGCATGGGCGGCGGCATCGCCACCATCAACGGTGTGGCCTACGTGCCCGACCGGATCGACACCGAGGTCGCGTACGGCTCCACGGAGATCTGGACCATCACCAACTCCGGCACGGGCACGCACAACTTCCATGTGCACCTGGTGCAGTTCCGGGTGATCGAGCGGGCCGGGGCGCAGGTGACCGCGGGGCCGGACTACGGGCTGAAGGACACCGTGCGGATCGGACCGGGGGAGACGGTCAAGATCCAGGCCACCTTCACCGGTTACCGGGGCCAGTACCTCTACCACTGCCACATCTTCGACCACGCGGCCATGGGCATGATGGCGACCATGCGCGTCTCCTGACACATCGTCAGAGTTTCGCCTGAAACCCCCGTCGCCCCTTTCCTCGCGTCACCCCCGTACCAGACCCCGCTCCTTCCCTCACAGGCACCCTCAGGGCGGTCAGCTCCCCGCATAACGGACCGAGTTGGCCGCCCTTCGGACAACTACTGGTCAAATCCTTGTTGCATACCTGTCAATCGCGCCAATCGGCTGGCACGCTTCCGACGCACCACCCCCCACACCCACCCCCACGCTTCACAGTGAAGGAGCCCGCGTGACCCGCCTGCAGTCCTCGCCTCGCCGTACCACCGCCCGCGCCGCCGCCCTCATCGCCTCGGCCGCCATGGTCGTCGTCGGCATCCAGACCGGAACCGCCAGCGCCGACGCCCAGCGCGAGGCCGGTGCGACCGCGGTCGCGCTCAGCGCCCCGCAGCGCGCCGCCGCCATCCAGGAGGCCCAGTCCGGTGCCGAGGGCACCGCCCAGGCCCTCGGCCTCGGCGGCCAGGAGAAGCTGGTCGCCCGTGACGTCGTCAAGGACGCGGACGGCACCGTCCACACCCGGTACGAGCGTACGTACGCGGGCCTCCCGGTCCTCGGCGGCGACCTCGTCGTGCACGAGAAGAAGAACGGCGCGCGCTCCACCACCAAGGCGACCGACGCGCGGATATCCGTCGCGAGCACCGCCCCGGCCGTCGCCGCGGGCACGGCCGGCAAGTCGGCCGTCGCCTCCTCGGACGCCAAGGGTGCCAAGGCCGGCGACGCCCGCAAGGTGATCTGGGCCGCCACCGGCAAGCCCGTCCTCGCCTGGGAGACCGTGGTCACCGGCACCCAGACCGACGGCACCCCGAGCCGCCGCCACGTCATCACCGACGCGGCCAACGGCAAGGAGCTCTTCTCGTACGAGGCCATCGAGACGGGCATCGGCAACACGATGTTCAGCGGCCAGGTCACCCTCGGCACCTCCGGTTCGGCCGGCTCGTACACCCTCACCGACGCCGCGCGCGGCGGCCACAAGACGTACGACCTCAAGGGCGGCAGCTCCGGCACCGGCACGCTGTTCACCAACAGCACCGACACCTGGGGCAACGGCCTCGCGTCCAACCGCGAGACCGCCGCCGCCGACGCCCACTACGGCGCGGCGATGACCTGGGACTTCTACAAGGCCGAGCTGGGCCGCAACGGCATCGCCGGCGACGGCAAGGCCGCCTACTCCCGCGTCCACTACGGCAACGCGTACGTCAACGCGTTCTGGGACGACTCCTGCTTCTGCATGACGTACGGCGACGGCTACGGCAACAACTCCCCGCTCACCGCCATCGACGTCGCCGGCCACGAGATGTCCCACGGCCTGACCGCCGCCACCGCCAACCTCCGCTACAGCGGCGAGTCCGGCGGCCTCAACGAGGCCACGTCCGACATCTTCGGCACCTCGGTCGAGTTCTTCGCCAACAACGCCAGCGACGTCGGCGACTACCTCATCGGCGAGGAGATCGACATCAACGGCGACGGCACGCCGCTGCGCTACATGGACAAGCCGAGCAAGGACGGCGCCTCCGCCGACTCCTGGTCCAAGACGGTCGGCCGCCTCGACGTCCACTACTCGTCGGGCCCGGCCAACCACTTCTTCTACCTGCTGTCCGAGGGCAGCGGCGCGAAGACCATCAACGGCGTCAGCTACAACTCGCCGACCGTGAACAACGTGACGGTCACCGGCATCGGCCGGACCAAGGCCTACAAGATCTGGTACAAGGCCCTGTCCACCTACATGACCTCCAGCACCTCCTACTCGGGCGCCCGCGCGGCGACCCTGTCGGCGGCCACCGACCTCTACGGCGCGAACAGCGCCGAGTACGCCGCGGTCGCGAACGCCTGGAAGGGCATCAACGTCACCAAGTAACCGCGCCTCACGCTCGGTTAGCGCACGACCAGGAGCCGCCCCCATCCGCCGACACGGCCGGGGGCGGCTCCCGCGTGTATCAGCCGAGGTGGGTAAGGAACGCCCGCCAGGCGTCATGGCTGAAGCCGAGGGCGGGGCCGGTGGGGCGCTTGCTGTCGCGGACGGGGACGAGGTGGGGGAGGTTGGGGGCCACTTCGACGCAGTCCCCTTGCCCGCCGCTGTAGCTGCTTGTGCGCCACATCGCGGTGACTGCATCCGGTGTCGGGCGGACGTTGTTGCTCATTCCCGGTACTCCTTGGCGATGCGATGGATCAGCTCAAGCGAATCCGTCGGTGGCAGAGCTGCCATGCGCGCATCGTCGAACAGCGCGCGGTAGCGGGCGACCTCAAGCTCTCCCTCTATCCAGATATTGCCAGTCGGGGCCTCGGTCAGCACCAGGTCGAGCGATGCCATCTGCGGAAAGCTCAGCAGCAAGTACGGCCCGAACATACCCGAATACGCACCCCGCGAGAACGGCAGCACCTGCACGGTGACGTTGGACCGCTCCGCCATGGAGGCCAAGTGTTCCAACTGAGCCCGCATGACGGCAGACCCACCGACTTCCTGCCGCAGGGCGCTTTCCGACAGCACCGCCCAGTAGTCGAGGGGCGTCCCGCCGGTGAGCCGTTCCTGCCGGGCGAGGCGTACGTCGACGAAGCGGTCGATCTCCTCGGCCGTCTTCCAGGTGCGTGAGGCGACGGTCACGGCCCGACCGTACTCCGCCGTCTGCAGGAGACCGGGAACCAATTGCACCTGGTAGGTCCGGATGCCGTCGCAGATCGCTTCCATCTCGATCTGGTCGCGGTACGAGTCGCTCAGCATGGAGCTGTAGTCGTGCCACCAGCCTTCGCGGCGGCGTCGGTTGGCACGCCGGGCGAGCGCCGCGAGGCGTTCACGCGCAGCCGGGTCGTTCACGCCGTACGCCTGCATGAGCGCGATCAGATCTGGCGTGCGCACGGGAACGTGACCGTTCTCGATGCGGCTGATCTTGCCCTTGGTGCAGTCCAGGACGTCTGCCGCGGCTGCTGTGGTGAGCCCTGCGGCATCACGGAATCGCCTGAGTTCGTCGCCGAGTTGGCGACCGAGCACGGTGGATGGCTTCACGTTCGGCATAGGTATGTGCCTATCAGAGTCAGAGCCTTGGCAGCGGCCGAATCCTCGAATGGGTGAATGTTGAGCCTGACACTCCATTCAACGTTGCATGGAATGACGTCTCGCGGCACTCTCAGGTCTGCCGGGCCGTGAATTCGGCTCCGTCCCAGTGGACTTCACTGACAGCTATCGACCCTTAGGGGGCTGCTGTGTCCGTGTCCGTCATCAGCGAGATCACCTTCCGCCTCTCCCGTCACCGCCGCAGTGCCTCCAGGGCCAGAGCGGTCCTCCACGCGGTGCTGGGCGACTGGGGTGCTGGGCAGGAACTGCTCGAATCCGCGGAACTCGTCCTCTCCGAACTCGTCACGAACGCGCTGCGCGTGCGGCCACCCAACGCGGAATGAGCGATCCGGATGCCCACCTGCCGGCTGCTGCGGCTGGAGGTGAGCGACGCGGGGGACGGGTGCCCCGAGATCCAGCGGCCGGCGGCGGAGGACACCCACGGCCGGGGGCTCCAGATCGTGGACGCGCTCACCCACAACTGGGGCGTCAGCCCCCGCCCCGGCGGCATCGGGAAGACGGTGTGGGCGGACCTGAAGGCCCCGGAGCTGGTGCCCGTGCCGCGTACGAGGGAGGCCGCGGCCGTGACCGTCACGAAGGGGCAGTCCGTGCGGGTCGGGGAGCAGTGGCGCGCGGTGCGGAGCGTGGCGACCGAACGCTACGCGACGGGCGGCCTGGCCGTGGTCCTGGGCCTGGACGAGGGGCCGCCGCTGCGGCTGCCCGCGGCGACGGCCCTGGCGGTACGAGGGTGGGACGAGGTGCGAGAGGCCGAGCGGTGATAGGGGCCGGCCGCGTGCCGACGGCCTCTCGGCGTGACCGGCCCGATCCTGTCACGCGTCGTAGTGGATCACACCGTGCTCGTCCATCGTCGGGTGCATCTTCATCGGCTCGGTGTCGTCCACGTCCGACGGCCGAGGCCCCTCCGGGCCCTCGGCCCCGAAGCGGATCATCCGTTCCGTCCGGCAGACGTGGAAGAGGCGCCCGTCGAAGGCGAGTTCGTCCGACCGGCCGAGGGCCCGGAATTCCTCGGCGGCTCGCGCGTACCGCTTGCGCTTCTTTTCGTCGAACTCGTAGATCATCGGCCAGAGTTCGTTCAGCATGGCGTACAGGAAGGCGCGGGCGTCATGCGGCGTCGTCATCAACGAGCCCTGCGGCTCCCAGGCCGCGCCCCGCTTCTCGACCACCCCGAACGTGGTGGGCATCAGCACCACCTCCGGATGTGTCCGCACCGCCCGTTCGGAATCGGCGCAGACATCATCCGGATAGTTCTCCCTGTCGTAGGTGAACTCCCGAAGCCAGAGCCGCAGTGCCTCCGCCATCGGCCGGATCTCCCGCCCCGGATCGAGGGCGAAGTCCAGATCGGGTGACGGTGAGCGTGTGCGCCCCAAGTCCCAGGAGCGGACCAGTGGTTCCACATCGGTCGGTCGGGGCGGCTCAAGTCCCTCCCGTCCGGACCGCGCCAACTCGTCACCTCGCACCACCCGGAACTGCTCGCCCAGCACCTCGACCTCGTCGATCGGCTCCTTCTCCAGAACGGCGACGGTGGCCAGCAACTCCCGCCGCTCCGCCGGGACATCGGTGTCGTCCTTCGCCCGGAACCACAGCATCGAATGCAAACTGTCCCGCGACGCCTGCGGTGTCGCGTCCCGGAGGGGCGACACCAGCCGCCACGCGTCCTCCCGGTGCACGGCCACCCCGAACAACGCGCCGCGCACCGACAGCGACGGATACCGCAGGAACCGCTCCATCGCGTCCCGCTCGCTGACCCAGGCCACCGGATCGGCCTCTTGGATGAGTTGATCCCGCGCATGCTCGATCCGCGACTTCCAGTCATCATTCATGCGCGCATTGTGATCTCCGGAACCCATCCGCCGCGCCCGATTCCCCGAACTCCCCGGCGACCGCGCACCGCCCCGGCGCACACCCCCACCCGCGCGCCCCCGCCGATCCCTCCGCGCGACACGCGCCGCCACTACGGTGAGGGACGTCGAGTCGGCCCCTGGAAGAGTGGTGTGGAGAGTCGTGGACGGTCTGACCGAGGCCAAACTGAAGTCACTCGCGGGAGCGCGCTCCTTCGAGCGCGGGCAGGACTACACCGACGCGGTGTCCGGGGTCGAGTTCGACGGCGACCGGATCACGGCGTTCGTCCACGGCACGGAACGATACGAGGTGGAGCTGGTCCTGCGCGGGGCCCGGGGTCCCGTGGGGGAGTGCGACTGTCCGTACGGACAGGAAGGCAACTTCTGCAAGCACCTCGTCGCCCTCGGGCTGACCCTGCTGGCCCGGAAGGCGGACATCCCCAGGATGCGAAAGGAGGCCCGGGGCCGCGCGCGGGGCCTTGACGCCTGGCTGTCCGGTCTGGCGCGCGAGGAGCTGCTGGCCGTCGTACGAGAAGAGGCGGCGGAGGACTCCCGGCTCCGGCGCCGACTGGAACTGCGAGCGGCGAGCGCTCGCGGAGACCTGGCCGGGATCCGGTCCCGCGTCCGCGAGCTGCTCGACATCGGCCCCTTCGCGCGATACGGCTGCGTCGAGTACGCCGACGCCCACGCCTATGCCGACCAGGCCGGGCAGGCGGTGTCCGCGATCCGGTCGCTGACGGCCTCGGGCCGTGCCGCCGACGCGATGACACTGGCACGCGAGGCGATCGAGGTGCTCGCCGGAGTAGTGGAGAACGTCGACGACTCCGACGGATGCCTTGAGACCGTGGGCACCGGCCTCGCCGACGCCCATCACGAGGCCTGCCGGACGGCGGCCCCCGACCCGGAGGAGCTGGCCCAGTGGCTGGCCGCACACGCTCTGCGTGACGCCTGCGATCTCGCGGACATCGACCCGCTGGACTACGCGGACCTCCTCGGCGAGCGGGGGATGGTCGCCCTGCGCCGCCATGCTGTCGAGGCATGGCAGGCCAACCGGACCGGATGGGCCGAGAAAGACCTCATGCAGCGCCTGGCGAAGTCGGGCCGGGACATCGACACGCTGATCGCCGTACACGCCGCCGACCTCGCTCCGAACGGCCACAGCCACCTGCTGATCGCCCGCGAACTGGACACCGCCGGCCGCACCCCCGAAGCCCTGGAGTGGGCCGAGCGCGGCATCCGCGAGACCGACGACCTCGCCACCGTCGACACCGCCCTCGTCGACCACCTTGCCGACCGCTACACCCGGATCGGCAGGCTCGCCGACGCCATCACCCTGCGCCGCGACCACTTCGCCGCTCGCCGCACCCTGCTCACCTATCGGCAGCTGCGCGCCACGGCCGAGACCACCGGCCACTGGCCGGCCGAACGCGAGAACGCCCTGACCCTCCTGCGCGCCGACGGCGACCGCGTCCTGATCGACATCCTGCTGGACGACCAGGACCTCGACGCCGCCTGGCAAGCCGCCACGGCCTTCGGCGCCCACGACGGCCAGTGGCTCACCCTCGCCGACCACTCCCGCCCCACCCGCCCCGCCGACGCCCTCCCGGTCTACCTCCGCCTGGCCGCCCGCCTCGCTCCCCAGACCGGCAACGCCGCTTACGAGCAGTTGGTCAGCCTCCTCCTGAGCATCCGCGACTGCCACCACCGCCTCGGCACACCGGACGACTTCACCGCGTACGTCACCACCCTCCGTGCCACCCACAAACGCAAGCGCAACCTGATGCGCCTGATGGACGAGCACGGCCTGTGAGGCCCGCCGCCCTGACGCTCGGAAACACGCCTGTGGACACATAAGGTTGAAAGCACTGTCAAATGGTGGTCTTCAGTGGGGTGGTGGTGTAACGTGTGCACCGCCGTCCCAGCGAAAGGTGCCGCCGGAAGATGCCCCAGACAGCCGCCCACGTCACAGCTGCGGAGATCTCCCGCATCGCGGGCGTCACCCGGGCCACCGTCAGCAACTGGCGCCGACGCCACGAGGACTTCCCCACCCCCGCCGGCGGGACCGAGGCGAGCCCGCTCTACGACCTCGAAGCCGTCCGGACCTGGCTCAGGGCGCGCGGCCACACGCAGGTAGCCGACGCCCGTGAGGAACTGCGGACCGCCGTCCGCCTCCAGACCACCGACCCGGCCCGGACGGCCGCCCGCATGGGCTTCGTCCTCGGACTCGCCCGCCGCACCCCCGACGAGCTGGCGCGGCTCGCAGACCTGACGGACGGCGAACTCGTCGCCCACGGCTCCGACGAGATGCCCACACTCCTGGCCTCGCTCCCTGGCGCCGTGCCGGAAGGCAAGGAGTCTCCGGCCGCCGACGGCGACGCCGTCACGCTGCGGGCCCTGCTCCGTTGCGTACGCGAGGAAGGCGGGCCGGCCGCGCTCTCCGTCCTCGCGGAGCGCGAGCTGGAGGAAGACGCGGCGACGGGCGTGTACGGAACCCCCGAACCCTTGGCGCGCCTGGTCGCGGGCCTGCTCCCGGCCGGCGGCACCCGGATCCTGGACCCGGCCTGCGGCAGCGGTGCGCTGCTCGCCGCCGCCGCGCGGCACGGGGCCACCACACTCCTCGGCCAGGACACCGTCCGCGTCCAGGCGCAGCGCGCCGCGGCCGGTCTGCGCCTGGCCGCCCCGCAAGCCGAAGTCACCGTCCGGATCGGGGACAGCCTGCGTGCGGACGCCTTCGCCGACCGGACGGTGGACGCGGTGCTGTGCAACCCGCCCTACGGCGACCGCGACTGGGGCCACGGCGAACTGGCCTACGACCCGCGCTGGGCCTACGGCGTCCCGCCCCGCGCCGAATCGGAACTCGCCTGGGTCCAGCATTGCCTCGCGCACTTGACGCCCGGCGGCTGGGCCGTACTGATCCTCCCGCCCGCCACCGCGTCACGGTCCAGTGGTCGTCGTGTACGGGCGGAGCTGGTACGCAGCGGTGCCGTGCGCGCCGTCATGTCCCTGCCGGCCGGGGCCGCGCCGCCCCTGCACGTCGGCCTTCAGACCTGGATTCTGCAGCGCCCCGAGCCGGGCGGCCTGGAGCGGAAGTCCGTACTGTTCGTGGACCTGACCGGGACGACCCCGCCGGTGGCGAGCACCGGCCGTACGCCGCTGGACTGGTCCGGCCTGACCACACGTGCCCACACCCACTGGGCCGCCTTCGCCGCCGACCCGGACGGCTTCACCGGCGAACCCGGCACCGCCGGAGCCGTACCCGTCGTCGAACTCCTCGACGACCTGGTCGACCTCACCCCGGCCCGCCGAGTCCACTTCTCCCGTACGGACACCGACCCCGCCGCACTGGCCGCCCGCGCGGACACCGGCAGCCGCGAGCTGACCAAAGCCGCGCGCGACCTGGCCGCCGCTTCGGCCCGGACCGGCTGGGACGAAGCCGGCACCTCCGTACGGCAGTGGCGGACGGCGACGGCGTCCGACCTCGCGCGGGGCGGCGCGCTGACCCTGCTTCGTACCGTGCCGGACACGAAGGAACCGCGAAGGGGCGGGGCTTTTCCGGCATCCTCCAGGCCGCCGGTCCTCACGGGTATGGACATCGCCCGCGGAACCGGGCCGACCGGCGATCTTGGGGATCTCCGCGCCGACGCCGCGCCCGTGGTGACCGCCGGCGACGTACTCGTACGGGGGATCGCCGGCGGTACGGGCCCCATGGCGCGGGTGGCCGACGAGGAGGACGCCGGTGCGCTCCTCGGCCCCCAGGTCCATCTCCTCCGGCCCGACCCGGCCCGCATGGACCCCTGGTTCCTGGCCGGATTCATCGACTCCGAGAACAACATCGCGGGAGCCTCGACCGGCAGCACCGTCCTGCACATCACACCGGGCCGCCTGCGCGTTCCCCTGATGCCGCTGGACGAGCAACGCCGGTACGGCGAGGCGTTTCGGCGCATCCACGACCTCCGCGCCCGAGCCCGCCACGCGTCGAGACTCGCCGAGGAGACAGCCGCACTTCTCGCGGGCGGCCTCACCGGCGGGGCGCTCCTGCCACCCAGGGCCCCAGCTGACGGGGACGCCGACGGCGATCCGGCCTGAACCCGATTCGTACGCATTCGCATCGACCACACTTGTCCGCACCCGCTCCGGTTGGGCGGGACGGTTCGGAAGGAAACCGGGGAACCCCTTGAACAGCAGCAAGCACACGGAACTGGCGAACCACGCCTGGTCCGTCGCCGACCTCCTGCGCGGTGACTACAAGCAGTCCGACTACGGCAAGGTCATCCTGCCGTTCACGGTCCTGCGCCGCCTGGAGTGCGTCCTGGAACCCACCCGCGACAAGGTCGCGGAGACCGTGCAGCGGTTCGAGGGCCAGGACATCGACACGGATCACTTCCTGCGCCGTGCCTCGGGCCACTCCTTCTACAACACGAGCGACCTGACCCTGAAGAAGATCGTCGGCGACCCGCAGAGCGCGGAGCGGAACCTTCAGATCTACGTCAGCTCCTTCTCGGCCAACGCCCGCGAGGTCCTCGACAAGTACGAGTTCGCCCAGCAGATCAAGCGGCTCGACGACGCCGACCTCCTCTACAAGGTCATCGGGAAGTTCACCGACCTGGACCTGCGCCCCGAGATCGTGCCCAACCACAACATGGGCTACATCTTCGAGGAGCTCATCCGCCGCTTCGCGGAGCAGTCCAACGAGACCGCGGGTGAGCACTTCACCCCCCGCGAGGTCATCAAGCTGATGGTGAACCTCCTCATCGAGCCGGACGGCGACGCGCTTACCATCCCCGGCGTGGTCCGCACGGTCATGGACCCGGCCTGCGGCACGGGCGGCATGCTGTCGGCGGCCGAGGAGTTCATCCGGAAGCACAACCCCGAGGCCACGGTGGAGGTGTACGGCCAGGAGCTCAACCCGGAGTCCTGGGCCATCTGCCGGTCCGACCTGATGATCAAGGGCCAGGACCCGGAGAACATCGCCTTCGGCAACTCCTTCAGCGACCCCGGCCACGGCCGCGAGAAGTTCGACTTCCTGCTGGCCAACCCGCCGTTCGGCGTGGAGTGGAAGAAGGTCAAGGAAGCCGTCGAGTACGAGCACAAGCACCTCGGCGAGGCCGGCCGCTTCGCCGCGGGCCTGCCGCGCATCAACGACGGCTCGCTCCTCTTCCTCCAGCACATGATCTCGATGATGAAGCCGGTCGACACGAAGGGTGGTGGCGGTTCGCGTGTCGCCATCGTCTTCAACGGCTCCCCGCTCTTCACCGGCGCGGCCGGCTCGGGCGAGTCCGAGATCCGCCGCTGGATCCTGGAGAACGACTGGCTGGAGGGCATCGTCGCCCTCCCGGACCAGCTCTTCTACAACACCGGCATCTCCACGTACTTCTGGATCCTCACCAACCGCAAGTCCCCGGACCACAAGGGCAAGGTCATCCTGCTGGACGCGCGCGACCAGTTCCAGAAGATGCGCAAGTCGCTGGGCGACAAGCGCAAGGAACTGAGCAAGCAGCACATCGCGGAGATCACGCGGCTGTACGCGGAGGCCGTCCAGGTCGCGGCGGACCCGGAGCACCCGCAGCACGCCAAGGTGAAGGTCTTCGACAACAAGGCCTTCGGCTACCAGCGCATTACGGTCGAACGCCCGCTGAAGCTCCGCTTCGAGGTCACGGAGGAGACGCTGACGGCTCTGGCGGCGGCGAAGCCGGTCCAGAAGCTGGCGGACGCGGAGGCGTTCGTGGGCGCGGTGCGTACGCTGCTGGGCTCGTCGTGGACGACCAAGTCCGATGCCCTGGTGGCCCTGAAGGACGCGGTGGTAGCGGCGGGGCTGCTGTGGCCGTCGGGCGCGCCGTTCGCGAAAGCGGTCCGCGAGGTGGTGGGCGTCCGGGACCCTGAGGGCGAGGTCCAGAAGATCAAGGGTGAGTCGGAGCCGGACGCGGAGCTGCGGGACTACGAGAACGTTCCGCTGGGCGAGGACGTCGAGGAGTACCTGAAGCGGGAAGTGCTCCCGCACGTTCCGGACGCGTGGATCGACCACACGAAGGCGAAGATCGGCTACGAGCTTCCTGTCACAAGGCACTTCTATTCGTATGAGCCTCCCAGGCCGCTGACGGAGATCGACGCGGAGCTGAAGGCTCTGGAGGCGGAGATTCAGGTGCTGCTCGGGGAAGTGACGAAATGAAGAAAGTGCGACTTCGGCATCTGGTCCAGGTGAATCCACTCACTCGTGCGTTCGACCTACTTTCTGATGATGACGAGCTGACTTTTCTCCCGATGGAGGCCGTTTGGTCGGGAAGCCGGTTGGACACTTCTCATCGGCGCCGCAAGGCATCCGTAGCTGTGGGGTATACCAGATTTCAGGACGGTGATGTACTGGTACCTAAGATCACTCCGACTTTCGAGGCGGGGCGCGCAGTATTGATTGGAGGTCTCATTGGGGGTGTTGGGGCTGGAACCACCGAACTCCACGTTCTGCGCCCCGGCCCGCGAATCGATGCACGCTTCCTTTTGTACGTTGTCAGTACGCACGGCTTCTTGAAGTTTGGTGCGGCAGAAATGTACGGCGTAGCAGGTCAGCAGCGGGTGCCTGACAGGTATCTGCGAGACCTGATGATCTCGCTGCCCGACCTGGAAGATCAGCGTCGAATTGCCGACTTCCTTGACGTTGAGACGAGGAAGATCGAGGACTTGGTGTCACGGAAGCGTCATTTGGTCGCGCTTCTGGAGGAGCGTTGTGACAGTAAGATTCTCAGTCATGTGGGTGCGAGCGCGCTGGTCGCAGGGGCAGCCGGCGAGCCCACCCTGCCTGTCCGGAGGCTACTTGCCAAGGTGGTTCGGCCTCCAATTGCCGATTTGGGTGTCGTTACGGCCTACAGGGACGGGCGCGTTACCGCGCGATCCCTGCGGCGCGCGGAAGGTTACACGCTTTCGGCGTCAACGGAAGCGCAGGGGCAGTCCGTCGTTCCAGGTGATGTCGTTATTCACGGGCTCGATGGATTCGCTGGAGCGATTGGTACGTCCGAAGCTTCCGGGAACTGTAGTCCGGTTTATCACGTGTGCGAGCCGCATAATGGCGGAGACTCGGATTACTTCGGCCGTCTTCTGCGGTTGCTGGCATTGCAGGGCTACCTTGGGAATTTTGCAACGAGTACGCGTGAGCGAGCTGTAGATTTCCGCAACTGGGACCTTTTTGGGCGGATTCCCCTTCCCGTCATGCCGGTTGATGAGCAGTGTGAGGTAGGAGCCTCCATCAGGAGGATTCGCCCCCTCAAAGAACTTGTCGAGCGCTCTGCTGTGCTTGCCGCCGAGCGCCGCCAGGCCCTCATCACCGCCGCCGTCACCGGCCAGTTCGATGTCTCCACCGCCAGCGGGCGCAACGTCACGGAGGGAATCACCGCATGAACTACGGCCACCGGGTCCACGGCGAGTCCGCGTTCGGCGACGCCATAGTCGCCGCCATGACCGCGCGGGGCTGGCGCGAGGCCAGCACCGCCGGCTACCAGGCCGATCTCGGGCTGGACACGCAGGAGTTGTTCGACTTCCTCGGCAAGACGCAGGCCGAGGAGTGGCATGAGCTGCGCACCATCTATGGTGACGCGAACGAGGCCCAGCGCGGGTTCGCCCGTCGCCTGGACCAGGCGATCGCGACCGACGGGCTGCTTCACGTCCTTCGCAACGGCGTGAAGGACCGTGGGGTGCGCCTTCGGGTGGCCTACTTCAAGCCAAACCTGGTTCCGGACGATTCCGCCCTGCACGGCTACCGGGCCAACCGCCTCACGGTCGTCCGCGAACTGCCCTACGCCACCAAGCAGCGCGACTGGCACAACCGGCTCGACCTGACCCTGTTCCTGAACGGCATCCCCCTGGCCACCGTCGAGCTGAAGAACCCGCTCACCGGGCAGGGCGTCGACCAGGCGATGAACCAGTACCGGACCGACCGCGATCCCACCGAGCTGATCTTCACCCGCCGGGTCATCGCGAACTTCGCCGTCGACCCGGACCTGGTCTTCGTCGCCACCACCCTCAAAGGGAAGAACACCCGCTTCCTCCCCTTCAACACGGGCAGCGCCGGACCGGGCCGGCCCGGCGGTGCCGGAAACCCCGCGCCCACCGGCTTCGGCCAGTACGCCACGTCGTACCTCTGGGAGCAGGTCTGGGAGCGGGACAACTGGCTCGACCTGCTCCAGCGGTTCGTGCACCAGCAGAAGGCCAAGACGCCGGGCGGCGCGACGACTCGCACCACGATCTTCCCGCGCTACCACCAGTGGGACGTGGTCAGGAAGCTGACCGCGCACGCTGCCACGTACGGCGCCGGGCACAACTACCTGGTCATGGCCTCGGCGGGATCGGGCAAGTCCAACACCATCGGCTGGCTCGCCCACCGCCTCTCCGACCTGCACGCGGACAACGACCCCCGCACCCTCGACACCGAGGCCCTCGCGGGCGGCTTCATCAAGCCGGGCGCGCCCGTGTTCGACAAGGTCGTCGTGATCACCGACCGCCGGAACCTGGACGCGCAGCTCCGGGAGACGGTCGGCGGGTTCTCGCAGACCGACGGTCTGGTCGTGAAGGTCGACGAGAAGCACGGCGCGAAGAGCGAGCAGCTCGCCAAGGCCCTGTCACGGGACACCGGCAAGATCGTCACGGTCACCCTGCACTCCTTCCCCGCGCTCATCGACTACATGAAGCGCCATCCGACCGAGCTCATCGGCACGACCTTCGCGATCATCCTGGACGAGGCCCACTCGTCCCAGTCCGGCGACGCGGCCACCGCCGTCCGCGCGGCCCTGCGCGAACTCGGCCTCGACTCGGACTCCGAGGACGCGGGCGCGACCACACTCACCGTGAACGACCAGCTCAAGAAGAAGGCGCTGGAACGTTCCCGGGCGGCCAACCTCTCCTACTTCGCGTTCACCGCCACCCCCAAGGCCAAGACCCTCGAATTGTTCGGTACCCCGGACCAGGTGGACGGCAAGGAGGCGTACCGCCCCTTCCACACGTACTCGATGCGCCAGGCCATCGAGGAAGGCTTCATCCTCGACCCGCTGCGCAACTACGTCACGTACAACACCTACTGGAAGCTGGTGAACCGGAACCACGACGAGCTGGAGGTCGACCCCGCCAAGGCGAACTCACTCCTCGCCAAGTTCGCGCTCACCCACGATTCGACGGTCTCCCAGCACGCCCAGGTGATCGTGGAGCACTTTGTCTCCCACACCCGCGGCCGGCTCGGGGGCCGTGCCAAGGCCATGGTGGTGACCGCGTCCCGGCTGTCCGCCGTCCAGATGGCCCGTGCCATCACGAGCTACATCAAGGACCGCGACTACCACACCAAGTACCCCGACCTGGGGGTTCTCGTCGCCTTCTCCGGCTCGCTCACCATCGACGGCAAGGAGACCACCGAGCCGAAGGAGAACGGCGGCCTGTCCGAGAGCGCCCTGCCCAAGGCGTTCGCGTACACGCGTGCCGACGACAAGGCCGTGCGGGCCGGCGGGAGGGGCCAGCAGGAGTTCAAGATCCTGGTGGTGGCCGAGAAGTACCAGACCGGCTTCGACCAGCCGCTGCTGTCGACCATGTACGTCAACAAGAAGCTGACCGGCATCTCGGCGGTGCAGACCCTTTCCCGGCTCAACCGCACCGCCGACCGCAAGACCCAGGCGGACCTGGCCGTCCTGGACTTCGTCAACGAGGCCGAGGACATCAAGGAATCGTTCCGCCCGTACTTCGAGGAAGCCAACACCTTCCCCTCCGACCCGAACCTCCTCTACACCGCGCAGAGCCGGGTCATGGGCGCGCCGATCGTCTCCGAAGCGGAGATGGACGAGTTCGCCGCCGCCTTCTTCGGTGCGAAGGAGAAGGCCGCCGGCTCCCAGGCGGCCTGGGAGAAGCTGCACGCCGAGCTGTACCGCATGCTCTCCCCGGCCGTGACCCGGTACGAGGCCCTGCGGGACGATGACGAGGACGACGACGCGGTCCAGACGGCGGAGGACTTCCGCGCCGATCTGAACGACTACGTCCGCAAGTACGGCTTCCTCGCCCAGATCGTGCCGTACCACGACCCCGACCTGGAACGGCTCTACCTCTACGGCCGCTACCTCCTCACCCGGCTGCGCGGCAAGGCCGACGGCGGTGTGGACATCGGCGAGGTCGACCTCAGCCACCTGCGGGTGGAGAAGACCGGCGAGCACGACGTGTCGCTGTCCCCCGAAGGGCCCGCGACCATGCCGGGCTTCGGGGACGGTACGGGCGGCGCGAAGGATGCCGAGAAGTCGCTCCTGTCCGAACTGGTTGAGAAGTTCAACGCCAAGTTCGGCACGGACTTCACCGAGCAGGACCTCATCCGTCCCTTCGAGGAGACGACGGCAGATCCCAAGGTCCGCAAGGCGGCGGTCGCCAACGAGGACGTGGAGAACTTCGGCAAGGTCTTCGACCGTGTCTTCGCCGACAAGATGGCCGACCACATCGACAGCATCGCCGGTCTCGGCCGCCAGTACTTCGGCCCCGACAAGAACTTCAAGTCGAGTCTCGACCGCAGCGCCCGCCGCGCCGCGTGGCGGATGATCCGCCGCGAGGAGGGCGTGGAGGACGCCGCGTAGACCAAGGAGGGCAGGGCCCGCGTATACCGGTGTGACGTACGCGGGCCCGGGCACCACCCATGGCTGCCGCTCCTACGCCAGGTGAACGACTGTGCACAGACGGTTCTCAGCCAGATCCGGAGGGCCCTTCCTCAGTTTCCTGGACGGAAGATCATCACTCACACCACAATGACCCTGACATGTCGGGCCGGCCGACACCACCTGGGGTACGTACGCCGGCACACGGATGGCGACGGGGGCGGGCACGGTGTCGCAGCGAATGATCTCCGGGCGGTACGAGCTCCTGGAGGAGCTCAGTCACGGCGGCATGGGTGATGTATGGCGCGGCTACGACGCCGTCCTGGACCGGCCGGTCGCCGTGAAACTCATCCGGCCCCAGGCCGTCACCTCACCGCAGATGGCGGACGAACTGGCCAAGCGGTTCCGGCGCGAGGCCCGCATCACGGCTCGGATCCAGCATCCCGGTGTGCCGCAGGTCTACGACGCGGTCCTCGACGACACGCACGAGCACCTGTTCCTCGTCATGGAACTGGTCGAGGGCGTACCTCTGTCCGGCTACGTCGACCCCGTCCGGCCCCTGCCCGTGAGCTGGGCCGTGGCCGTCGCGGCCCAGGTGGTCACCGTGCTCTCGCACGCCCACGACGTGCCGGTTATCCACCGCGACCTCAAGCCGAGCAACATCCTCGTCGCCCACGACGGGACGGTGAAGGTCCTCGACTTCGGCATCGCGGCCATCCTGCGCACCGACGCGACCAAGCTGACCGCGACCGGAAGTCCGATCGGGACCTCCCAGTACATGTCACCCGAACAGGCCCGCGGCGGGCGGGTCACCCCGCGAGCGGACCTCTACGCGCTCGGGTGCGTCCTCCACGAACTGCTCTGCGGACGGCGCCTGTTCCAGGCGGACAACGAGTTGGTCCTCATGTACCAGCACGTCAGCGCCGCCCCCACACCGCTGCGGCAGCTGCGAGCCGACGTTCCGGTGGCCCTGGAGGAACTCGTTCTCCATCTGCTCCGCAAGGCCCCGGAGGAGCGGCCCGCCGACGTCCAGGAGGTGTACGAGCGGCTGCGGCCCTTCCTCCCGACGGCCGGCCAAGAGCCGGTGCCCGGTGAGAAGGGCCCGACCGGGGTGCCGGACCCCACGGGCCTGTTCCGCCACCCGTACGCGCCGCGCTCACGCCCGCGCCCCTCGACCGCTTCCGTACCGGCGCCGCACGGAGAGCCGGTCCCCGCGCCCCTCCCCGTACCGGCCGAACTCCGGGCGGAGATCGACGAGGCGTACGCGCACTCCGACGCCCTGCTCGAAGAGGAGCGGTTCACCCAGGCCGTCGAGGTACTGAGCGAGATCATCGAACCGGCCGGCCGCGCGCTCGGCAAGGAGAACCGGGAGGTTCTCGAACTGCGTGTCCAGCGGGCGGCGATCCGGCTCCTCGGCGGCGACTACCGGGCCGCGCTGCCCGAGTTCACCGCACTCGCCGACGCGTACGGCCGTATCGCCGGACCCACCAGCGAACGGGCCCGGGCCTGCCGGGCCCAGGCCGCCCGCTGCCGGGCCGAACTCGGCCAGGTGACAGAGGCGCTCTCGGCCCTGGAATCGGTACTTGCCGTCGTCCGGTCCGTGGACAGCGACGTCAGCGAAGAGGCCATCGAACTGCGCCGCGACATCGGCATGCTGCTGCTCGCCCAGGGCCGCGCGTCCGACGCCCGCGTCGTACTCGAACCACTGCACGGCGACCTGAACGTCGTCTACGGGCCCGCGGACGAGCTGACCGTGGAGGTCGCCGAGGCCCTGGCGCTCATCAGGCTGGATCTCGACGGCCAGGAGGCCTGAGCACGTCGGTGGGGCCGACGGCGCCACCAAGGGAGGGAAAACGAACATGAACGCACCGCGGTCCAGGAGCGGGAAGCCCGACCTGAAGACCCAGGTCAGGCAGGTGGGCAATGCCCTGCAGGCGGTCTACGCCGACCTGCTGGACACCAGCGATCTGGCGGTCACCGAAGGAGAGGGGTTCGAGGTTCGACGGACCTCCAGGGCGCTGGCCGCGCAGGCGGTGCGGATCGTCACCGGATTCAGCCCGAAGGACGCGGCCGCCACCGTCATCGACGGAGATCTCGACCAGGGCATCGACGCGATCGCCGTGGTCGAGGGGGCCGAACCGCACGTGTACCTCGTCCAGAGCAAGTGGAGCAAGGACGGCAAGGCCAAGGACGAGCGCAAAGCAGTGCTCGAACTCCTCGCCGGACTCAGGCTCATCGACGAGGAGAACTTCGCCCCGTTCAACCCGCGCGGCCGGAGGCTGGCGGAGCGCGCCAAGTCCGTCATGGACCAAGGGGCCGTCAAGGTCACCCAGGTCGTGGTGCTGATGCGCCCCGACATCCCCAGCGACGGCTTCATGCAGGCCATACAGAATGGCGAGGACGAGTTCAACAAGTACGGTGAGGTCCTCGGCCACCGCATCATCCTGGCCCCTGAGGTCTGGGCATCCGTGCGCGCCGACCAGGTACCCACGCCAGTGGTCCTGACCGCAGAGCTGTACCCCTGGTTCGGCATGGGATCCGACGCGCTGTACGAGTCCTACCAAGGAGTCGTCGACGCGGAGCAGGTGGCCGGCTGGGCGCAGCAGGCGGAGAAGGACGGGACGGACCTGTTCAACCTCAACATCCGGCGTCCCTTGGGCCGTACACCCATCAACAACGCCCTGGTCTCCACCCTCACCGAGGAGCCCGCCAACTTCTGGTACTACAACAATGGCATCACCGTGCTGTGCGACCGCGTCGAGAAGACCGAACGGTCAAAGCTCGCCCCTCACCAGAAGCCCCTGATGCTGACCCTGCACAATGCCAGTGTGGTGAACGGCGCCCAGACCGTGCGCGCTGTGGCGGAGGCGCTGGAGAAGGCGGACGCGGCGGCCGTGGCCAAGATCAACGTGCGAATCATCGTCACGCACGCGGCCAAGGAGTTCGCCAGCGACACCACACGCGCTACCAACCGCCAGAACAGCGTGGGCGACCGTGACTTCGTCGCTCTCGACCCCGTCCAGGGCAAGATTCTCGAAGAGATGCGGGCCGAACTCGGCCTGGAGTACGGGGTGCAGCGCAGTGAGGCCGGCATCCCCGAGGAATCCGGCTGCACGGTCGTCGAGGCCGCTGTTGCCCTGGCCTGCGCCCACGCCGACAGCCAGTACGCGGCCCGGATCGCGTTCACTCTCGACCCGCTGTGGGAGCGAGGATCTCAGGGCGTCTACGACACACTGTTCCGCCCCAGGCCGGGTGTCTATCTGCTGTGGAACGCCGTCCAGGTGGTTCGTGAGGTACGGCGCTGCCTGATCGACCTCCGCAAGCGCTACGAAGGCAGGGCCGCCGCACTGACGGAGCACGGCACCTACCTCCTGGCCCACCTGGTGTTCCGGCTCCTCGACACCGAGGGGATCGACGAGCCCGACACCAAGCTGACCTGGGCCGAAGAGGCCAGGAAACAGACCAAGGACCTCGTCAAGAGGCTGCTGCCCGTCACCATCCAGGTCATCGACGGGCTCTCCGAGCGGCGCCCGCAGATCCGGGCCGTGTGCTCGGACGCCGGACGCTGCGCCGAGGTCACCGAGCAGGTCGTCGAGATCATGACGGGGAGCCAGGACGGCTCCTCGCCAGACACGTACCGGCGCGTCCGCCCGGCCCGTAAGCGCCGTCGCCCCAACGCCGTCCACGTCCTCGTCGACAGGCGCGTTCTGGAAGACGGCGATCCGCTCACGCTCAGCACGGTCCAGCCAGCGGAGGCCGATGCGCTCAAGGCATGGCTTGCGGAGGACCCGCGACGCTCCCGAGCCACCTGGACGAACCACCGGACGAAGCCGGTTGTCTGGGCGGCCGACGGGCACCAGTACTCGCCCTCCGGTCTGATCACCCTCATGTGGGAACGTGCCGGATGGGCGGACCGCCCCGTGGCCAACCAGGGCACGGCCCGCTGGGTCACCCCCTCGGGTGACACTCTCGCCGACCTCGCGTGGCGGACTCTCGGAGACCTGGATGAGCCGGACGACTCCGATGACGAGCCGGGCCGCCGGGCCGAGGACGACACCTACAGGTAGAAACACCAGGAGACGACTGCCGCCATGCCCCGCCTCGCCTTCGACATCGACTTCTGCGCCCAGCTCCCCAAACTTCAGGGGACAGTCCGCAAGGGGGTGTTCGACGCCTGGGAGAAGTTCGAGCGCCTCACTCTGAACCAGCTGTTCAAGGACCCGGGTCTGAAGCTTGAATCGCTCAAGGAAGCCCGTGACCGGCACATCCGGACGATCCGGATCGACCAGGGTACCCGCGGGGTCGTGCTGGCACCCGACAGCGGGGAGACGTACGTCCTGCTGCGGGTGCTGCCGCACGACGAGGCGAACGCGTGGGCGGTCAAGCAGAAGGCCAGCATCAACGCGGTCACCCGGGCCGTCGAGATCCGCGACATCGCCGTACTCGAGGAGCTCACCCCCGCGTACGAACGGATCGCACCCGAACCCGAGCAGCGGCTCTTCGCGAAGATCTCGGATGGCGATTTCGCGGCCCTCGGCGTCGACGGGACCACGCTGCGTCAGGCCCGGGTCCTGACCACGGCGGATCAGCTGGAGGCGTTCGCGCCGTACTTCCCCCAGGATCAGCGTGAAGTGCTGGAGTATCTGGCCGCCGGGTTCACGGTGGAGGAGGTGTGGCGTGACGTGGTGGCCGTCAACCTGGCTGCCTCCGACAGCGCGGAACCGGTGAACCCGGGCGACTACGAGACCGCCATCCGGCACAGCCGCGCCCGCATCGCCCTGGTCACCGGATCGGAGGAACTGCGCGAGATCCTCGACAAGCCCTTCGCCGCGTGGCGGGTCTTCCTGCACCCCTCCCAGCACAAGGTGGCCTACCGAGCCTCCTACTCCGGTCCGGCCCAGGTCACCGGCGGCCCGGGCACCGGCAAGACCGTCGTCGCGCTGCACCGCGTACGCCATCTGCTCCGCCACCTGCGCGACGGCGACCGGATCCTGCTCACCACGTACACCAACGCCCTGGTGGCGGCCCTGCGCGCGGGCCTCGCCGAGCTCGTCGACGACGAGACGCTCCGGGACCGGGTGGACATCGTGACCGTCGACGCGTTCGCCGGGCGGTTGCTGTCCACCTCGCGCCGCCCCCTGCGCGCCGACGAGGAGACGGTCCGCTGGCAGCAGGCCGCCAGGGCGGTCGGCGCCACCGTGAGCCCCCAGTTCCTCGCCCAGGAGTACAAGCACGTCGTCCTCGCCCAGGACCTGCGTACGTACGCGCAGTACGAATCCGCCGAGCGAAAGGGCCGGGGCAATGCGCTGCCCGTGGCCGCTCGGCCGCCGGTGTGGAGTGCCGTCGAGGAGTTCACCGCCCGGCTCGCCACCGACGGGCTGCGGACCTACCTCGGCACCTGCGTGGAGGCCACGGACCTGCTGGAGCGGACCGGGCCGCGCTACCGGCATGTCGTCGTGGACGAGGCCCAGGACCTGCACCCCGCCCAGTGGCGCCTCCTGCGCGCCGCTGCCCCCGGTCGCCCGGACGACCTGTTCATCGCCGGCGACCCACACCAGCGCATCTACGACAACAAGGTCTCGCTGAAGGCGGTCGGCATCAAGGTCGCGGGGCGGTCGACGAAGATGCGCAAGAACTACCGCTCCACCCACGAGATCCTCAGCTGGTCCACCGCCCTGCTCGTCGGCCGCCCCTTCGCGGAACTCGAGGACGACACCCGCCACGAGACACTGCTCGGATACCGCTCGGCCCTGCACGGGAACGGCCCCGAGACACACGCGGCCGACACTTCGGAGGCCGAGCTGACGGCGCTCGTCGCCCGCGTCCGCGGCTGGCTGGACGACGGCGTCGCCCTCGGGGAGATCGGCGTGAGCGCCCGCTTCAACCGGACCTGCGACCAGGTCGTGGAACGCCTGACCGCTGCCGGGATCCCCGCCCGTCGCCTGCGCGCGGACCGGCTCGGGGAGGCCCACGCGGTGAGCGTGGGGACGATGCACTCCTTCAAGGGGCTTGAATACCGCTGCGTCGCGGTGGTCGGAGTCCACGACGGAGCGGTGCCGTTTCCCCGCGCGGTCACACCCGTGGGCGTCGACCGTCTCCAGCACGAGGCGGACCTTCTGGCGGAACGCTGTCTGCTGTTCGTCGCCTGCACCCGGGCCCGCGACGGTCTGTACGTGTCCTGGGCGGGCGAGCCGAGTCCCTTCCTGCTCACCGCCGGAGTATGAGCCGAGGGCGGTGCCGGTTCTCCGCCCTGGTCCCCGGCTACGATCGGCTGCATGACGACCTCGGAGACCGCACCGCCCCCCGTTCTTGAGGAGTATTTCCTCGACCAGCCGACCGGAGTCGAGGCGGAGACCGAGGACGAGGCGATCCCGGAGATCGAGCGCCCTTGGAAACCCGAGCAGATTCGGGTCAATACCAAGCAGTTCTCGCTGCGCAACGCCCTGGACATGATCGACGACGATTCGCTGGAGCTCGCTCCCGACTTCCAGCGCGGACGAGTCTGGAAGCATGTGCAGAAGTCACGGCTCATCGAATCGGTGCTGCTTCAGATTCCGTTGCCGGCGTTCTATTTCGCCGAGGACGCCGAAGGGTTCATGCGGGTCGTGGACGGACTTCAGCGTCTTTCGACGATCCACGACTTCGTGCGAGGCGAGGGGACGTCGGGTTTCGCGCTCAAGGGGCTCGAATACCTGGGTGATTCAGTGGAGGGGAAGCGGTTCGAGGACCTTCCCGCTCCGTGGAAGCGGCGCATCAACAACGCGCAGATCATGGCCCATGTCATCGACCCGACAACCCCGCCCGATGTCATGTACGACATTTTCAAGCGCATCAACACCGGCGGGACTCCGCTCAACGCGCAGGAGATCCGGCACTGTATGAGCAAGGACCGCAGCAGGCGGATCCTCAAGGAGATGACGTCGTCGGACGAATTCAACGCGGCCACGAATGATCTCGGTGGCCATGAGCGCATGAACGACCGGGAGATGGCTCTCCGGTTCGCCGCCTTCTGGATTCACGGGCCGAATGAGTACGCGCGATTCGGGGCGATGGATCCGTTCCTCCAGCGCACCACCGCCATACTCGACAGCCCGAGCGAGGTGGACGACAGCCGGGTGGAACGCCTCATGGCCGACTTCCGCCGCGCCATGGAGAACGCACGCCTGGTCTTCGAGGATCAGGCGTTCCGGAAATGGTCGCTCTACCCGAACCAGGGCAAGTCCCCGATCAACCGGGCACTCTTCGAAGCATGGGCGATCACCCTGGCGGCATACGAGGGCCATGATCTCGAGGGTCGCAGGCACCTCATCGTTCACGCGGCGCGTGAACTGATGACCCGGGACTACCGCTATCTGGAAGCCATCACCTCGTCCACCGGTGACACCAAGCGCGTCAGGTACCGCTTCGACGCCACCCGGCAGGCCGCCGAGGCACGCCTGTGATCACGTCGCTGGGCATCCGCCACTTCAAGCGCTTCGCCGAGGCATCGTTCGCCCTGCGCCCGCTGACCGTCCTGACCGGCCTCAACGGCACGGGCAAGAGCACGGTCATCCAGGCCCTGCTCCTCGCCCGCCAGCTCGTCGACTCCCCGGCAAGCCGTGTGGTGCGGCTCAACGGCCCCTATGGGCTCGCTCTTGGTGAGGCGCACGAGCTGCTGCACCCCGACGCCCCGGACTCGGTGATCGGCGTCAGGGTCGAGCGCGACGACGCCGTGCCGACCGCTGACCTCAGCTTCGCCGTACCCGACGAGCAGGCTCTCTATCTTGAAGTCGCGGGATCCGTCGACGCCCCGCTTCCCGATCCGGCCGGCCAGGGGCGCGCCTTCACCTATCTCTGCGCCGAACGTCTCGGCCCCCGGGACCAGCTCGCCGTCTGTGCCGAGCATCCCGAGCTGCTCGGGGTCGGGGTTCGCGGCGAGTACACGGCCCAGGTCCTCGCTCTGCACGAAAGCCGGCCCGTACGGCCGGAGTTGCGGCATCCGGACACCGAGTCGACCCACGGCGTCACCGTCCTGCGTACCCAGGCCGAGATGTGGGCGTCCGAGATCATCCGCCCCATCGAGATCAGTGCCCAGTGGCCGCCAGGGATCACGGCGAGCACGATTCGATTCAGGGAACCCGGCTTGCTGAGCGAGGCGATCCGTCCCGCGAACATGGGGTTCGGATTCTCGTACGCGTTGCCGGTCATCGTGGCGGGCCTGCTGACCCGGCCCGGAGACCTTCTGATCGTGGAGAATCCGGAGGCGCACCTGCACCCGGGGGGCCAGTCCGAACTGGGTCGTTTCCTCGCGCGGGTTGCGGGAGCGGGGGTCCAGGTCATCGTGGAGACCCACAGCGACCACGTGATCAACGGTGTCCGGCTCGGCGTCGCCGAGGACCGGGCCGTCGACCCGACATCCGTGCTGATCCATTTCTTCGGGGCGGAGACGGCCGGCTCCGTACCCATCGAGCTCACCGACAGGGGTGAGCTGAGCACATGGCCGGACGGATTCTTCGACCAGATCGAGCGAGACCTGGGGAGGCTGGCACGTGCAAGGCGCAGGAGGAAGTGAACCGGCCAGGTTCGTGGTCGACGAGTCCTCGTTCGATTTCCGGGGGCTCACCGAGGAGCGGCTGACCGATGCGATGGACGAGTTCAGCGACACCCTCGACGGGCTGAGGGGGACGTACACCGTCGCCGTCTCGCCGTGGTGGTTCGACGCGGAGTGCGCGGATGGACGTGACCTCCATGACGTTCTCTACGAAGGCGGGACACCGAAGGCCGGGCGCGACGCGAGGCTGCGGATGGCCAGGCTCATGGACCGCTGCGCGCCCTGGGATCCGGACCTGCCCGGCCTGCCCGACGAGGTCACGATGAAGGGGGAGGAACCGTCCCTCGCGCTCTCCGTCGGATACGCCTGGTGGCATGCCGGCAACCAGCGTCATATGGGATGCCTGGTCTTCCCCGTGCCCGGACGACGAGGGTGGCACCTGGTGTCGGCAGTGGGCCCGGAGACGGCGGGGCCGGCGGAGCGGGAACTGTACTTCCTCGCGGGTTCGCACGAGCTCCCGGAGTTCTGGCGGTCGTTGTTCGTCCGTGAGAACGTCCGAGAGCATGACTTCATCGAACGGGCGCGGGAGGCGTTTCCCGGACTGGACTTCGCGGAGTCGCTCACTTTCCGGAAGTTCGACGGCGGCTATGGCCGAATGAGGGACTGGGTCGTCCACGTCCTCACCGTGGTGAACGATCATTTCCCGGACGCCTTGGTCATGCACTCGGGGGTGGCGGCGAACATCCAGGCGGAACTCGGCCGTCACGGTCTCGTGCTCTCCCCGGAGAGCCCCAACACGCGCTCCAAAGCACGCATCATGCGACAGCGGGATGTGATTACGAGGATCTGCTCGGCGAGCGGGGGACGGCCGCCCTGCGCCGGCGTGCGGCCGAGGCATGGCAGGCGAACCGCACCGGCTGGGCCGAGAAACATCTGATGCGGCGCCTGGCGAAGTCGGGGCGGGACATCGACACGGTGATCGCCGTCCACGCCGCCGACCTTGCGCCCAACGGCCACACCCACCTGCTCATCGCCCGCGAACTCGACACCGTTGGTCGTACCGCCGAAGCCCAGGAATGGGCCGAGCGCGGCATCCGGGAGACCGAGGACTTGGCCGGCGTCGACACCGCCCTGGTCGACCACCTCGCCGACCGCTACACCCGGACCGGCCGGTCGGCCGATGCTGTCACCCTGCGCCGTGACCACTTCACCGCCCGCCGCACCCTGCTCACCTACCGGCAGCTGCGCGCCGCGGCCGTCGCCGCCGCGTGCTGGACGGCCGAACGCGAGAAGGCACTGGCGCTGCTCCGTGACGACGCCGAACGGACGGACACGTACGGTCACCGGGTTCTCGTCGACGCCCTGCTAGACGACAAGGACGTCGACGCCGCCTGGCAGGCAGCCCACGAGCACGGCGCCCACGACGGTCAGTGGCTCACCCTCGCCGACCAGTCCTGTCCGACCCGCCCCGCAAACGCCCTGGCCGTCTACCTCCGACTCGCCGCCCGTCTCACCCGCGAGACAGGCAACCGCGCCTACGAACAGCTCGTCAGCCTGCTCCTGAACATCCGCGACTGCCACCGCCACCTCGGTACACCCGACGACTTCACCGCATACGTCACCGACCTGCGCGCCGCCCAGAAGCGCAAACGGAACCTGATGTGGCTGATGGACCAGCACGGCTTGTAGGCACAATGCCGTGCCGGGGCACCCGGTGCCCCGGCACACGCCTCAGAGATCAGGCCGCGTTCGAATCCGACGGAGGACCGTCGCCCGTCAGCAGGGACGTCGCACGGCCGGCATCGCGATCGGCATGCCGTGGCAGGTAGCGGCTCGAGCGCCCGTGCCAGGAGACGACCAGCTCGTCGCGTGCCCGGGTGGCCGCCACGAAGAGCAGCGAGCGGGCTCGCTGTTCCTCTTGGCGGTATCGGTCGGGGTTGCTCAGCCGGAAGGTCTCGATGCGCTGATGGGGAACCAAACCGTCGCTGATACCGGCCAGGAACACCCGCTGGAATTCGAGCCCCTTGAAACGGTGCATGGTGCCGATGCGCACGGTGTCGGTGTCGCGGGGCCCCTCCCTGCTGATCTCACTCGCGGGGATCAGGAAGGGCTCGCACGCCAGGGTGTAGGCGAGCTGTGTGACCGCGGCCTTGTCCGGAACGCTGACGGCCATGGCCGAGTACGGAGTGCCGTAGCGCTCGTGGCGCTCCTTGAGTAGCGTGGCGACGGCCCTCATCTCGGTCTCCCAGTCGGGAGCCTGCCAGTACTGAGGGGCCAGCCCCGTCAGGACGGAGCGGTATCCATCCAGGGTGTCCGCACCGTCGTCGAGATCGTCGAAGGTCTCGCCGTGCACCAGGCCGTGGGCACTGCCGAGGATCTCGCGTGTCGTGCGGTAGTTCAGCGTCAGTCGCCGGGAGGCCCGGCCGGGAGTGCTGATGCCGAGCCTGCCCAGGACGACCTGGTGAGAGTAGATGCGCTGGTGAGCGTCGCCGACCAGGAAGAGGTCGTTCGGTCCGGGTGCCACCATCGCGCGCAGCATCCGCCAGTGCGAGGCCGACAGGTCCTGAGCCTCGTCCACCACGATGTGGTGGTAGCGGGGCTTGAGCCACATGCCGCTGCTCGCCTCGCGGTGGATGAGGTCCAGGCCGCCGTGCTCCTCCTTGTAACGTGCCTGCTCGGCGGCCTTGGCCATGCGGTGCTCCTCGATCCGCGCGGCCTCGTCGGCGATCAGTGCGTACGTGGTGCGTCTGGGCGGACCCTCCAGAAACGTACGGTACTTCGCCACCAGCTCCCATACCTGCTTCCGTCCGGCCCGTTGCAGCACGCCGCGGCCCCGTCGCTCGGCCCGGAGGTACAGGCGTTCGGTACCGCAGCCCTGGGCGAGGATGACGTGCTTGAACTCGGAGTCGAGGAAGTCGGCGTCGAAGTCGAAGACCCCTGCCTCGGCGCACACCCGGTGCCAGAGTGCCATGGCCTCCTCGTCGCCCACGGGCGTGCCGAGCACGGAACTCGGATGCTGCTCGACCACTTCCCTGGCCAGCTGGTCCACGGACTTGACGTCGACCCGGCGGACGAGCGCGTCGCCGCCGAGCCGATGCAGGCGCTCTTTCAGGTCGGCCGCGAGATTGGTGTTGTACGTGGTCAGCAGGACGGGTCTGGTCTGGCCCGGCGGCAGTTGGGCGACGAGGTGGCGGACCCGGTGGAGGGCTACGACCGTCTTGCCGGTGCCCGGCCCGCCGGTGACCTTTGCCGATCCCTTGAAGGAAGCCGTGGCGATCCTGTGCTGTTCGGGGTGGAGGAAGAGCCGCCAGGCGTCGAAACCGTCCCCGAGTGCGTCCAGGACGGCCGCGTCGTCGGTACTGACCTGGGACACGGGCCGGCGTGCCGCCCGGGCCCAGTCCTGCGGGTCGATCTCCTCGTCCGCCCGCCACGGGGCGGTGATGAACCTGCGGACCTCGCTCGGCTCCATGCCGTCGTGCAGCGCGAGCAGCACCTCTCGGGTGAGCCCGGGGAGGTTGTGGCTGAGGACTGTACTCAGTTGATGGCTGTCGGTGATCCGCCGGAGGGCGGGCAGGAGGGAAGCGATGACCCCCAGGCCGATGAGCTCCTCGTCCTCGTATGGGGCGAAGAGCGGGACCGGCAGGGCGGCCGGTGCGACCGTGGAGGCACCGGCCCCGACGCCCGACGGAGCTGTGGACGTCTCGGTGACCGAGGGTCTCTCCGGTGCGATGCCCGGTTCCGGAGCGGGCTCGGGGCGCACGGGCATCGCCACCACATTGGCGCTAACGTCGCTCTGATCGACGAGCTCGACACCACCCGAGACCGCGTTGATCTCCACGGTCAGCCGGGCGAGCTCTTCCCGGGCCGACGGCCCGACCCGGACGGCCAGCAGGCTGAAGCGGTTCTCCTCGGTTTCGAGCAGCAGGCCCATGCGGCTGCCGTCGAGCGTCGCAAGGAACAGGCGCCCGTTTCCGCCTGCCTCACGAAGCAGGGTCAGCCGCAGGGCCCGGTTCGACCGGTCGGCCCGCAGTCGGCGGACGAAGTCGCCCACCGCGTTCTTCGTCGCCGCGTCGAGGCGCCGGATGTCCTCGTTGGCCTGCGGCGTGACCGCGACCTGTGTCCTGACCCCATGGCTCATCGCCGGTCCCCTCCCTCTCCGGACGCGCCCTGCCTCCCGTCGTCGAGCAGGGCCGCGAGCTGCTTCTCGTCCCATCCGCCGGGTGCCCGGACCTGCCACCCCGCCGCGACACACTCCGCCATGTAACGGTCGTCGGCCGCGTCCTCGTCCAGGACCACCGCGATCCTGCGGTCCGGCCAGGCCAGCTCGAGCGGCCGGGAGATACCGGCGGCGTCCCAGCCCGCCTCGGCGGCTGGGACCTCCCCGCGCTCCGCGAGCGCCTTGGCAAGGGCCTCGATCGCCGGGTCGCCCACATACGACAGCTCACGCAGGACGAGCTCCCACGCGGCGCGTTCCAGCGCAGTGGGAGTCGCGGGAGTTCTGACGGCCGCGGGTACGGGACGAACAGCCGCCTCGCCAGCCGCTTCTGGTGCCCCGTCCCGGTCGTCGTGCTCCGGCACGACGAGCCCCGTCCCCGGGAGCTCTTCCCGCAGGGCCGTGAGCAGCCCGTCCGCCCGGACGGCCGTGGCCGCGAGCAGCCCCGCGTCGAACGAGTCCAGCTCGCTGCGGGCGAGTTGCAGCCCGTCAGCACGGCCCGTCCCAGTCGGATCCAGGAACTGGAGCACGTTCCCCCAGCTCAGCCATGCCTTCCAGCGCCGTCGGTGCGCATCGCTGTCACCGGCGACAGCCTCGGCGCGGTCGTCGAGCACGGCCAGCGCGCTCAGCCCCTGCGGTTTCACCCTGGTGTCACCGATCAACGTCAGAGACAGACCGGACCCGTCACGCATGGGGTAGAGCCTCAGACCCTGACCACCGACCAGGGGGCGGTCGTCACTGCGCAGCGCCGCCTCGATCCACGGCACAGCAGCCTCTGGAGAGGCGTCGACGACCTCGTCCCGCTTCGCCAGTTGCAGCAGACCCGCGACACAGAGCCGGGCCATCGCGTGCCAGCGCCGGAGGTCCGGGTCGGCGAGGAAGCCGAGCAGGGCGGGGATGGCACCGGCGAACAGCCGGTCGATCTCGCCCGGATCCTGCCGCTGCTTCTCCCAGTTGCCCCGTGCCCGACCACCCGGCGAGGTCTCGCCCTCGACGGAGTACGGCGGCCACGCGGCCTGCGCCGACGGCCCGGCCAGCGCAGGGGTGAGCGCCTGAGCGGCTTCATCCCCGTCCGCCGCCGCACCCCGTCCTGCCCGGGCCCGCAGCTCTTTCTCCCAGGCCATGACGTCGTCCCAGGTGATCTGCCAGACCAGCGTGCCGTCGGCACGCAGCCGAGCCCGCTTGGCGGCGTCCCCCGCGATCCGGTTCGTCGCCTCGGACGCGTGCCACCGGTAGCCGTCCAGGTAGATGGCCACCGGCATGGGCGGAGCGCCGTCCGAGGTGGTCTCACCCGCGACGGGGCGCAGCAGCAGATCCGGCACCGTGCCCTGCGCGTGCAGCGGCTTCTGCGCGACCGACTCCCAGCGGATCGGCGAGCCGTCCCGCCGGCGCAGGGTGAACTGCTTGCCCTGGCGTCCGGTCGGGGTCTCCTCGTGCTCCACGTCGGCCTGGTTGGCGGGATCGGCGAGCCAGTGGTCGAGACAGTCGATGAAGCGTCGCTCCAGGTCGCTCTGCGCCTGCCGCGCGAAGCGCCTCCGGTCCTCCTCCTCGTCCTCCGCACGGCCCGCCCGGCCCTTGCGGACGGGCTTGACGTCCCATCGGCTGCGGCCGTCCTCGCCGAGCACGTCGTCGAGCATCCACAGCGCCTCACGGCGGTCGAGCAGCGGGTACTCCCGCTCCGGTGCGTACCCCAGCAGACAGAGATGGCACGCACGCCGGGATCCGCCCTGGCACGGGCAGTCGCGCAGGTATTCCTGGGCAGCCGCCAGGACTGCTCGGAACTCCTCGCCCACACCCTCGACGAGCCGCTGAAGATACCCGGTGCCGCCGGGCAGCGAGTCGTAGAGCACCAGGTAGTTACGGGTCAGCCCGCTCTCGCGGTCCGGCTCCGTGCTCGGCGTCGAGCGGATGTGCGCCGGATCACCGCCGTAGCGCAGCGCGAGCCCCAGGTGCAGGGCCGCGGAGAACGACGCCAGCCGCTCCGGCACGTGCAGGGTCGCGGCCGGCAGCAGGATGCGCAGGGCCTCGGTGCGGTGCTCGGTCGCGGTGATCACGCGCCGGTCCTGCGACTGGACGGCCCGGCCGCGGCGCCGCGTGGGACACCAGGGACGGTGGTGGGCCAGCTCCGGGCGCCCGGCGAGTGACTCGGACAGTTCCTCCTGTACGGGGACGTGCCCGGGCTCGTGGTCGGTTGCGCCGCCGCACAGCGGACACAGCACGAAAGGCGTGATGGTGACCTCGGTGCCGGCGAAGAACGTGTCAGGGCGGCGGCTCAGCTTGGCGGGCCCGAGGTTGAACCTCCGGATGACCGCCTCGCGCACGTGGTCGACGCCGAAGGTGGCGCCCGAGTGCCGCCAGCTCTCCTTGATGGCGGCCGGGTCGATGTCCACCGCCGTAGCGGTCGAGTAGTAGCGCTGGTTGCGCGAGTCGCGGTCGTCGATGATCCGGGCGTCGTCCCGCTTGTCCCGGGAGGTCACCTTGTGCGGGACGATCACATGGTGCAGCGCGGCCTTGCCGCCGATGCCGGGTCCGGCGCAGCGGGGGCAGGCCGACTTGTCGGCCTCGGCGTTCTTCGTACGGACGTGTCCGCACTCGCGGCAGACCCGCCAGGCGACCACGGCCGAACGCGGGTCCTCCTCGTCCTCCTTGGGACGCGGCCCGAGATCGAAGCCGTCGATCGTGTGGTGGTAGCCGAGGACGTAGTACGAGTTCCCCGGGGCCAGCTCGGTGAGCGCCGACTCGGACGGCCGTGTGTACGTCCGGGTCTCGGTGCGCCACTGCGAGGCGGGTGCCTTGTCCGCAGCACCGGCGGTGCCTCGGGCACGCCGGGCGGGCTCCTTGCGGGTCAGTGCGGCCTCGAGCCGTACGCCGTCCTCCACGAGGCTGTAGTTCGGCAACAGGCCCCATTCGACCAGGAACGCCTGTGCTCCGGCCTGCGCGAACTCCTGGAGCTGCTTGGCGACGGCCATCGCCTCCCGGGCGAGGTTCCGCTTCTCCCGGGCCTCGTCCTCCACGTTCTCGTGGAGCGCCTCCGCCGCCTCGTTGATGAGGGCGCGGCGGTCCACGAGTTCGGTGCGCTCGGCCTCCCACGCCTTCTCGGCCTCCTGCAACGCCTCGGCCAGCTTTCCGGCGGCATAGCGGTGCAGGGAGGCACGAGCGTCCTTGGAGACTCCCGAGTCCGGCACTCCGTCGATCTCGGGGAACAGCTTCAGGAAGTCGTCGACCAGATCCCGCCGGCCCGTCACGGCCTGAGAGAACCGCCGCAGCCAGCCGACCCGCCCGAACAGGGCCGTCACCCGGTCAGGCAGCGGGACGACACCCTCCAGCCGGCCGCGCGCGGCCAGGTCGATGAGATGGGCGACGTACTGGCGGCGCAGCAGCTCGCCGGCCGAGAGGAAGCAGCCGGGAGGAAGGATCCGCCCCGCGATCAGCTGCCGCGGCTCGGCTAGGTGGTAGAGGGCGCGGGGGCTGGTGTCGGCGAGCGACACCATGAGCGCGTTGCCGGTGGAGCGGCCCGCCCGGCCGACCCGTTGGACGTACCCGGCGGTGCTCGGCGGCAGCGAGGCCAGCACGACCGCCTCCAACTGGCCGATGTCGATGCCGAGTTCCAGGGTGGGCGTGCAGGAGAGCACATTAGGGTCGGTGTGCCGGACACCCTGCCGGAAGCCCTTCTCGACCTCCTCGCGCTCCTTGCGGCCGAGTACGCCGGTGTGCTCGGCGGCGACCACGCTGTACGGTCCCGCCTCCCGGTACAGCTTCCGGTAGTAGTCCAGCCGGTAGTCCCGCCCGGCCCGGCCGGGAGCGTCCTTGGAGGGCACTGCCAGCTGCCCGGCGCAGCCCTTGAGCGGGCAGGGCAGGCCCTGCCACACGCCGACCCGCTCCGGCGGCACCGTCTGCGTCCAGCCACACTCCGGGCAGGCCAGCGCAGCCTGCGCCGTCTGCTCGTCGGTCAGCGGCCGCACCCGGATGTGCCCGGGCGTGAGCCCGTAGACCCCGTGCTCTCGATTGTTGCCACCGGCCTTGTTCTCTCCGGTACGCCGGTGGGCCAGGGCGCCGATCTCGGCGTCCGCCAGCCGCGGCAGCAGCTCGGCCAGATAGCCGGCGGCGAGGGCGCGGTCCATGCTCAGGCAGCGCTCGGCGAAGTCGGTGTACCAGCTCTCCTTAGTGTCGACCCGTTCGAAGTCCGTCTTGCCCGACCGTGACCCCACCAGGACGAAGGCCGGCGCGTCCGAGTTCCAGCCGAAGGCCTGCATGCCCTCGGGACGCCCACTCCAGATCGAGTACCGGCTGCGCCCCTCGGCGTCTATGAACTTGTCCAGCCACTCGTGCCGAATGCCGCCACTGATCCGCACGTGCTCCAGGAGGCCGCGCACGAACCCCTCGAAGCGGCGCAGCCGTTCCGGTCCGGAAGCGGGCAGGACCTGCCGTACGGCTTCCCCGGCGGCCTCCTCGCCCTCTTCCGCCTCCTCCGGGGCCGAGGGAAGCTGCCGTCGCAGGTGCTCCTCGTACAACCCTTCGGCGAGCTTGGCCGCGCGCTCCGGGTCCGGCAGGTACACCTCGGCCGCCACCGTACGGGTGAGCTCCAGCGTCCGGCCCATCCGTGAGTGCAGCCCGAACTCCAGCAGGGTGTTGAACGCCAGCCGCTCACCGACCAGGTCCCACGTCCCCCTGGGCAGCCGCTTCTTGCCGGCGAGAAGCCGCTTCACCCGGTCCACGTCGTGCAGGTCGGGCGGCACGACCGAGGCGAGCAGCTTCTCCTTGTCCACGGAGGCCCGCTTCACCAGCGCGGCGATCAGCTCGTTGAGCGGTACGCCTTCGGTGGCGAAGCCCGGCTCCTCTGCCGAGCGCTCCGCCAACTGCTCCTGGACGAGCGACCGCAGCGAGAACTTCCAGGCCCGCGACGCCACGAACCCGGCCCGATGAGCCGCATCCTGTACGGAGTCGTTGAAGATCAGGGTCTTGCGCCGGTCGTTGCCCTCGGCGTCCTTCTTCGGCAGCTCCCCGCCGGTGAACAGCTGTGTGACGGTCACCGAGGCGAGCGGGGCCACACCGGCACCGAGGAAGCGGATCCCCTGGGCCTGCCCGCACGCGGGGCAGCGGTCCTGCTTCGCGTAGTCGTCCTGGTCGGCGTTGTCGAACCAGGTCTTGACGAACACCCCGTTCTCCGGGGTCTCCGCGATCGAGCCGTCGGCGCGGAACACCTCGTCGGGGTCGATCCGACGCAGTGCCTCCCCGCTGTCCTCCAGGACGAGCACGGTCGCCTCACGCTCTGCTGCGCGCTTACCGCGCTGCATGCTCCGGCCGAGCGCCTGTCGTGCCTGCTTGGCGGCCTCGGCGGGGGTCGCCGCGATGAGAGCCCGCACCCTGGCCTTGCCGTTGCCGCCGCCCGCGCTGAGCCGGTAGATGTCATCGGGAGCGGTGACCAGGGAGCGCGGGTTCCGCTCGGGCATGATGGCGCTCCAGCCGGACCGCCCGCAGTGCCGGCAGTACGCCGACGGCAGTCGGCCGGCCCGCGCCACGGCACGGCGCCGGTCCTCCTGTGCGGCGGAGACGACGGCGGCGGTGGCGGCCTGGTCGGCGTCCGTCCAGGCGAACACGGGCTCCGACGAGACGAACCGCAGGACGCGGGAGAGCGAGCGCACCCACAGGTGCGTCTCGACGAGCAGCAGGGGCCGCTCCTGATCGGCGGGTGCCTTCGGATCGCGGGCCACCGAGATCAGCGCGATGAACCGGTCCAGCGCCTTGGCGGCCTCCTCCGGATTCTGGGCCGCCGTCACCCGCCACGGGGAGCTGGCGGGGAAGGCGGCCAGGATCTCGTCGGCCGTGAGCGGCTGGTCCACGTCGGCGGTCAGCAGATCGTGGGTGATCGGGTGCGCGAGGAGCCGGCGTCCCATCTCGCGGGCGTCGGAGGTGTCGCAGCCGAGCACCGCGCGGGAGACCTCGTCGAGGGAGCCGTCGCCGTCGGCCGGATCGGGCAGGGTTACGAGGTCGGCGGGGGAGGGCAGGGGCAGTGACAGGTCGACGGGGGAGAGGAAGGAGTTCAGGTCCCGCCGGTCCTCCCCGACCACCGCGTCGTCCGGGAACCGCACGCCGAACACCTGCGAGGCCACGTCCAGCATGGCCCGGGGACCGCCCGCACCGCCCTGGTCCTGCCGGTCGCGTACGGGCGACTCGCCCAGGGTCGCCGAGGTCGCCACCGGACAGATCGAGCCGAGCGGACGGCCCTCCTCGGCGGCTCCCACGACCGCGCCGAGCCGCCGCAGCAGCATGGCGACGTCGGTGCCCTGGGCGCCGTCGTAAGTGTGGAACTCGTCGATCACGATGTACGCGAGGTCGGCATCGGCCCACAGCGGGGCGTCCTGCTGCCGCTGGAGCAGCAGGTCCAGCATCTTGTAGTTCGTGATCAGGATGTCCGGCGGATTCCGCCGGATCTCGGCCCGGTCCACCGCGACGCGCCCGTAAGGGGAGCCGTTCTTGGTGGAGCTCGCCTCGCCGATGTAGAGACCGGCGGTCACGTCCGCCAGGCGCTCGTCGGTCAGCAGCTTCCCGATCCGGTCGGCCTGGTCGCCGGCGAGGGCGTTCATCGGGTAGAGCAGCACGGCCTTGATCCCGTGCTTGCCAGCCGCCTTGGCACGCCGACAGTGGTCGATGATCGGGATGAGGAAGGACTCGGTCTTGCCGGAGCCGGTGCCGGTGGTGACCAGGGTGGGCTGCGGGACGTGCCCGTCCTTGGTGGTCAGGCGCGCGAAGGCCTCGGCCTGGTGCGCGTACGGCCAGAAATCGCCCTTGTACCAGTCGAGGTGCCGCTGCCAGCCGTCCTGGGCGGCGCGGAACGGTCGCCGGATCCGGTGGTACGGCCCACGGAATAGCCCGTCGGCCGGGTCGGTGAGGAAGGCGGTCAGCGCTTCCTGGGTATCGGGCTCGGCCAGCGCGAAGGTGGTGGTCAGATACTCGACCGTCGTGTCGCGCAACGCCTGCGCGGCGAGTGTGGGTCTCATGGCGCCCGCCGGCCCTCCCCGTACGTCCTGCTCCGGGGCCTACCCGGACTCGTGTCACCGATCGGGGGTTGACCGATTCACCCCCGATCTCGACCACTTTACGTGTGGGGTCGGACAGCGGGGCTGGAATCGGCCGGGAGGGGCTGGCGGGAGGGGGTGGGCGGCTCGGAAGTGTGTCAGTCGGCGGGCTGGTCGGCCCCGGTGGCGGACGGTAGGGCGTCGACAACGAACGTTCCCAACCCCACTTCGCCGCGTGTCCAGCCTTGTTCGCGTACCTGCCGCATGGCCTTCGCTGCCGTCGCGTTCACCACGCCGAACTCCTGGGCGATCTCCAGAGTGGACGGCACGCGGCTCCCGGGAGGGTAGGTCCCGCTCTCGATACGCCGGATGATCTCCGCTGCGATCTGCCTCCACAGCGGGCGGGTGCGATCAAGGTCCATGCCGTCAGCGTGGGTGACCGCAGGTTTCTGCGCGTCCGTAGATAACCGTGGATAACTACGGACGCAGTGTGGCACAACACATAAACGCCCCCGGGCGGCCGGCCAGGGCCGTACCCAGGGGCTCACCGAAGAATGGAGCTTCGGCTGTGCGAAACCTTATCGCCGTGCTGCTCGCGTGGCCGCTGGGCGTGCTGGCGCCGGGTTCCGGTCAGCGCCGGTCAGGCGGTGCGCCCCGCTTCCCGCCGGTCCCTGATGCTCTCCTCCGGAACGGGCAGCACCGGCGCCGGGAGAGTGCCGAGTGACCGCCCGCTTGCGAGCCCCTGAACGTCACGCCGAGAAGGGTGCGTGCTGGCTGCTGCGAGCGCGACACCTTGAACCGGATACCACCGAGGAGGACCCGATGACGACCTCGCCCATCAGCGACGTCGCGTTGCCGATGCCGCCTCTGACCGAGACCGCGCTTCGGGTGGCCGTGAACCGTATCGACCTTGCCGCTGCTGTCGAGTTCGAGCAGGGGTTCCGGCAGGCACGGCAGGAAGCCGTCCAGACCGACAGCACGGCGCCCATGCACGTGGGATCTGGGTGGCGCTGCGGCGGACTCCGGAGAGGGCTGCTCGGCTGCATGAGCGGGACTGCGGAAGACAGGACCGTGCGGCGGGCCGCGTCGGCGGAGATCGGCCGGATGATCGCTGAGGCGGAGCGCGAGGTCGCAGCTTGAGCGAGTGGGCGTGGGAGTAACCCGAACGCCGATCATGTCGTAGGGGACCAGGGCGATGGGGCGAGCCTCTCCCCGGAGGACAGGGTCGAGGCCGAGAAGATCGCTCAGGAGCTCGCGGACGCTGCTTCGGTCCGCTGAGGTATGACGAGCTTGCGGTGTCCCGCCTCAGGAGCTATGCGCGCCGCCTCCTGATCGTCTGGTACCAGGAAGACCGGCGCGACGGCGTCATCGTGGTTGTCCGCGTGACAGCACCTTGGTCCAGGTGTTCTGACCGGAGCGATGCTGCGGCCCCGCACCCTGCCCAGGTGCGGGGCCGTGCCGTCTGGGCGCTCGGGGGAACCGAGGTCAACGCTTACCGCGGTGAGTCGTCGACCGACCAGAGGCCGCCGCTGTTTGGTTGTGTGTCACTGCGGAGGAGCGTGAACCTCGCCGGGCGAGGTTCAGCCGTCGGATGGTCTGTGGGAGCCGGGCAGGGAGAGCCGGTTACGGCCCGGCCGCCCGCCCTTCCCCTCTGAGGGGAGCGGCCGGACGGCCATGCGACTGTGCGGGTTGCGGCGTCCGGCCTACTTTTGGGCGGACCCCGGCGGCTCCGTATCCCCGGGCTCCCAGCCGGCGGCCCGCATCCGCCGCGTGAACTCCGAGTGTGCGGCCCGCATCTCCTTCACCCGGTCTGCCCGGTAGAGCGGCCCCTCGTACCCGTCGGGCACGTTGGCTTCGAGCGGGAAGTCCTCATGCGAACTGAGCTGTTTCCAGGCGTCCTTGGGCTGCCCGTACCCGTGCTGCTGGTGCGCCTTGGCGATCCGCCGCCCGGTCGCGTCGAACCACATGTTCTCCTCGTACTGCTGGAGCACGGGGAACCGAGCCCGGTACATGGCGACGAGCTCATCCGCGCTGATCCCGAGCCAGACGGCTACGAGCGCGTCGATCTCGACGAGTGCTGCGCGCCGCGACAGCTCGCTTCGGAGTGGAGTCGTTTGCGTCCAGGTAGCGGCGATTCCAGTCGACAGGGAATGAAGTCCGAGAGGCCAGACGGATTCGGCTGCCCAAATGTCTGATTGCCATGGAGCAGCGTAGAGGTTCTGCCAAAGTGGAGCGTATGCATTCGTCTGGCAGTTCAGTCGAAGGGTGCGCAGTAGGAGATCTGCAGCCAGGGGGTGGTTGGTGCTGGGGGCAGGGAAGATATAAGCATCCGCGACGTCCATATGGTTGCGATTGGTAATTCGCAGAAGATACTCGGCGGGCAGAGATGCGAAGAAGCCTGAAATAAGCGCGGTCTCGGTCTCGGTATCCAGTGCCATGCTGCGAACGGCGTGGACGTGGGTTGGGCCAGGCGGGATCAGGCTCGCGTGCAGAACCCGTTGATTTTTGGCGCGATTCATTTCTCGCCAGGCGACTCGGAAAAACTTCGAGTATGGGTAGGTGCAATCTGCGCGGAGTCGGGAGTCGGCTGCTTCGCGAACGCCTTCAATTGAGAGGTCTGGGTGCCTTTTGCGTATGGCGGACTCTGCCAAGGCGACGGCTTCCTTATTTTGCTTCAAGCGTGCGTACTCTTGGTGGTCCAGCCAATGGTCTTGCTTTGCTTCGAACTCCTGAATTGTCTTCGCGCGGAGATAGTTGGTCCTCGGGATGGCGTCAGGCGCAAGCCTCACGGAGTCCCAAGTTTCCAGCTCGTCGGATGAAGTGGCTCCACTGGTGGGCTGCTTGGCGAACGGTGTTGCCACGCTGAAGTGAGGCCCCTGGAGGATGACATCGTTCCAGGTCTGCGCTGGGCCGGAATCCCAGGCGAAGTACCCTGCGACACGATCCGTCTTCTCGTTGAAGCCGCCGCTGATGCGCGGGCGCATTGCTGCGAGTCGGTGAGGCCACTTGGCGAGGGCGGAGATGGCCGACTCCTCGGACGAGGTCACAGGGAAGAGTAGCTTTGCACCCGAGGCCTGCTGTGGCTCATCGTCACCCACCAGCTTCTGCCAGTCTGTGAGTGTTGCGGAGTTGACTTTCACGACACGCTTCTTGTGTGGACGCGCATCCCAACTGCCATCATGCTTGATTCCCGGGGTGTCCCCCAAGCCGCTGTGGCGCAGGGATTCAGAAAGTACCAGCGGGTGAACCAGCCAGCTCAGGTGCTGGAACTGCGGATCACGTGCGCGCCCGTACACGTTAACGCTGAAGTGGGTACTGTGATCCACAGGCTTGGCGAACAAATAGAGCTCATTAACGAAGTCGGCGTGAAGCCGGAGGTGCTGGTAAGCAGCTCCTCTCAGAGCGCCTTCCTTGGAGCCCGATAGATGCGTCGAGGGGTGAATGAGACCCGCGATCCCCCGACTGCCTGTCGTGCGCCACGACAGCAACATGAAGGCCCGGTACATGTCCGGTCGAGTGCCGGCCAGTTCGGGATAGGTGCCCGAGTCGGCGAGGAACGACGAGACGCCCGCTACAGTCTCAAGTTCCCTGAGGTAGAACGACCTGCCCTGAGCAGCGCGCAGAAGCTCCTCGACGCGTTCCGCGCGGTCAGTCTCGGCGCCCTTGCCACTGAGTTCAAACCACGGTTCAAGCTCCGCCAGCACACCGTTCTCATCCCACTCCTGCCGGACCCACGGCGGGTTGCCCACCATCAGGTCGAACCCACCCCCCGTAAACACATGCGCGAAGTCCAGCTCCCAGTGGAAGAAGCCCCGCTCCTTTGCGATCTGGGCCGCCGTCCCATGCCACGGGAAGAGGTCACCCAGGTTCAGGGGGTCCACCCAGCCTGAGATCTCCGTCATCTTCTCGTCGAGGGACTGCTCGAACTTGTCCAGGCCCTCAAGCCCATTGACCTTCGGGATCTCGAACAGCGAACCGGTGTCCTTCCCCGGTTCCACATCCACCCGGCCGACGACCGACTCCGCAAACTCGATCCAGTCGTCCAAGTCCCGCAGCGCCACCTTGCGGTCGACGCTGCCCTTGCTGAGCTTCTTTAGGTCCTGCTTCCCATGGAAGTAGTCCGGCGCCGTGCCATCCAGGAGGGTGACTTCCTCCAGCGGCCAGAACCACAACGCGCACCACGCGTCCATGACCTGCTTGAGCCGCCAGTACGGGCTGCCCTCCATCTGCAGGGCCTCGCGGACGGCCTCCCGATCCATCACCGGGGTCGACCGCTTGCCCCGTCTCTCCGCGCCCCACACTGGGATGTCACGCGAGATCTCCTGCTCCGACAGCTCAAGCCGCAGCTTGACCAGGCCCCACAGGTACTCCACCCGCTCGGCCAGCGCCCGCAGGCGCCCCGTCTGCCCATAGGAGCCGTCGTCCGCGCCCGCGCCGCGTCGCGCCGGCGCGGCCCGCTTCGCGGGAGCCGGCGCCTCGGCCGACGCCGCTGCCGAGAAGTCGAGGCCCGACTGCTCCCAGATCTCCAGGCCCAGATCGAGCGCGCCCTGCCCGGACCGCGCCTCCCGCTTCAGAACGGTGGCCTGGCTCGTCGGCGCCTTCTCCGATGCCGCCGACGTCTTCTTCTCGCCCTTCGGCGCCCGGCGCATGCCCGAACGCCACTTCTTCATCGCCTCGATGAGTTCGGGCTCCAGCCACTCGGCCACCGCCCCGGCCACCACGCTCTGGCCCGTGACCTTCCGTACCGACACCGAGTCGCCGACCGACCCCCACCCCAGCGCTGGCAGCAGGAACTGGTGCACCGGCCGGTGGACCCCCGTACCCCCCAGCTTCTCGGTCAGCGGGACAGCCCTTGGCGCCTGCTGCTCGGCGGCCTTCAGCCAGCCGCCCTTGTCGAGTGACTGGCCCGGGTACACCTTCCGCGCCGCCCCGATCAGCGAGTTGCCCCGGTGCAAGTGCAGCCCGTACCAAGGGGCCCGCATGCCCGGGTACATGGTGTTGAGCCAGAGCGAGATCTCCGCCAGCTCCACCGCCGTCTTGTTGAGGTCGACGCCGTACGCGTTGTGGAGGGCGATGTACGCCTTGACCTTCTGGAGTTCGCGCGGGTACTCCTCCGGGTCGATCTGCTCGCCCCGCTCGTGCTGGGCCAGCTTCAGGTACAGCTCGGCCAGCTGGTTGACCGCCTCGTTGAGGAACGCGCCGGAGCCGAGTGCCGGCTCGCACACCCGCCAGCGCAGCACCTCCGCCGCCGTGACCTCGGACTTCTCCGGTTCGCGCGGGTCGATCCGGCCCTCGTCGTCCAGGCGGAAGCGGAGCGTCTGCTCGACGGTCGCCTGGGTCAGGGACTCGGGCGTGTAGTACGAGGCGCTGGTCTGCCGGTCGCGGCCGGCCAGGCGGTACACGTACGAGCCGACCGGGTGCACCACCGAGTCGGGCACGCCCGTCTCCGGGTTGATGTCGTCCTCCTTGACGAAGACGCTGTCGCCCGGCGCGTCGGAGTAGAGCCCGCTCCGCACCTGGTCGGTGGTGATCAGCCAGGAGCCGCCCTCGGGGTTGCCGCCCTTGGCGACCTCGTACATCGGCTCGGTGGCGATGAATCCGGTGTACGACATCAGGCCCTCGTATACCTCGCCCAGGTGATTGATGCTGAGGGTGGCGTAGCTGACGAACCCGCCCCGGCCCTTCCCCTGTCCCTCGACCAACGTCAGGTGACGCAGCACCTGGTGTAGCACCTTGTTGCGCAGCCGTAGATCCAGAGGCTTCGCCGGGGCCGGCGAGCCGTCGGGGCGGGTCGGGTGCGGGTAGGGGATGAACTGTCCGACCAGCTTTATCGACTCGGGGTCGAAGAGACGCGAGCGCAGCGCTTCGATGCGTACGCTCTCGTGGCCGTCGTCCTCGACCAGTTCCGGCGCCTCCTCGATCGGCGCACTCCGGTCGGTGACCGTGTTCGCCACCGGGTGGCCGGTGAACACCTTCTCGAAGAGCAGGGCCAGGGACGCGTGGAAGTGGAAGCGGTCCCGGGAGGCGCTGCCGAGCTTCTCCTGGACGATGAGCTCGCGCAGCCGGGCCACGCTGTACCCGGTCGCGTACGCCTCGCTCTTCACCGGCAGAATCTCGAGCTCCGGCCGGGCCTCCGCGTACAGCAGGAACAGGATCCGGTACAGGTAGCGCAGCGACTCCTCGGTCAGGAGGCGCGGCAGGTCGCCGGGTTCCTTCAGGGCATTGGGTAGCCATTCCGGCAGGTCGTCGGGGTGGACCCCGGACTCCTCGCGGGCTCGCCGCAGCACCTCGTTGGCGATGAGCTGGACGGACTTCTGCAGGCCCCTGCGCAGCTTGCCGGTCAGGTCCACCGAGTGGTCCCGCGACTCGGTGACCAGCTTGGCGATCTCGTCGTCCGAACCGTCCTCGCCGGGCCTCAGCGACGAGGCCGCGAAGATCGCCGCGATCAGGTCGATCTCGTTGGCCTTCGCGCCCTTCGTAGCCTTGCGGGGGAGTGCGGTGTCCAGGTTCACGGCCAGATAGCGACCACGGGAGAACGCCTGCCGGTCGGCGAGGATCAGCACGCCGCCGAAGAGGAGCAGCGCGTAGCGCGGGGCGTTCTCCGCGTTCAGGACCCAGGAGGCCAGCTCGCGGACCGTCGTCAGCGTCTTCGAGGCCGACACCCGGACGGGGGCGGGGAGGAGGTTCGCGGCACCGTCACCGCGGGTGGCGTCCAAGTCCTCCGCGAAGCCGCCGGTCAGGACGAGGACACCAGGCTCCGAGTGAGTCACTGGCACGGCGATCGGGCCGGTCGGGGTGTGGGCGGTGAAGTGGCCCGGCTGCGGGGTGAAGTCCAGGGCCTTCAGCAGGCGTTCGTGCCACCCGGCCAGGGCGGCCTGCCACTCGCCCTCGGGCGAGGTGTCGGCCTCGGATTCGGCCTCCGTTGGCGTCGGCTGGAAGGTCGGCGGCTCCGTGTCCGGTCCCGCGGCCTTCAGTACGGCGGCGGCTGCCTCCTGCGCGGCGACGGCGGGCGCGTACGACAGCCCGTTGCACTTCTCCGCGTCCGGGCCGAGCACGGCCCGGACGTCCATGTAAGGACGGGTCAGGTCGCGCAGGTTCTGCCGGGGCGTGGACTGCCCCTGGCGCTCCAGGGCCGACCACTGCTTGAGAGGGCCGCTCGCGAGCTGCTTCGGCAGGATGTCGTCCAGGTAGAAGGACGGGAAGTACTCGCGCTCGTTGATCAGGGAGTCGAACGTCACGCCTGCTGCTCCTGCTCGCTGTTCATGGGGGTGCGGTCGAGTGGACGGGGACTCATACGCCGGGCTCCAGTACGGCCAGGACCCGGACCATCGGGTCACCCGAGGTCCGCAGCCGGGCAGCAGCCTCGGCCAGGTGGTCCGCCGCCTCGTCGCGGGTGGAGCGGGTGAAGCCCGGGAGCAGCTCCTGCCGCCAGTCGCCGACCTGCTTCTCGTACGCGCGCAGCGGGGCGTCGACCTCCCGGTCGGCGATCTCCCGGAGCCCGACGAGCGCACGCCGGGTCTCGGCCACGGCCTTGGGGACCAGCGGCCGAAGGTCCTCCAAAACACCCGGGCTGTAGTGGTCGGGCATGTCCGGGCCGATGCCCAGGTCGGCGAGAAGCTCCGGGGTGAGTTCCCGGACGCGCGGCTCGGGCCCGTCGAGCCGGTCGATCGCGAGCCAGGTGACCAGGGTCGGCCGTCCCTCGGCGTTGGACCAGACTCCCTGGGTGAGGACCACTGGCTTCGGTGCGTACCGCGGATCGACCTGGAGGACCTGGGCCTGCTGCCGGCCGACGTGGACGAGCACCTTGTCGGTGATCCACTCGACCACCGGGTGGAGTTCGCCGACGTAGTGGGCGTCCGGCCAGAGGGAGGACGAGTTCGAGTCCTCGCGAGCCCTCTTGAGGGAATCGGCCGCGTCCCTGCGGCTGAAGGTCAGCTTCATCCGCCGGGCGATGTTCTGGTCGCGCAGATAACCGGGCGGCAGCACGTCGAGCCGGTCGGCCAGGTCCTCGGGGGTGTCGAAGCTGAGGTCGGTGCCGACGAAGGCGGTGTCGAGGTGCAACGACTCCAGCTTGGCCAGCTCCTCCAGGCCGGTGCGTACGTACAGGAGGCGGTTCCGCTCCGGAGCAGCGTCGAACAGGCGCAGTTCGTCCACGGTCGGGATGTCGGAGTCCTCCGTGGCCGAGTCGGGTCCGTCCTGCGTCGGAGCGGGCTCCTCCGGCGCGTCGGACCCGTAGTCATCCAGGTCCAGATCGAAATCGAAGTCGGCGTCGAAGTCGGCGGCGAAGCCCTCGTCGGAGCCGGGGGCGTCGGCCTCCGGCTCCACCAGGGCCGGGCCGGTCCCGAACTCGCTCATCGTCCGGCGCGCCACGGGGAACCCGTCGCCCAGACCGTCGCCCTCGGCGAGCGTGTCCACATCGACGGCTTGGAGGTCGGCGACCGCCTCCTCGGGCGGGGCGTCGCGGAGCAGTGCCTCCATCACCCGGATCTCCTCCTTGCTCCAGTCGTCCTCCTTCGTGGCGGCCTCCACCGCGCCCAGCACTTCATGGACCCGTGCCTCACGGGCGAGGACCTTCTCGGCGACGGTCCGGTCGTCCAGGGCTCCCTCGACCTCGCTGCGCAGGATCAGCGCCCGGAACTCGGGGTTCTCGGTCTGGCCGTAGCGATCGATGCGGCCGTTGCGCTGCTCGACCCGGATCAGGCTCCACGGCAGGTCCCAGTGGACGAGGTGGTGGCACTGCCGGTGCAGGTTGACGCCCTCGGAGGCGCCGTCACCGGTCAGCAGCAGCCGTACGTCGCTGCCGGCCCGCGCGAACTCGTCCACATAGTCCATCTGGACCGTGTCGGAGACCTCGCTGTGCATCACCTTGACGGCGTCCTCGCCGTCCTTGGGCTTCTTCCAGCCCAGCAGCGCGGGCAGGACCGTACCGAGCCAGTTGAGGGTCTCGCGACGCTCCGAGAACACGACCGCGCGGGTCGGGCTGCCCGGTCCGACCTTGATCTGCCGGAGGTACGTGACGAGGGCTGCGAGCTTGGCCGTGGCGATGGTTCCGGGAGCCGAAGCCGACGCCTGCTCGATCTCGCGGGCGAGCTCCGTCAGCCGCAGCAGCGAGGCGATCTCCGGCACCACCGAGTGTGCCTCCGCACCGGTCAGCGGCGGGTCGGTGACGTTCTTGTGGCCTTCGGGCAGGGCGTGGCCCAGGCCGGCCAGCTTCTTCCTGGCCGTCACGAACAGCGCGCGGTGCGAGGACAGGAAGGACTTCAGCAGCACGTAAGGGAAGAGATGATCGGCCCCATGCGGGTTTGGATTCCGCAGCCAGCTGTCGGCCAGCTCGGCGAAGACCCGCTCCTCCAGCTTACCTGCCGTGCAGGGGATCGGCTTCGACTCGCCGCGGGGCGCCCAGGAGCCCGTCAGCGCCTTGGCGACCTCCTTGCTCACCTTCGTACGGCGCAGCATGAGGTGGTGCAGCTCGGACGGCTTCGGGTTCTTCTCGTCCTTGACGGCGATCGGGTCCAGAAGCCGGACCAGGCGGGTGAAGTCCCGCATCACACCGTTGTGCGGGGTGGCGCTCGCGAGGATCAGGGCGTCAGTCTGCTTGGCGAGCAGCTTGGCCAGCTTGTGGCGGTCACTATCTTGGTTGATCAGGTTGTGCGACTCGTCGATTACGACGGCGTCCCATTCGATGCCCTCGAGCCAAGCCTTGTAGCGCTTGGCGTTCTTCAGGGTGTCCATCGAGATGATGACGCGCTTGTAGTACGTGAACGGGTTCCGGCCGACCGGGATCTTCCGCTCGATCCGGGAGATGCCCACGCTGTCCAGCCGGACGAGGGGCAGCGAGAAGCGGGTCCACATCTCGTGCTGGAACTGCTCGAGTACCGGTGCCGGGGTGACCACGAGGATGCGCTCGCCACGGCCCCGGCGGATCAGCTCACCGAGGAGGATGCCGATCTCCAGCGTCTTACCGAGGCCGACGACGTCACCGATCAGCAGGCGAGGCCTCAGCGGATTCTCGAGAGCCTTCTGCGCCGGCCGCAGCTGGTAGTCCATGCGATCGAGCAGGAAACCCTCGGTGAGCGCGAGGCGGCGTTCGATCTGGGGGAGCGGGGTCTTGCGCAGCACGGCCTCCAGGAAGAGCCGGCTGAGACGGAAGCCTTCGGACGTGTCGTGGACGAGCCGGGTGTTTTCGGGGCGGAGCACGCGGGGCATGCCGTCGAGCGAGGTGAGGAAGCGCGCCCGGTGCCCGCGAACCAGTTCGGAGGCGCCGACGGCCTCGATCAGGATCTCGCCGACGCGGACCTGGCTGCTGCTGCGGACCAGCCATTCCTCGTCCCGTACCTCGATCACCGTGCCCGCCGGGGGCGGGCCCGAGGGGAGGTCGGACGCTGCGTCGGGCATGGCGGGTGGTTCCTTTCGACAGGACGGTGGGACGCACGCCGTACTCGGTGCGCGAGGTTCTGTTTCTACCGGGGACGGGGGCGGCATGGGCCCCTTTTGAAGCCTAAACGGACAAAGGACCCCGCGATCCAGGACCTACAGCCTGCTGCCGCAGGTGGCGGAGGCCCCAGGTCCCTGTCATGTCAGAGGCGTCCGCTGTGCGCGTAGGCCTTCCGTAGCCGCTCGGCGGCCCGCAGGGCGACGGACGGAGCCACGGCCGGATCGGGCGCCACCGGGGGCTGCGGCGGCGCGAGGTGGTAGCTGGTCACGGTGGGCTGCGGTGTCCCAGCTCCCGGAGCCGGCTGCGCGCCGGGGTCCACCACGGTCGGCACGTACTCGGCAGGGCCGGGTGCAGGCTCGGCCGGCACGTCCAGGGGCTCCACGTCCTCGGCCTCCGCCTCGAGGAACTCGTCGAACAGATCGGGAACCCACGGGCTGTCCGGCGCGGCCCCCTGATTGACGGCCTGCTGGGCCACCTGCTGGATCTCGGGGTCCGGCAGGTCGGAGAGGGCCTTCGCAGGGAGCTCCGGAACCAGCCCGGACTCCGCCACGAGAGCCCGCAGCTGGTCCGCGGCGGCCTCTTCCGTCAGCCCGTGCACGGCGAGCAACTGCTGAAGGTCGCTCTCGATCTCGTCGAGCGACGGTCGCTGCGCTTCCACCTGCACCAGAATCCGGCCCAGCAGCGGCAGGTACGGCGCGTACAGGCCGTCCCATTTCGGCGCGGTGGGCAGGGGGGAGAACGGGTAGGGCGGCCGCTTCGAGGCCGCGAAGAACAACACCGCCCCCAGCGAATAGATGTCCGCCGACTCCGTCACGTGCTTGGTGTCGGTCGCCTGCTCCAACGACATATAGGACGGGGTGCCGAAGCCGACACCCGTCTTGGTAAGAGCCGCGTCGCTGTCCCGCTCGGTGAGGACGGCGAGACCGAAGTCGAGGACGACGGGCCCGTCGGGGCCTAGCGCGATGTTGCCGGGCTTGAGATCCCGGTGGAGCAGCTTGGCGCCGTGGATGGCGCGGAGCGCGTCCACCAGGGCGAGGCCGAGCGCGCCGTACGGGCCCACGGCCAAGGGCCCGCAGGTGTGGACGAGCTTGTGAAGGGTCGGGCCGTGGACGTAGTCCATGGCCAGCCACGGCTGCTCGGCGTCGGCATCGGCGCCGAGCAGCGCCGGGACCCGGACGCTGGCCACCGTATGCATCGTCTCGATCTCCTGCGCGAACCGGGCCCGCGCCTCCTGCTCGGAGTGCTCGGAACTGTCCCGGAGCTTCGACGGCTTGATCACCTTGACCGCCGCTAGGGCCGGCTGGGCCGACTCCGTGAACTCGGTCAGGTGGTAGCCCGTCTCCAGCTCGGGCCCGAGGTTCTCCAACGGGAGCCTGCGCCCCAGATAGGTACGGCCCATCCCACCCTGCCCGAGCACGGCAAGCAGCTCGAACGGACCCAGCACCGCCGGATCCTTCTCCTCGTTCAGCTCGTACATGGATTGCGCCCCCACCCGTGTCGAACCCTGATCGTGGTGTCGTCGGCGGTGCGCGTGACCTTGGAGCAGCCGGACGCGCGGGAGGGCCGCGTCCGGCCGACGGCGCACACAGCTCGTCGGCAAGTTTACGGCCGACGTTCCGCTTCCCTGCCTGAAACGAAGCAGGCCAGGCAGTGCAGCGGCCGGATCAGAGCGCGTACTGGCCGAGAACCGCCGTGCGGGTCCGGAGCATCGGCTGAAGCTCGCGGCGCAGCAGATCCGCGTCCGGTTCGGGGAGCCTCAGCGACGCGCGCCGCATGCGAACGCTCCAGGTCTTCGGATCCGGGAAGACCTGAAGTTGCGGGACGAGGTCGGCGAGGATCACTCCCTCGTGGCGCGGGGTGAGGCCGTGCACCTGGAGGGTGCACCCCGATGTGAAGGCTCGGTCAGCGAACGAGACGGGGTCAGGGAGTGCCGCGACCTCGGAGGTGACGGTCGCCAGGCCCATGACCCGTCCGCGGTCGCGCCCCGGGTTCCGGAAACAGCCCCTGGTCGTGTAGAGGAGGATCTCGTCACCCTTCTCCGGCAATCCGGTGGTGCGGCTGACGGGGAATGCCATCCGCTGGTTCTCCAGCACCCAGGCCAGGGGTTCCCGGTCCCCGATGATGATCAGGTGTGTCGCCATCAGGCACCGCCTCGCAGCTGCTCGCGGAGGTCTTGGAGCCGGACCTCGGGATTCGTCTTGAGGACATACTTTCCGTAGCCGTTGATGTCGACTCCGGTCTGCGCCTTGAGGGCGGGCGAAGGCTTGGAGAACGTGCGGCCGTCCTCGATCTCGAGCCACCCGTCCGCCGTCACCGTGGCCTCGTGGGTCAGCCCGCGGCGCGGCTGGACGTGGATCAGCTTGTCCCCGGCCTTCAGCAGGCCCGCCGTGATGAATGGCATCAGGTCACCGGGGCGCCGATCCTCCGGGCCTTCCGCGAGGCCTTCGGTGCCTTGGAGCAGCAGGCGCCGCAATACGTCATTGGGGGTGTCCACCAGGGGTTCGCTCCTGCTCTGCAGGAAGGCGAACACCTCGTCGTCGATCTCGATGGAACGCTTGGGCACGACCGACCTCCACAACCTGGAACTCCAAGTCCCCAAAGATTAGAAGATTAGAAGCCTCTGTGTAAGCCTGATCGAATCCGGCCTGGGGATTGCCAGCTGCCAGTAGCATGTCGGCCCTGTGACGTAGGGGAGTGTCTGTGTTACTGGGGGTTTGAGGTGGCGTTGGATGGGCCCAGCCTGGGCAAGATGCTGGACGACGTGGCGGCTGGCAGGATCCAGCTCCCCGACTTCCAGCGACAGTGGAAGTGGGACGACGACCGGATCCGCGCCCTGCTGGCGACCGTGACGCTCGACTACCCGCTGGGTGTCGCGATGACGCTGGAGACGGGCGGCGACGCCCAGTTCAAGGCCCGGCCGCTGCACGGCACCGAGGTGCAGCCGCACACGGTGCCAGAGCAACTGCTGCTCGATGGTCAGCAGCGGCTGACCTCCTTGTACCAGGCGCTCAGGTCCGACCGGCCTGTGGAGACGACGGGCGCACGCAACAAGCCGCTCAGGCGCTGGTACTACATCGACATCGTCAAGGCGGTGGATGAGGCGGCGGACCGCGACGAGGCGATCGTGTCCGTACCCGAGGACCGGGTGGTGCGCGGCGCGTACGGCCACGCGATCCGGGACCTTTCGACGCGCGAGAAGGAGTGCGCGAGCGGCCTGTTTCCTCTGAACCTGATCTTCGAGCCGGACCTGACCGGGAAGTGGCAAAGGGCCTATGTGAGTAGTGGCGACGACCGCTGGGACCTGTGGTCGGCGTTCCAGGCCCGTGTCATCGACACGGTCAAGGGCTTCAAGGTGCCCTTGATCCGGCTCCCGAAGGAGACCCGCAAGGAGGCGGTGTGCTCGGTGTTCGAGCGGGTGAACACCGGCGGCGTCGTCCTCAACGTCTTCGAGCTGCTCACGGCCACCTACGCGGGGGACACGCAGTACTCGGCGGAACACGGCGGCCAGGACTTCAGCCTCATCAAGGACTGGCAGGACATCAAGAGCAAGCTGTGCGCAGACCACCTGGTGTTCGGCACCCTGGACAGGGACACCGGCCAGGAGACCGGACTCACGAGCCTGGACTTCCTCCAGGCCATCGCGCTGGTGCGCACCTACATGCGCAAGCAGGAGTTCCTGGCGGAGCACCCTGGCGCGGCCACCGCCCCGGCGGTGAGCTGCAAGCGCCGGGACCTGCTGCACCTTCCGCTGGCCGACTACACGCGGATCGCTCCGCAGACGGCCGAGGCGCTGTCCTGGGTCGGCCGCTTCCTGGCCACCCAGAACGTCTTCCGCGAGCGTGACCTGCCGTACGGTTCGCAGGTGGTGCCCCTGGCGGCCATCGCCGTCCTGCTCGGCGAGGCGTTGCACGGGCCGGACGCCCAAGAGAAGCTCGCCCGCTGGTACTGGTGCGGTGTGCTCGGCGAGCTCTACGGAGGGGTCACGGACACCCGGTTCGTGCGGGACGTCGAGCAGGTGGTCGGCTGGATCAAGGACGGCGGCGCGGAGCCCGACACCGTCACCGAGGCGACGTTCCAGGAACAGCGCCTGCACCGGCTCGCCTCACGCAACAGCGCCGCGTACAAGGGGATCCACGCCCTCCTCCTCAAGGAAGGCGCGATCGACTGGTACTTCCACGGGGAACCGATCAACGAGCAGTTCCTGATCGGGCAGTACGTGGACATCCGACAGGTCTTCCCGAAGGCGTGGTTCGAGCAGAACGGTGTGGACGGCACCCGGATGAGCAGCATCGTCAACAAGACGCCGCTGTCCTACCGGGCGATGCAGGCGATGGGGGCCGGCGCGCCGTCGGCGTACCTGACCGCCTTCGAACGGCACACCGGGAGTCCGGGAGACTGGTTCGACGACATCATCGGAACGCACCTCATCGACGCCAAGGCGTTGCGCACGGACGACTTCGACGCCTTCTACCGGGATCGGACGGCCAGGCTCCTGGAACTCGTGGAGCGAGAGATGGGCAAGGCCGCGGTACGTGAGGGGGCGAGCGATGCCGACGCCGCTTGATGCCACGGTCAAGGGACTGGAGGGCGCATCCCTGACGATCCGAGACCTGTTGGCGGTGTGGGGCTACCGGATCCGTGACCACGCGTCCGTCCCTCAGATTCGGCTCGATCTGACGAACGCCCGCCTGAACACGGTGCCGGACTTCGCGGTGGGCTCGCTGGACGACGAGGTCGCGATCGTCCCGATCGGCCAGGAGCGGGACACGGCTGCCGAAGCCGGCGATGACGCCGGCGAGCGGGACTTGGCCGATGACTCGGAGGAATCCGTCGGAGTGTTCCCGCAGGCGGCCATGCGGGTGCATGACCTGCCCTGCGCCCACAGGGTCGCATCGATCACACCCGACGAGTCTCTGTCCGCCGCGATGGGAAAGATGGCGGAGCATGGGTACTTGCAGCTTCCCGTGATCGACACGTCGGGAACCCTCCATGGGGTCGTCACCTGGGCATCCATCGTTCACATGCACGCGACCGGACGTAAGACGTGTCTGGCCAACGCGATCAGCACGGAGTACGAGATCGTCAACGCCTCGGCTCACCTGCTGCCGGTACTGCCGGCGATCCGCGCGCACGAATTCGTTCTCATCCGAGCCGCGGACGGGCAGGTGAGCGGCATCGTCACCTCCGCCGACCTCGCCGACGAGTTCGGCACCGTGGCCCGTCCCTTCTTCACCCTGGGCGAGATCGAGCGCCGCCTTCGACGCTGCCTGGGACGCGTCTACGACGAGGCCGACGTGCAGAAAGTGCACAAGAAGAAGACGTCGGTCGACGAGATGATGTTCGGCGAGTACATCCGCCTCCTGGACAACGAGGAACGCTGGGACAAACTCGGCTGGCCTCTCGTCGACAGAGCCCACTTCATCGGGCTGCTCGGCCGAGTGAAGGACGTCCGTAACACGGTCATGCACTTTAACGCGCCTTCGCTCAGAGCCGAACAACTCGACCTGCTCGACAGCTTCGTCTCCATGCTGCGCCTGTATGACCCTGACTACGGGGCGACCGATATGGGCTCGACCACGTGACGTGACGTTCCGGCGGCGCTAGCAAGCGTGGACGGAGCGTTGAGATTCCGACCGAGGCTTCAATGGGGCGGAGCGGTCAGATCTTGATCACGGTCGCGCGTCCGCCGCAGAGGGCGGTGAGGTCCTCCGGGTCGGAGGTGAGGACGGTGACTGGCCCAGGTGCGGCGAGCGCGGTGGCGACGAGCATGGCGTCGATGGCGTACTTGTGGCCATGCAGGCCGGCGTCGGCGAGGAGCGCGGCGGCGTGGCGGGCGATCGGTTCGGTGATCGGTTCGACGACGAGGCGGGAGAGTGTCCACTCCAGGGCCGGGCGGTTGATGCGGGGGTGGACCACCTCGACGAGGGTGGCCGCCGAGGTGATCACGCGCAGGTCGTCGGCGCGGGCCAGAGCGAGCCAAGTGGTGACCGTTCTGTCGCGCAGGACAGCCTTCGCCAGCCCTTCGCTGTCGAGGACGAGGGTGCCGCCTGGGGCCGCGGGAGAGCGGGTCACGCTGCGCTCGCCTCATGCTGGTTCTGCTCGCGACGGGCATCGGTGAGCTGGTCGCGCAGGGACTGGATCTCGTCGTCGGTGACGGGACCGTGCTCGGCCTCGGCGACGGTGATGAGTTCGTTGAGGTTGTCGCGTTCGATCTGGCGGGCGACGGCGGCGGCCACATAGGCGGAAAGGCCGGAGGGGCCGCTGCGGGCCTTGGCGGCTTCTGCGATGTCGCGAGGCATGGTGATCGAGTACTTTCCGGTGGGCTCGCTCATGCTAGCTATCCTACCCTTTATCCTCCCAGTGGGGCTTTCTTGGCTGGCACTGGAGCCGCAGGCGGCACGTTGACCTGGAGAGAGGCGGTGGACGCCATGCGGAGTTCGGCAGGCCAGGCGCGAAATGCACCCGGACGGCGCGGGCCGAGGGTGATGAAGCCCCGGCGGCGGCCGGCGGCCGGCGATGGAGTGGATGTCAGGGCTCTGGCCGACGAGCTCGGGGCCTCGTTGGTCCGAGCCGTCAGGGAAGCCGCCGCTGACGACTTCGGCCGGGTGAGGAGCGGGCGCGGTGCGACCACCATCAGCTGGTACGCCTTCGCGCTCGAATACCTGGAGGTGCGCTGGGGGCAGGTTTCGGCGAAGACCCGGAGCGAGACCAACGACGCCCTGTGCTCCCTCACCATGGCGATGTTCCGAAGGGCGCGAGGACGGCCGGATGACGAGCTGCTGCGGCGGGCGCTGCGGAACTGGGCGTTCGTGATCCCCCGGCCCGATGCGCGCACCGCGCCCACGGAGGTGCGGCTCGCTCTGGACTGGGTCGCCCGGGCTTCGCGCCCCCTGGACGACCTTCTGGACCCGGTCGTGATGCGCGGCGTGCTGCAGGCTCTCCGGCTGAAGCGGGACGGCACGGTCGCGGCTGCCGAAACACAGCGACGCAAGCGCACGACGCTCGTGAACTCGGTGCGGTACGCGATCGAACTGGGACGGCTCCGCGCCGATCCCCTGGCCCACGTCAGCTGGCGCATCACCGAGACCGTCCAGCAGGTCGATCCCCGTGTCGTCGTCAACCCTACGCAGGCGCGGAGCCTGCTCTGCGCGGTCTCCTACATAGGCGGCTACGAGCGGGCGCGAGGGCGAAGGCTGGTCGGCCTCTTCGCCGGGATGTACTACGCGGGACTGCGGCCGGCCGAAGCCGTGGCCGTCACGCTGCCCGACTGCGACCTGCCCGCGACTGGGTGGGGTACCGCGGTCCTGCACGCCACCCGCCCCTCCGTCGGCAAGAAGTGGACCGACAGCGGACGGAATCACGACCTCCGCGGCCTGAAGAGCCGCCCACCGAGCGATACGCGTGTCGTGCCGCTTCCGCCCGAACTCGTCCGCCTGTGGAGGGAGAGCGTCGACACCTTCGGTACCGCGGACGGCGGTCGGCTGTTCTTCAACGAAAAGGGCGGCATCGTGGGCTCCAGCACGTACGATCGCGCCTGGCACGAGGCTCGCGAACTCGCCCTCCCGCCGGACCTGGTGGCGTCTCCCCTCGCCGTCCGCCCCTACGACCTGAGACACTCGGCCCTGTCCACCTGGCTGAACGCCGGCGTCGACCCCACCGAGGTCGCCGAACGGGCGGGCAACAGCGTCGAGGTCCTCATGACCCGGTACGCGAAATGCCTCTACGGCCGTCAGGCCCTCGCCAACAGGCGCATCGACGCGCTTCTGGACGAATACGGATGAGCGGCCGCCAACCTCCTCGCAGGCAACCATTAGCCCACGGTGATCTCATGCCCCGCACGTTCCCAGGTGCGCTGATGCCAGGGTGGGCCCGCGTCGTATCGAGGCAAACGACCAGGTCGGAGAGGTGAGACGCGAAGTGCAACGGCCCCACGTTCCGTACGTGTTGCCCGCCCTAGCGGGAAAGCCGCAGGTCACGGGGCATGGGATGGGGTCCTTCACCCCCTCCGAAGCTTTTCGTCCCGTGCATGTCCCGCGATGCCGATCGTGTGGGATCGGGCATACGAGACACTGTGCGTCCGGCGCCGTGAAGATCCAGGTCAGGGCGACGTCACACGGAGCAGGAGCGGCAAGGTAGGCCGTTGCTGTTTTAGTCCCATGCAAAGAGGGCCTGGCCAGCTTTTCCACTGGTCAGACCCTCTTTCCGGAAGTGCCCCCGGCAGGATTCGAACCTGCGCACACGGCTCCGGAGGCCGTTGCTCTATCCCCTGAGCTACGGGGGCGTTGTCGCTTGTTGTGGCGACGGAAGGAACACTACCAGCTCTCGTAGGGTGCCCGTGAACAGGTATTTCCGGGGTCGGGCGAGGGGGGTGTTCGCCCGCACGGGTCAGAAGTGGGCAAAACCCGGACGCGGTCTCTTCCCGCGACCTACTCTCGACGTGTGTCAGGGGTGTCGGGGCGAGTGCTGGTTGTGGACGACAACCGCGTGATTCGCCAGCTGATCAGGGTCAATCTCGAACTCGAGGGGTTCGAGGTGGTGACCGCGGCCGATGGTGCCGAGTGTCTGGATGTCGTGCACGAGGTCTGTCCGGATGTGGTCACCCTCGATGTCGTCATGCCGCGGCTGGACGGGCTGAAGACCGCCGCGCGGCTGCGGGAGGACCCGCGGACGAGTCATCTGCCGGTGGCGATCATCAGTGCCTGCACCGAGTACGGGGCGGAGGTCGGCGGGAGTGGCGCGGCGGCGGACGTCGACGCGTTCCTGGCGAAGCCGTTCGAGCCGGCGGAGCTGGTGCGGGTCGTGCGGCAGCTCATGCATCGCGAGCCCCGGCCGCATCGGCAGCGGCGGCGCAGTCAGGCCGGTGAGGCCGGCGGTGGCGACGCCGGTGAGGAGCCCGCCGCAGGACCTGCGGGGCGGACGAGCCGTACTCATACGGGTGGGACGCGCGGCTGACGCCCGCGCCGAGGCCGGACGTTTCCGCGGGTGCCTTCCGTCCCGCACCGCCCACATGGCGAAACCGGTTCGCGTTCCCACCCCCCTCCTCCCCTAGGCTTGTCACGTGACCCCCGCGGACCTCTCCCTCACCGTGCTGCACGCCGTGCGCCGCGCGGTCGACGAGGGTGTGCTGCGTGTCGAGGTGCCCCCGCGCGTCAAGGTGGAGCGGCCCCGGCCCGGGGGAGTGGGCGACTACGCCAGCAGCGTCGCGCTCGGGCTCGCCCGGCCCGCCGGGCGGGACGCCCGTGACGTCGCCGCGATCCTCCGGGAGCGGCTGCGCGAGGCCCCCGGGATCCGTGCCGTCGACATCACCGGGCCCGGGTTCCTCAACTTCACCCTCGATGACGGAGACGAAGGACGAGTTCTCCGGGAGATCGAGAGGACCGGGCTCGCCTACGGGCACTCCACCGACCTCGCCGGTGCCCGCGTCCGGTTCCGCGCCTCCGCCGAGCCCCGCGCCGCCCTCCTCGTCGAGGCATATGCCCGACTGCTGCGGGCCCAAGGCGCTGACACAGACATCAGCGAGGGAGAAGGAGAGTGGATCACCGCCCTCCCCGCGCCCTACCGGCCCGACACCCTCGGCACCGACGCCGCCCGCTGGGCCCTGCTGCGGCCCGCCGCGCACGACCGCGCGCTGCCCGGGGCGCCCCTGCTCGTCCAGCACGAGCGCAACCCCCTCTTCCGGGTGCGGTACGCGCACTCCCGCGCCCGCGCCCTCGTCCGTAACGCCGCCCAGCTCGGCTTCACCCCCGAGTACGGGGAGACGGGTACGGACGAAGCGCCTCACCTCCTCGCGCTCCTCGGCGACCACCCCGCCGTCCTGCTCGTCGCCGCCCGCCACCGCGCCCCCGACCGGGTCGCCCGGCACCTCGAGGCCGTCGCCGACGCGCTCCTCGCGTATCAGCACACCGTCCTGCCCCTCGGCGACGAGAAACCCTCGGTCGCCCACCGCTCCCGGCTCGCGCTCGCCGAAGCCGCCGGGACGGTGCTCGCCGGCGGCCTCCCCCTGCTCGGCATCAGCGCACCCGACCAGATCTGAAAGAGCCGCCGTCATGAGCCGATCCGCCCACCCCGCCGGGCCCCGTTACGCCGACGTCCTGTCCGAGGGCCATTACGCGGCCCCGCCCGCCGACCTCAACCGGCTCGACCCCAAGGTCTGGTCCCGTACGGTCGGCCGCGACGCCGACGGGGTGGCGACGGTCGCCGGGATCCCGGTGACCCACCTCGCCGAGCAGTTCGGCACCCCTGCCTACATCCTCGACGTGGACGACTTCCGTGCCCGCTGCCGCGCCTGGGCCGAGGCCTTCGGCAAGGACGCGGACGTGTTCTACGCCGGCAAGGCGTTCCTGTCCCGCGCCGTCGTCCGCTGGCTCACCGAGGAGGGGCTGAACCTCGATGTCTGCTCCGGCGGCGAGCTGTCCACCGCCCTGTCGGCCGGCATGCCCGCCGAGCGCATCGCGTTCCACGGCAACAACAAGTCGACGGACGAGATCCGCCGCGCCGTCGAGGCCGGCGTCGGCCGGATCGTCCTCGACTCCTTCCAGGAGATCGCGCGCGTCGCGCACCTCGCCCAGTCCCTCGGCAAGCGCCAGCGCGTCCAGATCCGCGTCACCGTCGGCGTCGAGGCGCACACCCACGAGTTCATCGCCACCGCGCACGAGGACCAGAAGTTCGGCATCGCGCTGGCCGGCGGGCAGGCCGCCGAGGCCGTGCGCCGCGCGCTGAACCTCGACGGCCTGGAGCTCATCGGCATCCACTCGCACATCGGCTCGCAGATCTTCGACATGGCCGGTTTCGAGGTGTCGGCGCGCCGCGTCGTCCAGCTGCTCGCCGAGATCCGCGACGAGCACGGCGTCGAGCTGCCCGAGATCGACCTCGGCGGCGGCCTCGGCATCGCGTACACGTCCGACGACGATCCGCGCGAGCCGCACCACATCGCCAAGGCGCTCACCGAGATCGTCACCCGTGAGTGCGAGGCCGCCGGGCTGCGCACGCCGCGGATCTCCGTCGAGCCGGGCCGCGCGATCGTCGGCCCGACCGCCTTCACCCTGTACGAGGTGGGCACGGTCAAGCCGCTGGAGGGGCTGCGGACGTACGTCTCCGTCGACGGCGGCATGTCCGACAACATCCGTACGGCGCTGTACGACGCCGAGTACAGCGTCGCGCTGGTCTCGCGGCGCAGCGACGCCGAGCCGATGCTCACCCGGGTCGTCGGCAAGCACTGCGAGAGCGGCGACATCATCGTCCGCGACGCGTTCCTGCCGGCCGACGTGGCGCCCGGCGACCTGCTCGCGGTGCCCGCCACCGGCGCGTACTGCCGTTCCATGGCGAGCAACTACAACCACGCGCTCCGCCCGCCCGTCGTGGCGGTCCAGGGCGGCGCGGCGCGCGTCGTCGTGCGGCGCGAGACGGAGGAAGATCTCCTGCGACTCGACGTCGGGTGATGAAATAGTCAGGTGATGGAATCCACATCTCACCATCCGGACATGGCGCGGAAACGCCTGTGTGGTGAGTGAGACTGGTTCCGACCGTGGGAACACGAACGTGTCGCTACGGGACAGACCGTGGCGACACGGATCAGAAGGTACGAGAAACGAGGTCGGATGATGCGTACGCGTCCGCTGAAGGTGGCGCTGCTGGGCTGTGGTGTGGTCGGCTCAGAGGTGGCGCGCATCATGACGACGCACGCCGACGACCTCGCGGCGCGCATCGGCGCCCCGGTCGAGCTCGCCGGTGTCGCTGTCCGCCGGCCCGACAAGGTGCGCGGCGGGATTCCCGCCGAGCTGATCACCACCGACGCGACCGCCCTCGTCAAACGGGGCGACATCGACGTCGCGATCGAGGTCATCGGCGGTATCGAGCCGGCCCGCACCCTCATCACCACCGCCTTCGAGCACGGCGCGTCCGTCGTCTCCGCCAACAAGGCGCTCCTCGCCCAGGGCGGCCAGGCCCTGCACGCCGCCGCCGAGCGGCACGGCCAGGACCTCTACTACGAGGCCGCCGTCGCCGGCGCCATCCCGCTGATCCGCCCGCTGCGCGAGTCCCTCGCCGGCGACAAGATCAACCGCGTGATGGGCATCGTCAACGGCACGACGAACTTCATCCTCGACAAGATGGACACCTCCGGCGCCGGCTACAGCGAGGCCCTGGACGAGGCCACCGCGCTCGGGTACGCCGAGGCCGACCCGACCGCCGACGTCGAGGGCTTCGACGCCGCCGCCAAGGCCGCCATCCTGGCCGGAATCGCCTTCCACACGCGCGTACGCCTCGACGACGTCTACCGCGAGGGCATGACCGAGGTCACCTCCGCCGACTTCGTCTCCGCCGCGCGCATGGGCTGCACCATCAAGCTGCTCGCGATCTGCGAGCGGGCCGCGGACGGCGAGTCCGTCACCGCGCGCGTGCACCCCGCGATGATCCCGCTCAGCCACCCGCTCGCCTCCGTCCGCGAGGCGTACAACGCCGTCTTCGTCGAGGCGGAGGCCGCCGGGCGGCTCATGTTCTACGGCCCCGGGGCGGGCGGTTCGCCGACCGCCTCGGCCGTGCTCGGCGACCTGGTCGCCGTGTGCCGCAACAAGCTCAACGAGGCCACCGGCCCCGGCGAGTCCGCGTACAGCAGGCTGCCCGTGAGCTCCATGGGCGACGTGGTGACGCGGTACCACATCAGTCTCGACGTGGCCGACAAGCCGGGCGTGCTCGCCCAGGTGGCGACGGTCTTCGCCGAGCACGGCGTGTCGATCGACACCGTCCGTCAGACGGGCAAGGACGGCGAGGCCTCTCTCGTCGTCGTCACCCACCGCGCGCCCGACGCCGCCCTCTCCGGGACCGTCGAGGCGCTGCGCAAGCTCGACACCGTGCGCGGTGTCGCCAGCATCATGCGTGTTGAAGGGGAGTAAGGACCCATGACCACCAAGGGCACCCACCAGTGGCGCGGCATCATCGAGGAGTACCGGGACCGGCTTCCGGTCACGAGCACGACGCCGGTCGTCACGCTTCGTGAGGGCGGTACGCCGCTCGTCCCCGCGCAGGTCCTCTCCGAGCGCACGGGCTGCGAGGTGCACCTCAAGGTCGAGGGCGCGAACCCCACCGGTTCCTTCAAGGACCGCGGTATGACCATGGCCATCTCCAAGGCCAAGGAGGAGGGCGCGCAGGCCGTCATCTGCGCCTCCACCGGCAACACCTCGGCCTCCGCCGCCGCGTACGCGGTGCGCGCCGGGATGGTCTCCGCGGTCCTGGTGCCGCAGGGCAAGATCGCGCTCGGCAAGATGGGCCAGGCCCTCGTGCACGGCGCGAAGATCCTCCAGGTCGACGGCAACTTCGACGACTGCCTCACCCTCGCCCGCGCGCTGTCCGACAACTACCCGGTGGCGCTGGTCAATTCGGTGAACCCGGTCCGTATCGAGGGCCAGAAGACGGCCGCCTTCGAGATCGTGGACATGCTGGGCGACGCGCCCGACATCCACGTCCTGCCGGTCGGCAACGCGGGCAACATCACCGCCTACTGGCGCGGGTACCGGGAGTACGCGGCCGACGGCATGGCCACCCACACCCCGCGCATGTGGGGTTTCCAGGCCTCCGGTTCGGCGCCGCTGGTGCGCGGCGAGGTCGTCAAGGACCCGTCGACGATCGCCACCGCGATCCGCATCGGCAACCCGGCCTCCTGGGACTACGCGATCGCCGCGCGCGACGAATCGGGCGGTCTCATCGACGAGGTGACGGACCGTGAGATCCTCCAGGCCTACCGCCTGCTGGCCGCGCAGGAGGGCGTCTTCGTCGAGCCCGCCTCGGCCGCCTCGGTCGCCGGTCTGCTGAAGGCCGCCGCGCAGGGCAAGGTCGACCCGGGCCAGACCATCGTCTGTACGGTCACGGGCAACGGTCTGAAGGACCCCGACTGGGCCGTCGCCGGCGCCCCGCAGCCGGTCACCGTCCCGGTCGACGCCGCGACCGCCGCCGAGCGCCTCGGTCTCGCCTGACCCGGGCGCCCGGCCCGGGCACCTGATCCGGCGCTTTCGGGAACGGATCCGGCCGGATTCCGATCCCCGGGGGTTCCTGAGCGGAAGCCAAACCCGCTCAGGAACCCACAGAGGTGCACAGGACGGTGTGCGACACGCATCGTGCGCCTCCTGTGCGCCCTATGTCGCCGCAGAACCTTCCTTCGATAGGCTGTGCCGAACCCGCCCCGCCGCATATGCGCGGCGCTGTTGCCGTTGCCGCCCCAGGGGCGCGAACGGCCCGGGATTCCGGGTGATCCCGTCGAAAACTCCACCGAACAACCACGCACGTCAAGGAGAGTCATCGAGCGATGGCCGGTCCCGCGTTCCGCGCCGCCGCCGTACGGGTGCGCGTCCCCGCCACCAGCGCCAACCTCGGCCCGGGCTTCGACGCCCTCGGCCTGTCGCTGGGCCTCTACGACGACGTCGTCGTCCGGGTCGCCGACTCCGGGCTGCACATCGACATCGCCGGCGAAGGCGCCGACACCCTTCCGCGCGACGAGAGCCACCTGCTCGTACGCTCGATGCGCACGGCCTTCGACCTGCTCGGCGGTCAGCCGCGCGGCCTCGAGGTCGTCTGCGCCAACCGCATCCCGCACGGTCGCGGCCTCGGCTCCTCCTCCGCCGCCATCTGCGCCGGCATCGTCGCCGCCCGCGCCGTGACGATAGGCGGCGACAGCCGGCTCGACGCGGCCCGGCTGCTCGAACTGGCCACCGAGATCGAGGGCCACCCCGACAACGTCGCCGCCTGTCTGCTCGGCGGATTCACCCTCGCCTGGACCGAGTCCGGCGCCGCGCGGGCCATCAGGATGGAGCCCGCCGATTCCATCGTTCCGGTGGTTTTCGTGCCCGGGAAGCCCGTACTGACCGAGACCGCCCGCGGTCTGCTCCCGCGCACCGTCCCGCATGTGGACGCCGCCGCCAACGCCGGCCGCGCCGCCCTCCTCGTCGAGGCGCTGACGCGTCGTCCCGAGCTGCTGCTCGCGGCCACCGAGGACCGGCTGCACCAGGAATACCGGGCGCCCGCGATGCCGGAGAGCGTCGCCCTGGTCAACCGGCTGCGGGCGGACGGCGTGCCCGCGGTCATCTCCGGCGCGGGCCCCACGGTCCTCGCGCTGGCCGATGCCCATACGGCCGACAAGGTCGCGCTCCTCGCGGGCGAGGGCTGGGCCGCGAACCGGCTCGACCTCGACATGTCCGGGGCGAGTGTGCTTCCGCTCGCGCCCTGACGCGCGGCGGTGACCGTCCCCCGTCAGGGCGGTCACCGCGGCCGTACGGCCCCTCACCAGGGCATGTACGGACAACCGACAGCCGGTGACGGAGAGGGGGAATGTTTGTTGGAGCCGGTAGTGTTAACCTCATGTTGCAACCCGACTTCTTCAAGTCGTGGTGCTGAGTGTCCCTATCAGGGACCACCCGTTCTTCCGGGAGCCTCCTCCACTGCCTGAGCAGCCTGCCTGAGCAGTTTCGAGCACGCTCCGGAACCGGCGCGACACCCCTCGCTTGTCTCCGGTGAGGGCCGAGCAGGGGGCTCGGGCCGGACCCACAGCACGTTTTCTTTTTCTTTCCGCCGTACCCGGCGGGACCACCGCCCCGACACGGTCCACCAAGCAGGGCCGCTGCCGGACAGCACGACCGGTCGCCGAGCCAGATGGCCGACGTCCGCTCCAGGGAAGGACCCTTCGTGAGCGACACCACCGATCTGATGGGCGTGACTGCCGACAACTCTGTCGACGCCGCCGCGCCCGCCGCAGGTGCTGCCTCCGGCACCACCGCACGGCGCCGCCGCTCCGGCACCGGCCTCGAGGGCATGGTCCTGGCCGAGCTGCAGCAGGTCGCGTCCGGCCTCGGCATCAGGGGCACCGCGCGGATGCGCAAGGGCCAGCTGATCGAGGTCATCAAGGAGGCGCAGGCCGGAGGCTCCGGTTCCGCCGCTTCCACCGCCGGCTCCGCCGACACCGCGGAGTCCAAGCCGAAGCGCCGCGCCACCTCCAAGGCCCGTACGGCCGAGAGCGCCGCCGAGGCCGCGCCGAAGGCCGAGAAGGCCGAGAAGTCCGCGCCGGTCGCCCAGCAGCAGATCGAGATCCCGGGCCAGCCGGCCAGTGACGACGCTCCGGCCGGCGAGCGCCGCCGGCGCCGTGCCACGGCCCCCGCCGGTTCGCCGGAGGGCGAGGCCAAGGCCGAGACCGCGCAGGCCGTGAAGACCGAGACCCGCGTCGAGGCCCGTACGGACGTCAAGACCGAGCAGCAGGGCCAGGCGCAGGGCGAGGCCCGTTCCGAGGCCGCCGGCGACGGCGCCGAGGGCCGGGGCCGCCGGGACCGCGGCGACCGTGGTGACCGCGGCGAGCGCGGTGACCGTCAGGGCCGCCGCGACCGTCAGCGCGACCGCGGCAAGGGCGACGACCAGCAGGGCGGCCAGCGCAAGGACCGTCAGGAGCGCCAGGACCGCCAGGAGCGTCAGGGCAGCCAGCAGGCCGGTCCGCAGGACGACGGTTTCGACGACGACGGCGGCCGTCGCGGCCGGCGCGGGCGCTACCGCGACCGTCGTGGCCGTCGCGGCCGTGACGACTTCGCGGGCGGCGGCGAGCCGCAGGTCTCCGAGGACGACGTCCTGATCCCCGTCGCGGGCATCCTCGACATCCTCGACAACTACGCGTTCATCCGGACCTCCGGCTACCTGCCCGGCCCGAACGACGTGTACGTCTCCCTCGCCCAGGTCCGCAAGAGCGGTCTGCGCAAGGGTGACCACGTCACCGGTGCCGTGCGTCAGCCGAAGGAAGGCGAGCGCCGCGAGAAATTCAACGCGCTCGTGCGCCTCGACTCGGTCAACGGCATGGCGCCGGAGTCCGGCCGCGGCCGCCCCGAGTTCACCAAGCTCACCCCGCTCTACCCGCAGGACCGGCTCCGTCTGGAGACCGACCCGGGCGTGCTGACCACGCGGATCATCGACCTCGTGTCGCCGATCGGCAAGGGCCAGCGTGGTCTGATCGTGGCCCCGCCGAAGACCGGCAAGACCATGATCATGCAGGCGATCGCCAACGCGATCACCCACAACAACCCCGAGTGCCACCTGATGGTCGTCCTGGTCGACGAGCGTCCGGAAGAGGTCACCGACATGCAGCGGTCGGTCAAGGGCGAGGTCATCTCCTCGACCTTCGACCGTCCGGCCGAGGACCACACCACCGTCGCCGAGCTGGCCATCGAGCGCGCCAAGCGTCTCGTCGAGCTGGGTCACGACGTGGTCGTCCTGCTCGACTCCATCACCCGTCTGGGCCGCGCGTACAACCTCGCGGCGCCGGCCTCCGGCCGCATCCTGTCCGGTGGTGTCGACTCGACCGCGCTCTACCCGCCGAAGCGCTTCTTCGGTGCCGCGCGCAACATCGAGGACGGCGGCTCGCTGACCATCCTGGCCACCGCGCTGGTCGACACCGGCTCGCGCATGGACGAGGTGATCTTCGAGGAGTTCAAGGGCACCGGCAACATGGAGCTCAAGCTCGACCGGAAGCTCGCCGACAAGCGCATCTTCCCGGCCGTCGACGTCGACGCCTCGGGTACGCGCAAGGAGGAGATCCTGCTCGGCAGCGACGAGCTGGCGATCACCTGGAAGCTGCGTCGCGTGCTGCACGCGCTCGACCAGCAGCAGGCGATCGAGCTGCTGATCGACAAGCTCAAGCAGACGAAGTCGAACGCCGAGTTCCTGCTGCAGATCCAGAAGACGACGCCCGGCGGCAACAACGACTGATCCCGCGCGGTGACGGACGCGAGACGTCCGTCACGGTCGCCGGGATCGACGGGAGGCCGCGCCTCCTTCTCGTAACCCTGCCGTGACCTGCGTAAACGACTGCGCCCATCGAGCATCCGCTCGGTGGGCGCAGTCCGTTTACCGGGCATCAAGGGCCAAAACCTCATAAGCTCGTATGCAACCCTTTCGGGTGTTTCGCGGTCACACCAGGTGTACCGAAGGCCCAAGGGAGACGGATGACCGAGCAGAATCGCGGCGGCCGCATACGCCCCACCGGCCGCCGCCGCAAGCCGCATACGAAGGGCCACCGCACCGCGGTGATCGCCGCCTGGAGCGGGGCCGTGCTCGTCCTCGTCGCCGGTTCCGGCCTCGGATACGCGTACGTCCGGCTCGACGGGAACCTCAAGGGCGTCGACATCAACGCCCAGCTCGGCAAGAACCGCCCGGACGACGTCGACAACGGCTCGATGGACATCCTGCTGCTCGGCTCCGACTCGCGCTCCGGCGCGAACGCCGCGTACGGCAAGGACGAGGGCGGCGCCCGCTCCGACACCGCGATGGTCGTGCACGTCTATCCGGGCCACAAGAAGGCGTCGGTGGTCTCCATACCGCGCGACACCCTCGTCGACCGGCCCATGTGCGCGAGCCCGCAGGGCGCCCCGGTCCCGGCCGAGCGGCGGGCCATGTTCAACACGGCGTACGAGGTCGGCGGGCCGGCCTGCGCCGTGAAGACCGTCGAGTCGATGTCCGGCATCCGCATGGACCACTACATCGAGGTCGACTTCGCCGGCTTCACGAAGCTCATCGACAAGCTCGGCGGCGTCGAGATCACCACGGCGAAGCCCATCAAGGACGCCAAGAGCCACCTCGACCTCGCGCCGGGCACCCACACCCTCGACGGCGAGCAGTCGCTCGGCCTGGTCCGCACCCGCAAGAGCGTCGGCGACGGCAGCGACCTCGGCCGCATCCAGCTCCAGCAGGCCTTCATGAAGGCGTTCATCGACCAGGTCAAGAACGTCGGCGTGTTCTCGAACCCCGCGAAGCTGTTCGGCATCGCGGACACCGCCACCAAGGCCATCACGCCCGACTCCGAACTGGATTCCGTCAACGAGCTGTCGAGCTTCGCCAGCGGTCTGTCGAAGCTGGGCGCCGACGACGTGCACATGATCACGATGCCGGTGGAGTACGACCCGGCGGACCCCAACCGCGTCCTGCCCGTCGAGGCCAAGGCGCAGCAGGTCTGGTCCGCCCTGAAGGCGGACCGGCCGATCCCGGCCTCGGCCACCCAGGACACCGCCACGGGCAAGGCCGACGGCATCGTGAAGTAGTCCGGAGCTGGTCCGGAGCCCACCGAAAGGAAGCGCCGGGACCCGCCCACGGCCTCGGCGGACCCCGCCCCCGGGGGCGCCGGGAATAGTCGCGGACCGACCCCGGTTTTGGGAGATACGGCCAGTCCTGGCAAACTGGTACGTCGGCCCCGGTTCACGCACGCGTATCCCGCACGGGCGACCCGGAGCCCTCCCTGAACTAGGAGACACCTTGAAGCGCGAGATCCACCCCGAGTACGTCGAGACCCAGGTCAGCTGCACCTGTGGCGCGTCGTTCACCACCCGTAGCACCCTCACCGAGGGCACCATCCGTGCCGAGGTCTGCTCCGAGTGCCACCCGTTCTACACGGGCAAGCAGAAGATCCTCGACACCGGCGGCCGCGTCGCCCGCTTCGAGGCCCGCTTCGGCAAGGCCGGCTCCGCCAAGAAGTAGCGAGCCTTTGCGCCGGTCTTCGGCTGCCCCTGCGCGGGGTGGCCGGGACCGGCGCTTTGCCGTCCCCGTAGCAACTGACGAAAACCACCCAGGAGCCCCCGATGTTCGAGGCGGTCGAGGAACTGGTCGGCGAGCACGTCGACCTCGAGAAGAAGCTCGCCGACCCTTCGGTTCACGCCGATCAGGCCAACGCGCGCAAGCTCAACAAGCGCTACGCCGAGCTGACCCCGATCGTCTCCGCGTACCTGTCCTGGAAGCGGACGGGTGACGACATCGAGACGGCCAAGGAGTTCGCGCACGACGACCCCGACTTCGCCGCCGAGGTCAAGCAGCTGGAGAAGCAGCGCGAGGAGCTCACCGAGAAGCTCCGTCTCCTGCTGGTCCCGCGCGACCCCAGTGACGACAAGGACGTCATCCTGGAGATCAAGGCAGGCGCCGGCGGCGACGAGTCCGCGCTCTTCGCGGGCGACCTGCTGCGCATGTACCTGCGCTACGCCGAGCGCGTCGGCTGGAAGACCGAGATCATCGACTCCACCGAGTCCGAGCTGGGCGGCTACAAGGACGTCCAGGTCGCGGTGAAGACCAAGGGCGGCAACGGCGCGACCGAGCCCGGCAAGGGCGTCTGGGCGCGACTGAAGTACGAGGGTGGTGTGCACCGCGTGCAGCGCGTGCCCGCCACCGAGTCGCAGGGCCGTATCCACACCTCCGCGGCCGGTGTGCTCGTCACGCCGGAGGCCGAGGAGGTCGAGGTCGAGATCCACGCGAACGACCTGCGGATCGACGTCTACCGCTCGTCCGGCCCCGGTGGCCAGTCCGTCAACACGACCGACTCCGCCGTCCGCATCACCCACCTGCCCACCGGCATCGTGGCCTCCTGCCAGAACGAGAAGAGCCAGCTCCAGAACAAGGAGCAGGCCATGCGTATCCTGCGTTCCCGGCTGCTGGCCGCGGCGCAGGAGAAGGCCGAGGCCGAGGCCGCCGACGCGCGCCGCAGCCAGGTCCGCACCGTCGACCGTTCCGAGAAGATCCGTACGTACAACTTCCCGGAGAACCGCATCTCGGACCACCGGGTCGGCTTCAAGTCGTACAACCTGGACCAAGTGCTCGACGGCGAGCTCGACGCGGTCATCCAGGCCTGCGTCGACGCCGACTCCGCCGCCAAGCTGGCGGCGGCGTAAGCACCCGCAAGACCGCCCCACAGCCCCACCCGCACCACGGAGGACCAGCGTGAACCTGCTGCTTGCCGAGGTGGCCCAGGCCACCCAGCGGCTGGCCGACGCCGGCGTTCCCTCACCGCGTTTCGACGCCGAGGAGCTCGCCGCGTTCGTGCACGGCGTGAAGCGGGGGGAGCTGCACAACGTCAAGGACGCCGACTTCGACGCCCGCTACTGGGAGGCGGTCGCCCGCCGCGAGGCGCGCGAACCGCTCCAGCACATCACCGGGCGGGCCTTCTTCCGCTATCTGGAGCTCCAGGTCGGCCCCGGTGTCTTCGTGCCCCGGCCGGAGACCGAGTCGGTCGTCGGCTGGGCCATAGACGCCGTCCGGGCGATGGACGTGGTCGAACCGCTCATCGTCGACCTGTGCACCGGTTCCGGCGCCATCGCGCTCGCCATGGCCCAGGAGGTGCCGCGCTCGCGCGTGCACGCCGTGGAGCTGTCCGACGACGCGCTGGTGTGGACCCGGAAGAACGCGGAGGACTCGCGCGTCACCGTCCACCAGGGCGACGCGCTCACCGCGCTGCCGGAGCTGAACGGCCAGGTCGACCTGGTCATCTCGAACCCGCCGTACATCCCGCTCACCGAGTGGGAGTACGTGGCGCCCGAGGCACGCGACCACGACCCGGACATGGCGCTGTTCTCCGGCGAGGACGGCCTCGACACCATCCGGGGCATCGAGCGCACCGCGCACCGGCTGCTGCGGCCCGGCGGACTCGTCGTCATCGAGCACGCCGACACCCAGGGCGGCCAGGTGCCGTGGATCTTCAACGAGGAGGCCGGCTGGACGGACGCCGCCGACCACCCCGACCTGAACAACCGGCCGCGCTTCGCGACCGCTCGCAAGGCGACGCCGTGACGGGGGTCGTGACCGGGACGGACGAGCGGTATGTTCCGCGCGTTCCGCGCAGTGCGTGTGTTCCGGAGACGACGACGCGGACGACGACGCGAGTGACCAACCAAAGGGAGGACCGGGACTGATGGCTCGGCGATACGACTGCAACGAGGCGACCGACCGGGCCACGGGTCTGCGTGAGGCCGCCTCCGCGGTGCGCCGCGGCGAACTGGTCGTGCTGCCCACCGACACCGTGTACGGGATCGGGGCGGACGCCTTCAGCTCGGAGGCCGTCGCGGACCTGCTCACGGCCAAGGGCCGCGGCCGCAACATGCCCACGCCCGTGCTCATCGGCTCCCCGAACACGCTGCACGGTCTCGTCACGGACTTCTCCGAGATGGCCTGGGAGCTCGTCGACGCCTTCTGGCCCGGTGCGCTGACCCTGGTCGCCCGGCACCAGCCGTCGCTCCAGTGGGACCTCGGCGACACCCGCGGCACCGTCGCGATCCGGATGCCGCTGCACCCGGTGGCGATCGAGCTGCTGACGGAGGTCGGCCCGATGGCGGTGTCCTCGGCGAACCTGACCGGTCACCCGGCGCCGGAGAGCTGCGACGCGGCCCAGGGCATGCTCGGCGACTCCGTCTCCGTGTACCTGGACGGCGGCCCGACGCCCGGCATCGTCCCGTCGTCCATCGTGGACGTCACCGGCAAGGCGCCGGTGCTGCTGCGCGAGGGCGCGCTGACCGCCGAGGACCTCCGGAAGGTGGTACCCGACCTCGAGGTGGCGAATTGACCGCCCCTGAGGGGCGTGGCATAGCGGGGCACGAGCACGAGTACGACCGCAGTACCTTCCGCATCCTCCACGTCAGCACCGGCAACGTCTGCCGCTCGCCCATCACCGAGCGGCTGACCCGCCATGCCCTGGCCGACCGGCTGGGCGACCCCCTGGGCGGGGGCCTGATCGTGGAGAGCGCGGGCACCTGGGGCCACGAGGGCGCCCCGATGGAGGCCAACGCGGAAGTCGTCCTCGCGGACTTCGGCGCGGACTTCAGCGGCTTCGTGGGCCGTGAGCTCCTCGACGAGCACGTCATACGCGCGGATCTGGTCCTGACCGCGACCCGCGACCACCGCGCGCAGGTCATCTCGATGGGGCACTCGGCGGGGCTGCGGACCTTCACGCTGAAGGAGTTCACCCGCCTCGTCCGCGCCATAGACCCGGCGACCCTTCCCGACCCGCGTGGGGCGTACGGGACGGTCGACCGCGCCCGCGCGCTGGTCCGTGCCGCCGCCGCTCTCCGCGGGTGGCTGCTCGCCCCGTCGGAGGAGGCGGACGAGGTGAACGACCCGTACGGCGCGCCGATCACCTTCTTCCGCTCGATCGGCGACGAGATCCAGCAGGCGCTGGATCCGGTCGTGACGGCGCTGACGGGCGTGCCCGCGCGGTACTGAGCCGGCGCGGGGGAGAGCCGCGCCGCGTCCGCCCGCGCCGCGATCCCGTCCGCCGCGTTCCCGGCCGCCTGCGCCGCGTTCCCGTCCGCCGCGTTTCCGTGCGCCGGACATCCCGGCCCGGGCCTTCATCCCTCCCGTCACCCCCGCCCCGCCCGTACACGCGCCCCTGACGGCCCCGTACGGCCTGCCCGCGCGCCGCGGGCAGGGGGAGAGCACCAAGGTGGAGCAGTGAGGGGGCACGAGGCGCTCAGGGTGCCTACAGTGGATTTCAGGCCACCCCCACCGCCCGGAGCGCCCCCATGCCCCCGCTCACCGCGCCGACCGAACCCGCGTCCCCCGACACGTCCCCGGCCGAGGCCGGGACCGAGGCCGGGACCGAGGCCGTGTCCGGCTTCGACGCGGGACTCGGCCTCCTGCGCCGGCAGGACCCCGAGATCGCGGACGTCCTGCTCGGCGAGGCACAGAGGCAGGCGGACGGGCTCCAGCTCATCGCGGCCGAGAACTTCACCTCGCCCGCCGTGCTCGCCGCCCTCGCCTCCCCGCTCGCCAACAAGTACGCCGAGGGCTACCCGGGCGCCCGCTACCACGGGGGCTGCGTCTACGCGGACGCCGCCGAGCGGATCGCCGTCGACCGCGCGAAGGCCCTGTTCGGCGCCGCGCACGCGAACGTGCAGCCGCACTCGGGTTCGTCCGCCGTGCTCGCCGCGTACGCCGCGCTGCTGCGCCCCGGCGACACCGTGCTCGCGATGAGCCTCGCGCACGGCGGGCATCTCACGCACGGCGCGCCCGCGAACTTCTCCGGCCGCTGGTTCGACTTCGTCTCGTACGGCGTGGACGCCGAGACCGGCCTCGTCGACTACGAGCAGGTCGCCGCGCTCGCCCGGCACCACCGGCCGAAGGCGATCGTCTGTGGCTCGATCTCGTACCCCCGCCATCTCGACTACGCGCTGTTCCGCTCCATCGCCGACGAGGTCGGCGCGTACCTCATCGCCGACGCCGCCCACCCGCTCGGTCTGATCGCCGGCGGCGCGGCGCCGAACCCCGTCCCGTTCGCGGACATCGTCTGCGGCACCACCCACAAGGTGCTGCGCGGCCCGCGCGGCGGTCTGGTGCTGTGCGGGGAGGAGCTGGCGGCACGGGTGGACCGGGCGGTGTTCCCGTTCACGCAGGGCGGCGCGCAGATGCACACGATCGCCGCGAAGGCGGTCGCGTTCGGGGAGGCGGCGACGCCGGCCTTCGCCGCGTACGCCCGCCGGGTCGTCGAGAACGCGCGCGTCCTGTCCGCCGCGCTCGCCGCCGAGGGCTTCGCGCCGACGACGGGCGGGACCGACACCCACCTCGTCACCGTCGACCCGACGCCGCTGGGCGTCGACGGCCGGGTCGCCCGCGACCGGCTCGCGGCCGCCGGGATCGTCCTCGACACGTGCGCGCTTCCGTACGGGGAGGGGCACGGCGAGGGGCGCGGCATCCGGCTCGGCACCGCCGCCGTGACCACGCAGGGCATGGGGACGGCGGAGATGGCGAGAATTGCCGCACTGTTCACCGCGGCGCTACGAGACGACGCCGGGGAAACGGCCCGGGTACGGGCGGATGTACGCGAGATCGCCGGGCGATTTCCGCCGTATAGCCGCTGAAACGCCGGTTACGGGAGCGCCTCCGCAACCGTTCGGGACGGGGATGTGTCCTCGACCATGGGGACGGCCCGGCTAGGGTGTGGGGCTGAGATGGCCAGCGATTCCTGTGGGGCAGCCCGTGCGTGATTACCTGCTGACGCTTTGTGTCACGGCCGCGGTGACCTATCTGCTGACCGGTCCGGTGCGGAAGTTCGCCATCGCGACCGGGGCGATGCCGGAGATCCGCGCACGCGACGTACACCGAGAACCGACACCGCGGCTCGGTGGCATCGCCATGTTCTTCGGACTGTGCGCGGGCCTGCTCGTCGCGGACCATCTGCAGAACCTCAGCAGTGTCTTCGAGCTGTCCAACGAGCCCCGCGCGCTGCTCTCCGGCGCCGCGCTGATCTGGCTCGTCGGCGTCCTGGACGACAAGTTCGAGCTGGACGCGCTCATCAAGCTCGGCGCGCAGATGATCTCCGCGGGCGTGATGGTCGTGCAGGGTCTGACGATCCTGTGGCTGCCCATCCCCGGTGTCGGCACGGTCGCCCTCACCCAGTGGCAGGGCACCCTCCTCACCGTCGCGCTGGTCGTCCTGACCATCAACGCGGTGAACTTCGTCGACGGCCTCGACGGCCTCGCGGCCGGCATGGTCTGCATCGCCTCGGCGGCGTTCTTCCTGTACGCGTACCGCATGTGGTACGGCCTCACGATCGAGGCCGCCGCGCCCGCGACGCTCTTCGCCGCGATCCTCATGGGCATGTGTCTGGGCTATCTGCCGCACAACATGCACCCGGCGCGGATCTTCATGGGCGACTCGGGCTCGATGCTGATCGGTCTGATCCTGGCCGCGTCCGCGATCTCGATCACCGGCCAGGTCGACCCCGACCTGCTGGAGATCTTCGAGGGTTCGACGAAGGCCGCCACCCACGCCGCCCTGCCGGTCTTCATCCCGCTGGTGCTGCCGCTGACGATCATCGCGATCCCGATGGCGGACCTGGTGCTGGCGATCGTGCGCCGTACGTGGAAGGGCCAGTCGCCGTTCGCGGCGGACCGCGGGCACCTGCACCACCGGCTCCTGGAGATCGGGCACTCGCACAGCCGTGCCGTGCTGATCATGTACTTCTGGTCGGCGCTCATCGCCTTCGGCACGCTGGCCTACTCGGTGCACTCGACGTCGATGTGGATCGTCCTCACCGTGGTCTTCCTGAGCGCGGTGGGTCTGGTGCTGCTGCTCCTGCCGCGCTTCACGCCGCGGGCGCCGAAGTGGGCGCAGGCGGTCGTGCCGCCGCGTTACCGGCGCCGCGCGTACCGTCTGGCGCAGGCTCAGGCGGCGGAGGAGGCCGCGAGGCTCGACTCCGGCGCCGGTCCGGTCACCGGATCCGAGACGGACGGGCCGGCGGCCGAGGAGGACCGCGAGCCCGTCCCGGCCGGGGTCAACGGAGCGACCGCCATCGGCCACCGTTCACGCTTCTCCGATCGAAGTAAGGCTGGGGCGCGAGGTTGACGAAAGCCCCATCTGCGGCCAATAGCACACGAGTTGCCGCGTTGTCGCGCACACACGTGCAGGGTCACTCTCAGGTGTGAGAGTTGGCACACGCACGGGTAAAGACCTATTCAAATAGTTTGTGATACGGTTCACGAGACCCGGCGACAGTGCCGAAAGACCGTAGTGCGACGGCCTTTTCGGCCCCGAGGCTCATCTCGGTCCGGGCTTACTCTCGTCCATGACGACACCATCGCCCCCTCCAGCAAGCGGAGACACCGCCATGCCGTCCAACGACGCACGCATTCTGCTGCGCACCGCAGTGCCCACCGCCGCCGCCGGCATCATCGCCACGGTTGTCAGCGGTGTGCTCGCGGGCGGCAAGGGTGCGATCGGCGCCGTCATCGGCACCCTGGTCGTGCTCCTGTTCATGGGGATCGGGCAGGTGGTTCTTCAGCGGACGGCGAAGAAACTCCCGCATCTGTTCCAGGCCATGGGGCTCATGCTCTACACGGCCCAGCTGCTGGTGCTCTTCATCTTCCTGGCGCTGCTGAAGGGGACGACCGCGTTCAACTTCAAGGCCTTCGCCTTCACGCTGCTCGCCACCACGATCGTGTGGGTCGCCGCCCAGGCCCGTGCCTACATGAAGGCCAAGATCACGTACGTCGACCCCGACAATTCGGGGCCGAAGCCGTGAAGGGTAGGGCCGGGATAAAGCCGCCTTCGGCTTCCTGCTATCGTCCGGTGCCAACTGCGGCACTGCGGGCGCGGGCATCCGGAACGGCGCCTGACCCAGCGAGAGGCTTGATGCCGAACCGCCGCCCCCTTATCCGTAAGACCAGTCCAGTGCCGACCCGCGGCTGCGTGCCGCGCCGACACAACGAGGTTGCCGTACCTATGCGCCACGCTGAAGGAGCCCGCGGTGAGTGCTGACCAGACGCTTGCCTTCGACCCGGATTGCCACATCTTCTCCGGATGTGGCTTCCCGGCGCCGGGGCTGCACACGTTCATGTACGAGCCCATGTTCACCGTGGGCAGCTTCGAGTTCACCAAGCCGATGCTGCTTGCCATCCTGGGCTCGATCGTGGTCGTCGGCTTCTTCTGGGCCGCTTTCAACAAGCCCAAGCTGATCCCCGGCAAGATGCAGATGGTCGGCGAGGCCGGCTACGACTTCGTGCGCCGCGGCATCGTCTACGAGATCATCGGCAAGAAGGACGGCGAGAAGTACGTCCCGCTGATGGTGTCGCTGTTCTTCTTCGTCTGGATCATGAACCTGTGGTCGATCATCCCGGTCGCCCAGTTCCCGGTCACGTCGCTGATCGCCTTCCCGGCGGCCCTCGCGCTGATCGTCTACGTGCTCTGGATTTCGCTGACCTTCAAGAAGCACGGCTTCGTCGGCGGATGGAAGAACATCACCGGCTACGACAAGAACCTCGGCGCGATCCTGCCGATGGTCGTCGTCCTGGAGTTCTTCTCGAACCTCCTCATCCGGCCCTTCACGCACGCGGTCCGACTGTTCGCGAACATGTTCGCCGGTCACCTGCTGATCGTGATGTTCTCGCTGGCCACCTGGTACCTCATGAACGGCCTGGGCTTCGTCTACGCCGGCGCCTCGTTCGTGATGGTCCTCGTGATGACCGCCTTCGAGCTCTTCATCCAGGCCGTCCAGGCGTACGTCTTCGTTCTCCTGGCCTGCAGCTACGTCCAGGGCGCGCTCGCCGAGCACCACTGAGCCCCCGCTCCGGACTCGTAGACCCCACCCCGAAACCAGCAGTCGTCCGGTGGCCAACCCCCACCGGGTCATTGAAAGAGAAGGAAGTAACGGCATGTCCGCTGCTCTCGACATGGTCAACCTCGCCGCCGGCGCCAAGGAGAACGTCGTCGGCAACGTCGCCTCCATCGGTTACGGCCTCGCCGCGATCGGCCCCGGCGTCGGCGTCGGCATCATCTTCGGTAACGGTACGCAGGCCCTCGCCCGTCAGCCCGAAGCCGCCGGTCTGATCCGCACCAACCAGATCATGGGCTTCGCCTTCTGTGAGGCGCTCGCCCTCATCGGCATCGTCATGGGCTTCGTCTACCAGTAAGCCGCACTGACAAGTCCGACCCTTTTTACGGAAGGCACTGATGTGAACGCTCTGCTTCTTGCGGAGGCGGCGGAGCCCCAGCCTCCGCTCATCCCGCATCTCGACGAGCTCGTCATCGGCCTGATCGCCTTCGTCATCGTCTTCGGCTTCCTCGCCAAGAAGCTCCTCCCGAACATCAACAAGGTTCTGGACGAGCGTCGCGAGGCCATCGAGGGTGGCATCGAGAAGGCCGAATCGGCCCAGGTCGAGGCTCAGAGTGTGCTGGAGCAGTACAAGGCTCAGCTCGCCGAGGCCCGCCACGAAGCCGCGCGTCTTCGCCAGGAGGCGACGGAGCAGGGCACCGCGATCATCCAGGAGATGAAGGCGGAAGGCCAGCGCCAGCGCGAGGAGATCATCGCGGCCGGTCACACGCAGCTCGCTGCCGACCGCAAGGCCGCGTCCGCCGCGCTGCGTCAGGACGTCGGCAAGCTGGCGACCGACCTGGCGTCGAAGCTCGTCGGCGAGGCCCTCGAGGACCACGCCCGTCAGAGCCGGACCATCGACCGCTTCCTCGACGAGCTCGAGGAGAAGGCCGAGGCCGTGCGATGAACGGAGCGAGCCGCGAGGCACTGAGTGCCGCACGTGAGTCCCTGGACGCGCTGACCGACAACACGTCGGTGGACGCCGGCGAGCTCGCGGGCGAGCTGGCGGCCGTCACCGCGCTGCTCGACCGCGAGGTGTCGCTGCGTCGGGTTCTGACCGACCCGGCGCAGGGTGGCGAGGCCAAGGCCGAGCTGGCCAAGCGACTGCTGTCCGGTCAGGTGGGCGGCGCGACCGTCGACCTGATCGCCGGCATGGTGCGCTCCCGCTGGTCGCAGTCGCGCGACCTGGTCGACGCGGTCGAGGAGCTGGCGAACACCGCCGACCTCACCGCCGCCCAGAAGGCGGGCGCCCTGGACGACGTCGAGGACGAGCTGTTCCGGTTCGGCCGGATCGTCTCCTCCAGCAACGAGCTCCGCTCCGCGCTGACGGACAAGACCGCGACGGCCACGGCCAAGGGCGAGCTGCTGCGCAGCCTGCTCGGCGGCAAGGCAGACCAGGTCACCGAGCGTCTGATCGTCCGCCTGGTCACCCAGCCCCGGGGTCGTAGCCTGGAGTCGGGACTCGAGTCCCTGTCCAAGCTCGCCGCGGCGCGCCGGGACCGGATGGTCGCGGTCGTCACCACCGCGGTGCCGCTCAGCGACGGGCAGAAGCAGCGCCTCGGCGCGGTGCTGGCCAAGCTGTACGGCCGCCAGATGCACTTGAACCTGGACGTGGACCCGACGGTCCTCGGCGGGATCTCGGTGCGGGTCGGTGACGAGGTCATCGACGGCACCATCGCGGAGCGCCTCGACGAGGCGACCCGCCGCCTGGCCGGCTGACCTCGGCCACAACGTAAAGACGCATGACAGCGGCCCGGTTGGGCCGTGCAGAGATTGCAGAAGTTCCTGGGGGTCGGCCCCCAGACCCCTTAAGAAACTTCGGGCCCAACAAGGAGAGCAGGGAACCCAGATGGCGGAGCTCACGATCCGGCCGGAGGAGATCCGGGACGCACTGGAGAACTTCGTCCAGTCGTACCAGCCGGACGCGGCCTCGCGCGAGGAAGTCGGCACGGTCAGCCTGGCCGGCGACGGCATCGCGAAGGTCGAGGGTCTTCCCTCGGCCATGGCGAACGAGCTGCTGAAGTTCGAGGACGGCACCCTCGGCCTCGCGCTGAACCTGGAAGAGCGCGAGATCGGTGCGATCGTTCTCGGCGAGTTCAGCGGCATCGAGGAGGGGCAGTCGGTGCAGCGCACCGGCGAGGTCCTCTCCGTCGGCGTCGGCGAGGGATACCTGGGTCGCGTCGTCGACCCGCTCGGCAACCCGATCGACGGTCTCGGCGAGATCGCGACCGAGGGCCGCCGCGCCCTCGAGCTGCAGGCGCCCGGCGTCATGCAGCGCAAGTCGGTCCACGAGCCGATGGAGACCGGCTACAAGGCCGTCGACGCCATGACCCCGGTCGGCCGTGGTCAGCGTCAGCTGATCATCGGTGACCGTCAGACCGGCAAGACCGCTCTTGCCGTCGACACGATCATCAACCAGCGCGACAACTGGCGCTCGGGCGACGTGAACAAGCAGGTCCGCTGCATCTACGTCGCGATCGGTCAGAAGGGCTCCACCATCGCGTCCGTGCGCGCGGCCCTCGAAGAGGCCGGCGCGCTCGAGTACACGACGATCGTCGCCGCCCCGGCGTCCGACCCGGCCGGCTTCAAGTACCTGGCGCCGTACACCGGCTCGGCCATCGGCCAGCACTGGATGTACGACGGCAAGCACGTCCTGATCATCTTCGACGACCTGTCGAAGCAGGCCGACGCCTACCGCGCCGTGTCGCTGCTGCTGCGTCGTCCGCCGGGCCGTGAGGCCTACCCGGGTGACGTCTTCTACCTGCACTCCCGCCTGCTGGAGCGCTGCGCGAAGCTGTCGGACGAGCTGGGCGCCGGATCGATGACCGGTCTGCCGGTCGTCGAGACCAAGGCGAACGACGTGTCGGCGTTCATCCCGACCAACGTCATCTCCATCACCGACGGCCAGTGCTTCCTGGAGTCCGACCTGTTCAACGCCGGCCAGCGTCCGGCCCTGAACGTCGGTATCTCGGTCTCGCGTGTCGGTGGCTCCGCCCAGCACAAGGCGATGAAGCAGATCTCCGGTCGCCTCCGTGTGGACCTGGCCCAGTTCCGTGAGCTGGAGGCGTTCGCCGCCTTCGGTTCCGACCTGGACGCCGCGTCGAAGGCGCAGCTGGAGCGCGGTCAGCGCATGGTCGAGCTGCTGAAGCAGCCGCAGTACCAGCCGATGTCGACCGAGAACCAGGTCGTCTCCATCTGGGCCGGCACCACCGGCAAGATGGACGACGTCCCGGTGGCGGACATCCGCCGTTTCGAGACCGAGATGCTCGCGTTCCTGCGCCAGAGCCACTCGGGCCTCATGACCTCCATCCGTGAGGGCGGCAAGATGTCGGACGACACCCTGCAGTCCGTCGCCGACGCGATCGCGGAGTTCAAGAAGCAGTTCGAGACGTCCGACGGCAAGCTGCTGGGCGACGACGCCTCCGCCGTCAACGTCTCGAAGTGACGACGGAAGGGACCTGACTCATGGGAGCGCAGCTCCGGGTCTACAAGCGTCGCATCAAATCCGTCACCGCGACGAAGAAGATCACCAAGGCGATGGAGATGATCGCCGCCTCGCGCGTCGTCAAGGCGCAGCGCAAGGTGCAGTCGTCGACGCCGTACGCGACCGAGCTCACCCGCGCGGTGACCGCGGTCGCCACGGGCGCGAACGACAAGCACGCGCTGACCACCGAGGCGGACAACCCGACGCGTGCCGCGGTCCTGCTCCTCACGAGCGACCGCGGTCTGGCCGGCGCCTTCAACTCCAACGCCATCAAGGCGGCGGAGCGGCTCATCAAGCAGCTGGAGAGCGAGGGCAAGACGGTCGACATCTACGTCGTCGGCCGCCGTGGCATCGCGCACTTCAACTTCCGTGAGCGCAAGCTGGCCGACACGTGGGCCGGTTTCACGGACGAGCCGACGTACGCGGACGCCAAGAAGATCGGCGCGCCGCTGATCGAGGCCATCGAGAAGGACACGGCCGACGGTGGTGTGGACGAACTCCACATCGTCTACACCGAGTTCGTCTCGATGATGACGCAGTCCGCGATCGAGGCCCGGCTGCTGCCTCTCAGCCTCGACGAGGTAGCGAAGGAGGCCGGCACGACGGACACCATCCGTCCGCTGTTCGACTTCGAGCCGTCGGCGGAGGACGTCCTGGACGCCCTTCTGCCGCGCTACGTCGAGAGCCGGATCTACAACGCGCTGCTGCAGTCCTCGGCTTCGAAGCACGCCGCCACGCGGCGCGCGATGAAGTCGGCGACCGACAACGCGGGTGAGCTGATCACCAGCCTCACCCGTCGTGCCAACGCGGCCCGCCAGGCCGAAATCACCCAGGAAATCAGCGAGATCGTCGGTGGCGTTGCCGCCCTGGCCGACGCGAACGCGGGGAGTGACAAGTAATGACGACCACTGTTGAGACGGCCGCCGCCACGGGCCGCGTCGCCCGGGTCATCGGCCCGGTCGTCGACGTGGAGTTCCCCGTCGACGCCATGCCGGAGATCTACAACGCGCTGCACGTCGACGTGCAGGACCCGTCCGGCGAGGGCATGAAGACGCTGACCCTCGAGGTCGCGCAGCACCTCGGTGACGGCCTGGTCCGCACCATCTCGATGCAGCCCACCGACGGTCTGGTCCGCCAGGCCGCGGTGACCGACACGGGCTCCGCCATCACGGTCCCGGTCGGCGACGTCACCAAGGGCAAGGTCTTCAACACCCTGGGCGAGGTCCTCAACGAGGACGCGTCCACGGTCGCGAACGCCGAGCGCTGGGGCATCCACCGCAAGGCCCCGGCCTTCGACCAGCTCGAGTCCAAGACCGAGATGTTCGAGACCGGCCTGAAGGTCGTCGACCTTCTCACCCCGTACGTCAAGGGTGGAAAGATCGGTCTGTTCGGTGGTGCCGGTGTCGGCAAGACCGTTCTGATCCAGGAAATGATCGTGCGTGTGGCGAAGCTGCACGAGGGTGTGTCGGTCTTCGCGGGCGTCGGTGAGCGTACCCGTGAGGGCAACGACCTCATGGTCGAGATGGAGGAGGCCGGCGTTCTGGACAAGACCGCGCTGGTCTTCGGCCAGATGGACGAGCCCCCGGGCACCCGTCTGCGCGTCGCCCTGGCCGGTCTGACCATGGCGGAGTACTTCCGCGATGTGCAGAAGCAGGACGTGCTGTTCTTCATCGACAACATCTTCCGCTTCACGCAGGCCGGTTCCGAGGTCTCGACCCTGCTCGGCCGTATGCCCTCCGCGGTGGGTTACCAGCCGAACCTGGCCGACGAGATGGGTCTCCTCCAGGAGCGCATCACCTCGACCCGTGGTCACTCGATCACCTCGATGCAGGCGATCTACGTCCCCGCCGACGACCTCACCGACCCGGCGCCGGCGACCACCTTCGCCCACCTCGACGCGACGACGGTTCTCTCCCGTCCGATCTCCGAGAAGGGCATCTACCCGGCCGTGGACCCGCTGGACTCCACGTCCCGGATCCTGGACCCGCGTTACATCGCCGAGGACCACTACGCCGCCGCCATGCGCGTCAAGGGAATCCTCCAGAAGTACAAGGACCTCCAGGACATCATCGCGATCCTCGGTATCGACGAGCTGAGCGAGGAGGACAAGCTCGTTGTCCACCGCGCCCGCCGTGTCGAGCGCTTCCTGTCCCAGAACACCCACGCGGCGAAGCAGTTCACCGGCGTGGACGGTTCGGACGTTCCGCTCGACGAGTCGATCGCCGCGTTCAACGCGATCTGCGACGGTGAGTACGACCACTTCCCCGAGCAGGCCTTCTTCATGTGCGGTGGTCTTGAGGACCTCAAGAACAACGCCAAGGAGCTCGGCGTCTCCTGAGCCCCGTGCTCGCCTGAAGGGGGCGGGTCCGTCCCGCCCCCTTCTCCACGCCCCTAGAATTGATCCCAACACCCGGCAGCCGCCGGGTGGTGAACCGAGGAGCCACCCTTGGCCGCTGAGCTGCACGTCGAGCTGGTCGCCGCGGACCGGAGTGTCTGGTCCGGCGAGGCCACCCTGGTCATCGCGCGTACCACCTCCGGCGACATCGGCGTCATGCCCGGTCACCAGCCGCTGCTCGGTGTGCTGGAGTCGGGCCCGGTGACCATCCGTACGAGTGAGGGCGACACGATCGTGGCCGCCGTCCACGGCGGATTCCTCTCCTTCGCCGACGACAAGCTTTCTCTGCTCGCGGAGATCGCCGAACTGGCGGATGAGATCGACGCCCAGCGTGCCGAGCGCGCGCTGGAGCGTGCGAAGTCGGACGAGGACGCCGCCGCCGAGCGGCGCGCCGAAGTCCGGCTGCGCGCGGTGGCGGTCCGCTAGCGGATCGCGCCGAGAGACTGAAACCTCAGCCGCGGCACGGTCGGAGACACTCCGGACCGTGCCGCGGCTGAGGCGATGCAGATGCGGGTTGTGTTCGGTCAGGCCGGGTCCACCGGTCACGGGTTGCGGCGAGGAGGTCGGTGAAGATGTTCCTCGTGTTGCTCGTGTGCGGCCTGGTCGTCGCACTGCTGGTGGTCGGGCTTGTGGTGTTCGCGCTGCGGCGCAGGCTGATCCAGCGGTCCGGCGGCACCTTCGACTGTTCCCTGCGCTGGGACGTGACGGAGGAGCGGGACCCGTCCGGCAAGGGCTGGGTGTACGGGGTCGCCCGCTACAGCGGTGACGAGATCGCCTGGTTCCGGGTCTTCTCGTACGCGCCCCGCCCCAAGCGGATCCTGGAGCGCTCGGCCATCGAGGTCCTGGAGCGCCGGAGCCCGGAGGGCGAGGAGGAGCTGGCGCTGCTGTCGGACTCCGTGATCCAGGGCTGTCTGGTGGGCGGGATCCGGCTGGAGCTGGCGATGAGCGAGGACGCGCTCACCGGGTTCCTCGCGTGGCTGGAGGCGGCGCCTCCCGGCCAGAGGGTCAACGTGGCGTAAGGCGATGTGGCCTGAGGCGTCCGACATATCCGTACGGCCCGGTGAGTGCCATGTGTGGACCGCCCGGGCCGTTTCCGTCGTCGAGGGCCTGTCCGCGCTGCTCGACGCCCGCGAGCGGCGGGTGTACGAGTCGCTGACCGGTGCCCCGGTCCGGGCCCAGTACCTGACGGCGCACGCGCTGCTGCGTACGGTCCTCGGCGGCGCGCTCGACCGTGATCCCGCCTCGCTCGTCTTCGCGGCCGGCCCGCACGGCAAGCCGTATCTCCCGGACTCCGCCCTGGAGTTCTCGCTCTCCCACTCGGGCGACATGGTCGCGGTAGCGCTCGCGCCGGACGCCCCGGTGGGCGTCGACGTCCAGCAGGTGCCCGAGCCGTCCGCCGAACTGCCGCTGCCGGTGCTGTCGGCGGGGGAGCGGGCGGTGTACGAGCGGGTGCCGGCGTCCGAGCGGGCCGCGGCGTTCGCCTCGTACTGGGTCCGCAAGGAAGCCGTCCTCAAGGCGACGGGCGAGGGCCTGCGCGTGGACCCCTCCCGCCTCACGGTCTCCGCCCCCGGCCGCCCCGCCCGGCTGCTCGGCTGGCGAGGCCGCGACGAGGGCGGTCCCCGGCTGCCGGTGCGGCTGCACGACGTGGAGACCGGGGAGGGCTACCGCGCGGCGGTCGCCCTGCTCGGCGGACCGCACCGGATCGTCCGCCGGTCCCGCTGAGACGCGGACCGGGTCGGCGCGGTCGACGCGCCGGACGCTTCCCGGGGGTCGAGCCGGGCACCGGACGCCGGGCGGGTTCAGGCGCCGGAGTGCCGTCGTGCGAGATCGGCCGCGATGCCGTCCAGGACGCCGTCGAGGCCCGAGGCGAACAGGGCGTCGAGATCCCAGGGGTCGGCGCCCGCGCGCATGGCGCGGGCGAGCCGGGGATACGCCCCGGGCGCGTACAGCCGGTCCCGCGCGTCCTCGGGGGTCGTCCCTCCCCGTTCCGTGGCGGTCTTCGCCTGCCGTTCGGCCTCCAGGTCGCTGACGAGGATCAGCGCCACGCCTTGCACGTAGGAGGCGAACAGGAACATGTACCGGAAGACGTCGGCCGGTTCGAGGCCGAGCCCGTCGAACGAGGCGAGGGCGCTTTCGCTGTCCGCCGCGAGAGCCGGGCTGAAGTGGGCGCGGGTCGTCATCATGACGCGCGGAAGGATCCACGGGTGGCGGTGGTACAGCTCCCAGTCGCGGGCCGCGGCGCGTTCGAGGCCGTGACGCCAGTCCCGGGCCGGTGAGCCGGGCAGCGGCACCTCGGTCATCGCGGTCTCCACCATCAGGGTGACTAGATCGTCCTTGGACGTCACATGGCGGTACAGGGACATCGTGCCGGTGCCGAGTCCGGCGGCGACCCGGCGCATCGACAGCGCGTCCAGCCCCTCCGCGTCCGCGACGGCGATGCCGGCGCGCACGATGCGGTCGAGGGTGAGGTGCCGCGGCCCGTCGCCGCCCTCCGGGAGGGCGGCCGGGGCCTCCGTCTTGCGGGTCCGGTACGCCTTCGCCTGGCAGGAACGGGAGCAGTACGTTCTCGGCCGCCCCCGGTCCGCGGGCTCCAGCGCCTTTCCGCACGACGCGCAGGCCGGCTGCACGGACATCGTCGTCCCCCTTTTCGTCACACTCATGGATACGTGACGAAACTCTACCTGGAGGGTGCTGTCGTGTGGTGGTCGAGAGGGAAGTCCCAGGTAAAAAAGCGATTGTGAGGGGCGAAGGTCGATCCGTAAGCTGTGTGGAATCGATGCGTACAACGTACGCATCCCTATGCGCCTGCGCGGCACGGGAGAGGACATGACCGAAGAGAACACCAGTGCCGGAACCAGGGAGTGGGCCGGGCTCGCCGTCCTGGTGCTGCCCTGCCTGCTGGCCTCCATGGACATGTCCGTCATGTTCATCACGCTTCCGTCGCTGACGGCCGACCTCGGCCCGAGCGGCTCCGAGCAGCTGTGGATCATGGATGCCTACGGGTTCCTCCTCGCCGGCCTGCTCATCACCATGGGCACCCTCGGGGACCGTTTCGGGCGTCGGCGCGTGCTGCTGTCCGGCGCCGTGGCCTTCGGCGCCGCCTCGGTTCTCGCGGCGTTCTCGACCAGCGCCGGGATGCTCATCGCGGCCCGCGTCCTGCTGGGCGTCGCCGGAGCCACGCTGGCGCCGTCCACGCTGTCCCTGATCCGGAGCATGTTCCACGACGCCAAGCAGCGGGCCACCGCCGTCGGCGTCTGGACGGCGGGATTCGCCGGCGGCGCGGTGCTCGGCCCGATCATCGGCGGTCTGCTCCTGGAGCACTTCTGGTGGGGGTCGGTCTTCCTGATCAACGTGCCGGTGATGATCCTGCTGCTGATCCTCGGCCCGCTGCTGCTCACCGAGTACCGGGACCCCCGGCCCGGCCGATTCGATCTGCTCGGTGCCGTCCTGTCGCTCGTCGCCGTGCTCGGCGTCATCTACGGCGTCAAGGCCATGGCGGAACACGGCTTCGGGTGGGGGCCGGTGGCGTACTGCGCCGCCGGACTCGCGGTGGGCGCGGTGTTCCTCCGCCGCCAGCGCACGGCCGCGAACCCGCTGATCGACCTGAGGCTGTTCCGTACGCGCTGGTTCAGCGTGCCGCTGCTCATCGGCGCCCTGGATGCCTTCGGACTGGTCGGCTTCAGCCTCTTCAACTGGCAGTTCATGCAACTGGTCCTGGGCATGGGCCCGTTGGAGTCGGCGCTGTGGTCCATGCCGACCTTTCTCGTGATGCCGGCGGGCATCGCGCTGGCCACCACGTTCGCCCCGCGCGTCGGCGCCCCCCGCGTGATCGCCGCCGGACTGCTCGTGGCGACCGCCGGCTATGTCTCGCTGACCCTGCTTCAGGCCGATTCGGGAATCCTCCACCTCGTCGGCGGCATGACCGTCGTCTCGATCGGCATCGGCGCCGTCTCCGCCGTCGTCACCGAGGTGATCCTGTCCGCCGCGCCCCCGGAGCGGGCCGGAGCGGCCTCCGCCCTGGCCGAGACCTCGGCCGAGTTCGGCGGTGCGCTCGGCATCGCGCTCCTGGGCAGCCTCGGCGCCGCCGTCTACCGTGCGGAACTGGCGGCCGAAGCGCCCGACGCCCTCACCTCCGGGGAGCTCGAAGCGGCCGGGAACACCCTGGGCGGCGCGGTCGAGACCGCCTCCGCCCTTCCGGGAGGTACGGCCGAGGCGCTGCGCGACGCGGCGTTCGAGGCCTTCGCCCGGGAGGCCAGGATCGCCTCGATGGTCAGCGCCGTTCTCATGGCCGGTGCGGCGGTGCTCATCGCGACGCTTCTCCGCGCCCCGCGCCGCCGGGCGTCACGCGCCGACGATCCGGCGTTCTCCGACGCCCCTCCGCGGCCGGAACGGTGAACTCGGCGCGCTCGACCGCGGGTTCGGATTTTTTCGGGCGGGGCCGGCCGCCTCGCCCGGGCCGGTGGGTCGTTGTCCCTGAGGGCATGTCCCCGTCGGGGGGACGGTGACGAAAGGGAGCGTCGCATGACCGGCATGAATCTCGTGGAGCAGCACCCCGCCACGTACAAGAGCCTGGTGGCGCTCAGCACCCAGGCCGAGGCGGGGATGGCGGAGACCGGGCTCGCCCCGCTGCTCGCCGAACTGGTGAAGATCCGCGTCTCGCAGCTCAACGGGTGCGCGTTCTGCCTGCGGACGCACACGCGGGACGCGCTCGCCAAGGGGGAGACCGCCGACCGGCTCGCCGTGCTGGCCGCGTGGGGGGAGTCGGGGTACTTCACGGCGCGGGAGCGGGCCGCGCTGGCCGTGGCCGAGCGGACCACCCGGCCGGGCGAGCCCGTGCGGTGGGCGTACGAGGACGAGGCCCTGACCGACGACCAGGCCTCGGCCGTCAGCTGGCTCGCGATCGTGATGAACGCCTGGAACCGGGTGGCGCTGATGAGCCGTACGCCGGTCGCGCCCTGACCTCTGACCCCTGACAGCCGGACGGCCGCCGGAGCGCGTGAGGCGTTCCGGCGGCCGGGCGGCGAAGCGGGCGGGGTCAGCCCCGGGTCAGGGCCAGGAGCAGGTTGCCGACGGTCATCAGGATCACGCTGCCGCGGTGCACCGCGAAGCCGGTACGCCGGGCGCGCATGATCGAGTCCCGCCGGAAGCCGAGGTGGTACTGGTACATCCGCAGCAGCCCCGCCGGGAGCATCAGCGGCAGGAACCACCACGGGGCGAGGCCCGTCACGCAGGCGGCGGCGACGATCAGCGTCTCGGCGAGCGACAGCACGCCGATGAAGCGGGCGTTGCCGCGCTCGGACACCAGCGCGGCGACGGTGGGGCGGCCCACCGCGCGGTCGCCGTCGACGTCGTTGGTGTTGGAGTAGACGCCGAACATCAGCGGGCCGAAGCCGAACAGGACGGCCTGGACCAGGAGCAGCCCGGTGGCCTGGCCGGTGATCATGCCGTACGGGAGGATGACCAGCGCGAAACCGAGCGCGACCAGGTAGAGCTCCTGGAAGCCGTGGTAGCTGAGCTTGACGCCGTAGGAGTACTGCAGCGTCACCACCCACAGCGCGACGAGGCCGATCACGGTCCACAGCGGACGGTGCGGGGCCAGCGCGGCGGCGGCCGCGAGCAGCAGGGCGGCGCCGGCGGCGCAGCTCCAGGCGAACCACAGGGCCTGACGTACCGTCAACGTGCCCGCGACCAACGGCTTCCGCTGGATGTTGCGCAGTGGGTGGTCGGGGCCGTAGTTGGTGATGTCACTTCCGTCGCGGAAGCCCGTGACGTCGTCGAAGGCGGTCATCGCCATCAGCAGCAGGATCTGGGCCACCGCGAACACGCCGAGCACCGCCGCGCCGCGCGCGCCGAGTGGTCCCGGCGGCAGGACCACGGCCGCCAGGACGACGAAGACGCCCAAGTAGTAGTCGTAGACGTCGAGTTTGCCGAGGCGGGCGTAGACCCGCAGCCGGCTGTGCGAGACGGGAGCCGCCGCGGCCGGGGGCGCTGCGGCGGGTGCGGGCGTGAGGGTGTCGTCCGTCATGGGGCGGGGGCGGCCTTCCGTGGGAGGGGGCGGGGTGCTGCGGTCATGCCGGGCGACGGGCCTGGACGGAGTGGAGGACGCCGGTGACGGCGGCGAACCCGGGATCGTTCATGACGGCGCGCAGCCGGTCGAGTTCGGAGGGCGTGAAGCCGGCGTCGAGCAGCCCCGGGGCGAAGTGGGTCAGATGGTGGAGCTGGAGCCCGAGGGCGGGCCGGCCGGGCGCGCGCAGCAGCACGTGGGGGCGGATGTCGAGCGCGGTGAAGCCGGCCGCGAGCAGATCGGCCGGTACGTGACGGCCCCAGGCCGGGTCGCCGCCCGCCGCGCGCATCAGATCGGCCTTGGCGGCGGTGAAGCGGTCGTACAGCCGGGCGTCGTCGGGGGCCGGGGCGAGCAGACAGTGCTCCGTCGACGTGTCGAACTCGTCGATCTGGATCAGCCCGCCGGGGACGAGCGCGCGGGCGAGCCGGCGCAGCACCTCCCGCCGCTCCGGCAGGTGCTGGAGGACGAGCCGGGCGACCACGACGTCGTAACGGGCTTCCGGCAGCGGGTCATTGACGATGTCATGGGTCAGGACGACGAGCCCGGGCGCCGGTGCGATGCGACCGGGTTTGACGTCGGTGGCGGTGACCGTGCCGCCGGGCGCGACGAGCCGGGTCAGGGCGTGGGCGACGCTGCCGGCTCCGGAGCCGACCTCCAGACAGTGCGCGCCGCGGGTGACCCCGGCGTCGGCGAGGTGCCCCAACGTGAGGGGGTCCAGGGCCTGTTCGAGGCTGAGGTGGTGGCCGGCGCTGTGCGGGCTGTCGTTGTCGAAGGGATAGGGGCCGTCGAGCGGACGGTCGGACGGGGGAAGGGTGGTGGACACGGTCTCTCCCGTCGGGTCCGGCGCGGGGCCGGACCCGACCGTGGTCAGGTCCAGCGGCCGGTGCCGCAGGTGTCGGCGCGGCCGGTGAGCTGTTCGAGCAGGGCGGTGCGCCGGACCTTGCCCGTGCCGGTGCGCGGCACCCGCTCCCAGGTCAGGACGGCCGGGTCGGCGAGGTCGGGCAGGTCGTGGACGGCCCGCTTCCACTCCTCGGGGTCCAGGGTGCCGTCCTCGGTGACGACGACGGGCAGCGGCCGGTCGTCCGGGCGGGCGAGGACGAGGCATTCCAGCGCCGTCGCCAGCCGCTCCTCCAGGATGTCCTCGGTCCGCAGACAGCTCAGGGCGGGGGAGTGGTCGACCTCGCGGTCGAGGAGCAGGACGCGGCCGTCGCGGGTGATCTCCCCGATGTCGCCGGTGTTCCACCAGTCGCCGTGGCGCTTGGCGGCCCAGCGGCCGGACTCGCCGAGGTAGTCGGGGGCCACGGCCCGGGTGCGGCAGAGGATCAGACCGGGGACGCCGGGCGGCACCGGGCGGAAGGTGTCGGGATCGACGGCCTTGAGCCTGGTCTTGAACGGGACGGGGCGGCCGAGGTCGCGGACCGTGACGGCGTCCTTGACGGCCCCGCCGCCCGGGCCCGTGCCGCGGACCAGCGAACGGCGGGTGTGGAACGCGAAGGTGAGCGGCCCGGTCTCGCTCTGCCCCCAGCCCTGCATCCACAGCGCGCCGCGCCGCGCGCTGGCGTCGAGGAAGGCGCGGATCACGGGCGGGTGCACGGCGTCGTACGTGCTGATGTACGTCCGTACGTCGCGGAACGGGTGGTCGAGGCGCCGCGTCAGCGGCCGCAGCCGGACGTACCGGGCGGGCAGCGCCTCGACGATCGTGGGCGGGTGGGCGCGCAGCAGCAGGTCGGCCCGCTCCGGGTGGTCGCCGGTGGAGATGCTGATGTGCCGGGGGCCGAGCACGGGGGCCACGGCCGTCCAGCAGAACGTCCGGCCGTGCGCGTACGCGCTCGCGTTGAAGAGGCTGTCGCCGCGGCGGACGCCGAGGCGCGGGAGGGGGAGGGTCTCGAACCGGGCGAGCTGATGGACCAGGGTGCGGGTGGTGTGGCAGACCAGCTTGGGTACGCCGGTGGTACCGCTGGTGTGCACGACGACCAGCGGGGTGTCGTCGTGGCGCCGGTGCGGCCCGGGCGCCGGGTGGCCGCGCAGGTCGTCCAGGCGTACGACACCGGGCGGGAGTTCGCCGTCGCGGTCCAGGACGACGGTGGTGCGGGCGGCGGTGGTGAGGTCGTCGTCGGCGGTGAGCCCGTCGGCGCGGGTGCGGTCGAGCAGGGCGAGGTCGGTGACGAGGAGGCGGGGCGCGCAGCGGTCCAGGAGGGTGCGCAGCGCGGTGGCGGACAGCTCGCCGGAGAGCTTCACCGGGACGGCGCCGATCCTTACGGCGGCGCAGGCGATGAGGTCGTAGTCCCAGTGGTTGGCCTTGACGATCGCGACCCGGTCGCCGGGGCCGGCCCCGGCCGCGGCGAGGGCCGCCGCGGTCTGCGCGACCAGGCGGGCGAGCCCGGGCATCGTCCACTCGGTGGTGGCGGGCCGGTCGCCGTCCAGGTCGAAGGGGCGGTCGAGGTGGACGAGGGTGTCGCCGCCGGCGGCCGCGAGCTCGTCGAACAGCACGCCCATGTCGTCGAACTTCATGCGCGGGCCTCCTGCGCGGTGACGGATGCGGTGGCGGCGGGACCGGCGGCAGCGGGGTCAGGGCCGGTGGCGGCGGTACGGGCGGTGTTCGCGGAACCGGTACGGGCGGCCGTCGCGGTCCCGGCGCCGCCGCGGGCGGTGGCGGCGAGGTGGGCGAGGACGCGGGAGGCGGCGAGCGCCCCGGAGCGGGCCGCGCCCTCGCTGGAGGGCCGGGCGGCCAGCCAGTCGCCCGCGTACTCGACGCTGCGGGCCGGCCGGCGCAGGAACGCGGCGCGCAACGCGAGTGCCCGCGGGGTGAGCTCGGGCATGCCGTGCGGCCAGCGGTGCACGCGCGCGGAGACGAGGGCGCCGCGCAGCCCGGGCACGTACCGCTCGGCGGCGGTGGTCGTCCGGCGCACCACGGACTCGTCGTCGGCGGCGGCCAGTTCGGGGATACGGCCGGGCGCGGCGAGCAGGCTGACCAGGCCGCGGCCCGCCGGCGCCCGGTCCGGGCACTTGACGTGGTCGGCGACGACGCAGGCCAGGACGTCCTCGCCCTCGCAGCCGGGGGTGAGCAGCAGATAGCCGCCGCCGCGCGGCGCGAGGGGGCGGTCCAGGGCGCAGCTGACCTTGAGCATGGGCCGGAAGGTGGACGCGTGGAGGTATCCGGCGGCGTCGTCCGCCGGGTGCGGCTGGAGGCGGGCGGCCACCGGCGCGGGGACGGCGAGCAGGACGGCGCGCGCCGTGAGAGGGCGGCCGTCGACGGTGAGGGTGGCGTGCGGTCCGTCGTCGGCGACGTGCTGGACGGCGGCGTCGTACCGGACGTCGAGGCCGTCGGCGAGCCGCCGGGTGAGCAGGTCCATGCCGCCGCGGTAGGTGCGCCAGGCGGAGACCGGGCCGACCGCGAGGAGCAGCGCGGCCAGCGGGGCGGCGGCGCTGCGTTCCGGGTCCCAGCCGAAGAACGCGGCGGACAGCGGGTGCAGCAGATGTTCGTACAGGTCCGGGTGGTACCGGTCGGCCAGGTCCCGGACGGTGGCGGAGCCGAGCGGGGTGTCCTCGGGGTGGTCGTGGTCCAGGGCCGCGCGGTGGCGGCCGGTCCAGGCGAGGAAGCGGGCCAGGGAGGGCCGGGCGGCGGGGGCCAGACCGGCGCCGGTGAGCACCGCGACGGGTTCGCCGGCGCCGTTGCGGGGGCGTCCGGCGCGCCAGACGCCGAGCGGGCGGCCGATGCCGTGGACGTCGTACGGGGCGAGCCCGGCGCGGCGCAGCAGCTGCCAGGTGGCGCGGTAGCCGCGGGCGGAGATCTGCTCGGCGCCGGTGTCCACCACGTAGCCGTCCTCGCGCAGGGTGCGCATCCGGCCGCCGGGCGCGTCGGCGGCCTCGAAGACGGTCACCTCCCGCCCGCCGCGCCGGAGTTCCTGGGCGGCGGCCAGGCCGGCGAGGCCGGCGCCGACGACGGCGACGTCGAGATCACAGCTCATGCGGAACGCTCCGGGCGTACGGGGGGAGACGGGGGTGTGGGGCGGTGGCGCAGCGCGTGGCCGCGGACCGTCTCGGCGATGTGCTCGACCTGCGCGTCGTCGAGCCGGTGGTGGACGGGCAGGGAGAGCTGAAGGTCCGCGGCCCGCCGGGCGTGCGGCCAGGCGGCGCCGGGCTGGTGGGCGGCGGCGACCGGGGCGAAGGCGGCCTGGTCCGGCAGTGCCTTCGGGTAGTAGACGTGGGTGGCGACGCCGTGCCGGGCGAGGTGGTCGCGCAGCGCGTCCCGGTCCTCGGCGAGCAGCGTGTACACGTAGTGGCAGCGGCCGTCGGGGTCGGCCGGCGGCGGGGTGATGCCGGGCAGGCCGGTGAGGCGCTCGGTGTAGTGGGCGGCGATCCGGGCCCGGCGCTCCAGGCGGGCGGGCAGGCCGGGCAGGCGGTGCAGCTGGAAGGCGGCCTGGATCTCGTCGAAGCGGCTGTTGAGGCCGATCTCGTGGTGCACGAAGCGCCGCCGGCCGTCCTGCCCGTGGTTGCGCAGCATCCGGGCCCGGCGGGCGAGTTCGGGGTTCCGGGTGACGACGGCACCGCCCTCGCCGGGCATGCCGAAGGACTTCACCTGGACGAACGAGTACACGCCGGCGTCGCCCCACATTCCGGCGGGCCGCCCGGCCAGGACGGCTCCCTGCGCGACGGCCGAGTCCTCCACCAGGCGCAGCCCGTGCGCGGCGGCGAGCGCGGCGAAGGCGGGCATGTCCGCCATCACGGAGAACATGTGGGCCGGCATCACGGCCCGGGTGCGGGCGGTCAGCCGCCGTTCGGCGTCCGCGGGGCCGAGCGTGAGGGTACGGGGGTCGATGTCGGCGAACACGGGGACGGCCCCGAGGTGCAGCACCGCGGCGGCGAGCGGCGCGCAGCCGAACGCGGGGACCACGACCTCGTCGCCGGGGCCGATGCCGAGCCCGGCGAGCACCAGGTGCAGGGCGGAGGTGCCGCTGGAGCAGGCCACCACGTCCGTCGCGCCGAGCTGTTCGCGCAGGGCCTCCTCGAAGCGGGCGGTGTGCGCGCCGAGGATGAACTTCTGCTCGGGCGCGGTGCCGATCTCGTACAGCAGCCGCAGCAGGGTCTCGCGGTCGTCGTGGAACAGGTCCGGCGGGAAGAAGGGGATCGTGTCCCGTCCTGTCGTGGTGGTCATGCCGGGGTCCTTCCGGTGGAGAAGGCGCGCACGGCGTCGCAGACCCGCCGCGCCTGGGCGTCGGTGAGATCGGGGTACAGCGGCAGGGCCAGGGCCCGGGCCGCGGCGGCCTCGGCGACCGGGAAGTCGCCGGGCCGGTGGCCGAGTCCGGCGAAGCAGGGCTGAAGGTGGAGCGGCACCGGGTAGTACGTCTCGGTCTCGATGCCCTCCCGTTCCAGGTGCGCGACGAGCGCGTCGCGGCGCTCGGTCTCGACGAGGTACACGTAGAAGACCTCGTCGCTCGCGCCGGTGAGCGCGGGCCGCCGGGTGACGCCGGGGACGTCCTTCAGGAGCCGGTCGTAGAGCGCGGCGATCTCGGCGCGGCGGACGATCTCCTCGTCGAGGACGGTGAGTTTGGCGATCAGGACGGCCGCCTGGAGGTCGTCCATCTTGCTGTTGTGGCCCGGCCGGCCGGTCTCGGTGGAGATGCCGGGGAAGTGGGCGAGGGTGCGGCCGGCCCGGCCGTGGTGGCGCAGGGCGGAGACGGCCTCGGCGACCTCGGGGTCGTCGGTCAGCACGGCGCCGGCGTCGCCGAGCGCGCCCAGGGTCTTGGTCGGGAAGAAGGACAGGACGCCGCCGCGGCCGTGCAGTCCGGCGTGGACGCCGTTCTGCCGCATGCCGATGCCCTCGGCGCTGTCCTCGACCAGCGTCAGACCGTGCCGCCGGGCGAGCGCGGTGAGCGACGCCATGTCGGCCATCCGGGAGAACAGGTGCACCGGCATGACGAACCGGGCCCCGTCGGCCGCGGCCGCGGGCACCCGGCCGGCGTCCAGGGCGTACGTGTCGGGGTCGATGTCGGCGAAGACGGGCACGCCGCCCGCCAGGACCACGGCGCTCGCGGTGGCCACGAACGAGTAGGCGGGGACGAGGACCCGGTCGCCGGGGCGCAGACCGCAGGCTTTGAGCAGCAGCACGAGGGCGTCGGTGCCGCTGTTCACCCCGATCACATGGCGGGCGCCGGTGCGGTCGGCGAGGGCCTGTTCCAGGCGGCCGACCTGGGTCGAATGGGAGAACTTCCCGTCCTCGAAAACTTCTTCCACTTTTGATCGGATGAGTGGCCAAAGACGGTCGAACGTCGATGCCTGAGAGAAGAAGGGGATGCTGGGATGTGTCACGCGGAATCAATTCTGTTCGGCCGGAGGAAACCGGCTCCGACAGCTGCTATGGCAGCACAACAGGCGTGCCGATCCCCTTCGTTGGGGGAGTCGCCCGTCGAGAAAAATTCATCCCGAACGTATCCACCGGAGGAATGAATTCTCAAATTCTCGAAGGAAATTCATACCTTCCGGTGACAAGGGTTCGTGAGTTCTTGACCCCGGGGGCGGGAACTGGGGAGGTTTGTCGCCGCGTGCCGGGCGGGCCGGTCGGTCGGACGACCGACGGCCACCGGTCGCCGCGACGAAAGGAACCTCGGGATGGGACACGGGACGGGAAGCGCCTCGGAGGAGGGGAGCCGCCCATGCGGCAGCCCTTGATCGTGGGCCTGGGCCGCTCCGGCGCGGGGCTGCATCTGCACGTCCTCCGGAACCTGGCCCGCGACCCCCGCGACGCCCGGACACCGCCCCTGTGGACCGGCCCGGTGATCGCGGTCGACCCCCGGCCGGACGCGGCCGCCGGACTGCCGCCCGGCCAGGTCACCCTCACCGGAACGCTCGACGCCGCCTGCTCCCTGCTCGGCCCGGCGCCCGCCGTCGTCCACGTCTGCACCCCGCCCGCCACCCGCCGGACCGTCCTCGAAGAACTGGCCGTACGCGGTTTCCAGGACCTCGTCGTCGAGAAACCCCTCGCCGCCGACGCCACCGAACTGGCCGCGATCGAACGGCTGCGCCTCCGGTACGGCCTGCGCATCGCCGTCGTCGCCCCCTGGCTCGCCGCCGAACTCACCCACCGCCTGCGCCTCTTGATCGCCTCCGGCCGGCTCGGCCGGCTGCGGGCGCTGCGCGTCGCCCAGCACAAACCCCGCTTCCTGCGCTCCCTGCGCCCGGACGACGGCCACCCCACCGCCTTCGACGTGGAGATGCCGCACTCCCTCGGCCTGGTCCTGGACCTGGCCGGCCCGGCCCGGCCCACCGGGGCCGCGGTCACCGACCTGCGGTGCGGCCCGGAGGTGCGGCCCCGGATGGGCTCCGCCCGCCTCGACCTGTGCCACACCGGCGGGGTGAGCACCCGCGTCGTCTCCGACCTGGCGGCCCCGGTCCGCGAACGCAGCGTCACGCTCACCTTCGAGCGGGGCGTCGCGGTGGCCCACTACCCGCTCAGCGACGCCGACGACCACGCGCAGCTGATCGTCGGCGACGGCCCGCCCGAGGTGTTCCGCGACGACGCGCTCCTCGCGTTCCTCCGCCGGACGTACACCCGCTTCGCGGCCACCCCGCCGGGCGGCGCCCGCGCCCGCGACGACTTCGCCCTGCACGCCGACGTGGTCCGGCTGCTCGACCAGGCCAAGCGGCACTGCGCCGGCCGGGCCGGGGAGCCCCGCGGCGGCGGCGACGACCTGAACACCAAGGAAAGGACGGCGGATGTACGGGTCTGACGCCCCCGCAAGACTCCCCGAAGGACCCCATGAAGGACCCCCCTCAGGACCCCCCGCGGAAGCCCCGGCCGGGGTCGCGGCCGACCCGCGGATCACCGGGATCGGCGACGAGGCCGCCCCCGGCCTCGACGGACAGATCGCCGTGGCCCGCCGGCTGGGCTGGTCGGCCCTGGAACTGCGGAGCATCGACGAGACCCCGCTGGCCGAACTCCCTCCCGAGACCGTCGAGTCGGCGGCGGACCGGCTGCACGCGGCCGGTCTCGGCGTCGTCTGCCTGGGCTCCCGGATCGCCAACTGGGCCCGGCCCGTCACCGCCGACTTCTCCGCCGACCTGGCCGAACTCGACCGGCTCGCCGCGTACGGGCGGATCCTCGGCTGCCGGAGCCTGCGCGTCATGTCGTACCCCAACGACGGGCTGCCCGAGCCCGAGTGGGCCCGGCGGGTGACCGACCGGATGCGACGGCTGGCCCGCCGCGCCGAGGACCTCGGCGTCGAGCTGCTGCACGAGAACTGCTCCGGCTGGGCCGGCGCGCACGCCGACCGCGCGCTGCGCCTGCTCGACGCGGTCGACAGCCCCGCCCTGCGGCTCCTCTTCGACACCGGCAACGGCGTCGCCCACGGCTACGACGCCCCCGCCATGCTGCGGGAGCTGCTGCCGTACGTCGCCCACGTCCACGTCAAGGACGGCGTGCCCGGCGAGCGCCCCGGCGAGGCCTCGTACACCCTGCCGGGCGACGGCACGGCCGGGGTCGCCGACTGCCTGCGGCTCCTCGAAGACCACGGCTACCGGGGCGCGTACTCCCTGGAACCGCACCTGGCCCTGCTCCCGCACGCCGGACCGCGGAGCGAAGGCGCGGACGCCGCCGAGCTGTTCACCCGCGCCGCCCACCGCCTGGCCACCCTGCTGCCCGCCGCGACGGCCGCACGCCCGCGGCCCGTGCCCGGCCCCGCCCGTACGGCGGAACCGCCCCGGCCGCGGATCGACCACGGCCTGCTGCTGCACCTGCTCCACACCCCCACCGCCGGCCCCCTGGAGACCGGCCCCGGTGCCCCGCACGCGCTGCGCGCCGCCCAGCACGCGTACGCCACGGCCGCCGCCCGGTCCGGTCTGCGCGTGGTCCGTCACCAGGCGCCGCCCGCCTCCGGCGTCCTGCGGGACGACACCCCCGCCCAGGTCCGCGCGGCCGTCGCCGCAGGCCCCCGGTTCCTCGACGCCCAGCCGAGCCTCGTCCTGCGGCTGGGCCCCGTACTGCCCCGCGCCCGCACGGTGATGTTCAACGTCCACCTCGACACCGTGGCCGGCGGACCCTCGCCGGCCTTCGACGGCAGCCGCTTCACCGGACGCGGCGCCGTCGATGCCAAGGGCCCGGCCGTGGCCCTGCTGGCCGGCATCGAGGCCGCCGCCCGCGCCTGCCCCAGGCTCGGCACCGACGTGTCGGTGCTGGTCCAGGCGGTGGCGGGCGAGGAAGGCGGCGCACTGGGCACGTTCGGCACCCGGCCGCTCGTCGAGGCGGGGTACGTGGGCCGCGTCAACGTGTTCTGCGAGCCCACCGGACTCCGCCATCTCCCGCGCGCCACCGCGGCGTCCACCGCCCGGATCACCGTGGCCGGGGACGACGCGATCGACGACCGGCCCGGCGCCGGCCACAACGCCAGCGTGCTCCTCGGCTTCCTCGCCCAGCATCTGGCCGCCGCCCTCGACCCGTCCGCGCCCGGCGCGCCGCCCGGCACCGTCTGCGTGGCCGGACTGCACACCGGCACCCGGCACAACAAGGTCTACGGGGGCGGGGAGTTGCTGCTCAACCTGGCGCACGCCACCACCGCCGACGGAGCGGCGGCCGAGCGGGCCGTGGCCGAGCACCTGGCCCGCGGACTCGACGCGTTCACCGAACGCTTCGCCGGCACCGCGCTGTTCGCCCGGACCGCCGCCGACGCCGCCCGCGTCACCCGACTGGAGTGGGACAAGCGCGGGATTCCCGCGCTCGGCGAACAGCCCGTGTGGGGCGAGGAGTTCATGGCCCGGGCCGGCATCCCACGATGGCCCGGCCACGAGGCGGCCTTCACCTGCGACGCGATCTGGCTGAGCGGCGTCCCCGACACCTTCACCACCGTCCTGGGCCCCGGCCTCCTCGAAACCCACCACGCCCACGCGGACGGCGAGTTCGCCGACCTCGCCGACCTGGAGGCCTTCGCCGGCCAGGTCGCCGCACTGCTGACCGCCTTCGCCGCCGACACCCCGCCGCTCCCGGCCGGGGACGACGGCGCCACCGCACCGCACCCCCATCGAGCAGGAGCGCGATGACCACCACGTCCACCGAACCCGCGACGACCGCCCAGGAGCCGCGGGTCGGCCACGCCACGCTGCTCGCCGAGACGGCCGGCTACCTCGCCCGCCTCGGCGTCCCCGAGGACCGGGCCCGCGTCGCCGCCGAGGCGCTCTGCTACGGCGACCTGACCGGCATGGACTCCCACGGCGTGTTCAACCTGGGCCGCCTCTACCGGCCGCTCCTGGAGTCCGGCCGGGCCGACCCCGCCGCCGAACCCGAGATCCTGCGCGACCTGGGCGCCTGCGTCCTCACCGACCACCACCGCGCGCTCGGCCTGTGGGCGGCGTCGGCGGCCATGGACCTCGCCGCGGAGCGGGCCGGCCGGTACGGGATCGGCCTGGTCGCGGTCCGCGGCGCCACCCACTTCGGCTGCGCCGGGGTGCACGCGCGGCGGGCCGCCGACCGGGGCCTGATCGGACTGATCGCCGCCAACTGCGGCGGCCAGCGCATCGCCCGCCCGCCGCACGGCGCGGCCGCCCTGCTCGGCACCAACCCGCTGAGCGTGGCCGCGCCCGCCGTCGACGGACACCCGTTCGTCCTGGACATGAGCACCACCGTCGTCCCCACCGGCCGGGTCCGCACCGCCGCCCGCGACGGCCGGCCCGCGCCCGAGGGCTGGCTCACCGGCGACGACGGCCGCCCGGTCACCGACCCGGCCGCCTACGACCGCGGCGAGGCCTGGCTGGGCTGGCTCGGCTCCCGCCCCGAGACCGGCGCCTTCAAGGGCTTCGGCCTCGGCCTGACCGTCGAACTCCTCGCCGCCCTGCTGCCCGGCGCCGCCACCGGCCCGTCACCCGCCGCCCTGGCCGGCGACGGCCGCCCGGGAGGCACCGACGACGGCATCGGCTTCCTCGTCCTGGCCATCGACCCCGGCCTGCTGCGCGACGGCTTCGACGACGACGCCCGCGCCCTCTTCGGCACCGTCCTGGCCTGCCCGCCGCTGCCCGGCCACGGCCAGGTCCGCTACCCGGGCCACCGGGAGGCCGAACTCGCCGCCGAGCGCCGCCGCACCGGCGTACCGCTGGCCCCCTCGCTGCACGCCGAACTGTCCGGACTGGGCCTCCGGCTGCCCGTCCTCCAGGAGAACTGACATGGCCCGCCCCGCTCACCCCGCATCCCCGCCCCGCCGACTGGGGATCGTCGGCCTCGGCGTGATCTCCCGCTTCTACCTGGAGGCCGCCCGCCGGCTCCCGCGATGGGAGCCGACCGCCGTCTGCGATCTGCGCGACGCCGCACTCGACCCGCACCGCGCCACCCTCGCCTGCCACACCGACCACCGCGCGCTGCTCGCCTCGGGGCAGGTGGACGCGCTGGTGGTGGCCGTCCCCAACCACGCGCACGCCGAGGTCTGCGCGGACGCGCTGCGGGCCGGCGTACCGGTGTGCGTCGAGAAGCCGCTCGCCCTGGACGCGGCCGACGGACACCGGCTGACGCGGCTGTCCGCGGATTACGGCGTCCCGCTGTTCACCGCGTTCCACCGCCGCTACAACGACCGGGTCACCGATCTCGTACGGCGGCTCCCGGCGCCGGGCGCCGGCGGCCCGGCCGTGGCGTCCGTACGGGTGCGCTATCTGGAGCGGATCGAGGAGCACATCGGCTCCGACGACTGGTACCTGGACCCGGCCCGCTCCGGAGGCGGCTGCGTCGCCGACAACGGCCCCAACGCCTTCGACCTGGTACGGATGGTGCTCGGCGACCCCGCCGTCCGCGTGACCGAGTCCCGTATCGAGCGGGACGGCACCGGGCTCGACCGGCGGGCGCTCGTCACCCTGGAGGGCCCCGACGGACGACGGGGCGAGGTCGAGCTCGACTGGTCGTACCCGGGGGAGGCCAAGGACGTCGTGGTCCGCCTGGACGACGGCAGCGAGCTGCGCGCGGACATGCTGGGCGGCCGGCCCGGCTTCAAGGAGTCGCTCTGGCACGAGTACGAGGGCATCCTGGGCGACTTCGCCGGGATCTGCGACGCCGCCGCCGCCCGGCCCGGAACCGATGTCGCGACGGCCGCCGCCGGAGGCATGGCCGCCCTGGAGCTGGTCGCCGCCGCCTACGCCCGAGACGAGGCCCGGACGCCGGCCCGCGCGGAGGAGCGCCGATGACGCACCCGCCGCTGCCTCCCGCGCTCTCCCCGTCGCCGTCCTTGGACGCGGGCCGTCACGAGAACGGGCCCAAGCGCGTCGTGCGCGGCCTCCTCGTCAAGGCGCTGCTGCACGAACGCCACGACCGCGGCATGACCCTGGAGCCGTTCGCGAGCCGCTGCGTACGCCGCGGGGAGGTGCACGAACTGGTCACCACCGACCAGTGGTCGGACCAGCCGGGGGCCCGGGTGGACCGGGTCGGGTTCCTCGGGTTCGCCGAACTCGGCTGCGGCGGCGTCCTCGACCGGGGCGACACCCTCCTGCTGGGCGGCGAGCCGGTCGGCACCGTCCTCGGCTTCGACGGATGCCACCTGCCCAACCACTACAACATCCTGATCCACACGCCCCGGCTGCTCACCGGCCGCACCCTGGCGCTGGTCCCGGAGACCCCGGTCACGTTCGTGCCCGCCCCGCCGGACGGCGGAACGGGCACGAAGCGCTAAGCGATCAAGCGCTGAAGCGATCAAGCGGTGAAGCCGTGAAGAGGTGGATCCGTGAAGCGGCGACGAGTGCGGCGGCCCCTCCCCGAGGAGCCGCCGCATGGTCGTACGGTCCCTCGATCAGCCGAGGAGCTCGACCTCGAGCTGGCCGAAGTGGTACGCGCGGATGGCGTCGAGCAGCTCGGCCTCGGTGAGGTGGCCCTGCCCGGCGGTGTCCACCTTCCGGAAGGCGTCCGCGACGTCGGCCGCGGGGACGCCGACGGCCTGCAGCCAGGCGGCGAACTCGTCGCCGTCGATGACGCCGTCGTTGTTGCGGTCGCACAGCGCGATGAGGCCGGTGGCGACCGGGCCGAGCACGTTGTTGAACGTGGCCGGGCCGGACTGGAACATCTTGCCGGCGACGTCCATGAACTGCTCGCGGGTCAGCGAGCCCTCCGGAGAGATGCCCGCCTCCTTGGCGAGGTAGCCGAACATGCCCTGGAAGGCGTCGTTCAGCTGGACGGCCTCGGCCGGGGACTTGCCGAAGGCGCCGGCGATCTTGACGGCCTCGCCGACGAAGTCGGACGCCTCCAGAACGCCGTTGCCGTTGGTGTCCCACTTGTCGAAGCGCTTCGACAGACGGTCCTGCACGGTGCTCTCGAGCGACGTGGTCATTTCCGTGTCTCCTTTTCTTGGTGATGCCGTGTTACGTGCTGCCGTGGCCGGAGGGGTGTCCGGTCACGGCCCGCGGTGTGAGGTCGGCGAGGATCGAAGTCCCTGTCTCACACCACGAGTTCGTGGTCCGGGTGGCGTCAGAGCCGCTCCACCCGGTGTCCTTCGGCGGTGCCGCGGGTGTCGAGCACCGGGCGGCCGGCCGCGTCCCAGTCGACGGAGCGGTACTCCGCGTGGTCCTGCAGCAGCACCGCCAGGTCCGCCCCGGCGACCGCCTCGCGGGCGGACGCCTGCCGGGGTACCGGCACGCCGTCCACCGCGAAGTCCTCGGTGTACGGGTCGTGGTGGACGACCCGTACACCGGCGGCGCGCAGTCCGCGCACCACCGCGTACGCGGGCGACTCGCGCAGGTCCGCGACATCGGCCTTGTACGTCACGCCCAGCAGCGCCACCCGGGCTTCCGCGGGGTCCGTGCCGGTGCGGCGCAGCAGCCCGCGGGCCCGCTCCACGACGTGCCCGGGCATCGCGTCCAGGACCTCGCGCGCGGCGTCGAGGGTGCGGAACGAGAAGCCCCGCGCCGCCGCGTGGGCCATCAGATAGCGAGGATCGACCGGCACGCAGTGCCCGCCCACCCCCGGCCCGGGCCGGAAGGGCGCGAAGCCGAAGGGTTTGGTGCCGGCGCACCGCAGCGCGTCCCAGACGTCGATGCCCACCCGCTCGCAGTAGAGGGCGGCCTCGTCGACCAGCGCGATGTTGACGTACCGGTAGGCGTTCTCCAGCAGCTTGGCCATCTCGGCCTCGCGGGTGCCGCGCGCCACCACGACCTCGTCGACGAGCTGTTCGTAGAACCCGGCCGCGTGCTTGGCGCACAGCGTGGTGCAGCCGCTGACGATCTTCGGGGTGTCGCGGAGCGAGAAGCGCCCGTTGCCGGGGTCGATGCGTTCGGGCGAGTAGGCGAGGTGGAAGTCCTCGCCCACGCGCAGACCGGTCGCCTCCAGGAGCGGGCGGACGATCTCCTCGGTGGTGCCGGGATGGCTGGTGGACTCCACCGAGACCAGCGTGCCGGGCGACAGCCGGCCGGCCACCGTGCGTACGGCCGAGGTCAGCGGTCCCAGGTCCGGCTCCCCTGACGGGGTGAGGCCGGTCGGGACGCAGACGGCCACCGTGCGGGCGCCGGTCAGGATGCCGGGGTCGGTGGCGGCCCGGAACCCCGCCGCGGTCATCGCGGCGATGTCCCGGTCGCCGAGGTCGCCGACGTGCGAGCGGCCCTGGGCGAGGCCGTCGACGACGGCGGGGTCGGTGTCGTGGCCGACCACGTCGAGTCCTGCTTCGCAAGCCCGGCGGGCCAGCGGCAGACCCACGTAACCGAGGCCCACCACGGCGAGATCCGCAGGCATGTTCCCCCTGTCGAGCGAGTCGGACGTGCTGCATTTCCTGGTGCGTCGCGGATCAGGTGCGGTTCAGTCGCTGGTCGGGCGCTGAGGGAACCTGATCGGATACGGCGCGGGTACGGGTACGGGTGCCGGCGCGAGCGCGGGTCAGGCGCTGAAGCTGCCCGCGCCGCCCGGCACATGGGTGCCGTGCCCGGGGGCGACCGTGACGGACGGCCCGAGACAGAACGGGTTGCCGTAGACGCGCACCGGCCGGTCGGTGTGGTTGCCGAGGACGTGGGCCAGCGCCGGCAGCGCCTGGCAGCCCTTCGGGTCGTCGTAGACGGTGAGCGCCTGCGCCTCCGTCTCGAAGACCGTGACCGTTCCGCCGGAGGAGGCGGCCGGGGCGGTGGGAGCGGCGACCGCCGGGATCTGGGCCAGGCCGATGAGGGCGGCGGCACCGAGAACGGCGGAGGCGAGGACAGAGCGTCGCACGAACGGCTCTCCTAACTGAAAGCACACCAACTGAGCTGCGGAAACAAGGAAGTTGAATCCCTCATTCCGTTTCTTCCTTCAGCATGGCACGGGCGGTGAGGCCTGGATGCGGATAAGCCTGCTTTTACTGCTTTAGAGTGAAGAAGACCGGTGTGTGTTGTCAGAGATGTGGTCGAGTCGGCGGTCCTTCCCCGGCCCGTCACCCCCGCTCCGCGGCGCCGCGCCGAGCACGCGGGCGGCGTGCGCGGCCGCCGACCGCCGGCAGACCTTGCCCGTCGGCCCGGTCGGCAGCCGGTCCAGCACCACCAGGTACTCGGGGAACTTCCGGCGCTCCAGGCCGCGCGCGCCCAGGAACGCGGTGAGCGCCGCCAGGGCCGGCGCGGGCGCCCCCGGCGCGGGCCGCACGCAGGCGCACAGCCGCTCCCCGAACTCCTCGTCCGGCACCGGTACGCAGACCGCCTCCGCGACCCCGGGATGAGCCCCGAGCTCGCGCTCCACCTCGGCGGGGCTGAGCGTGAGCCCGCCGCGGATGACCACGTTCTTGATCCGGCCGAGGACGTGCAGCCGCCCGGCCTCGTCGAGCAGGCCCAGATCGCCGGTGCGGACCCAGCCGCCGGCCGTCCGGTACCGGGCGTCCAGATCGGGCGCGCCGACGTAACACAGCGGTGTCATCGGGCCCTTGGCGAGGATCTCGCCGTGCTCACCGGCAGCCGCCTCACCGCCGTCCGGGCGGACGATCCGGAGGGCGGCCACCGCCGGGTCCGGGGTGCCCGCGCTGTCGCCGGCGGGGTGACCGGGGGCCGCCGTATGGCAGTTGACCCCGTCCGACGAGCCGTACACGGTGATCACCGGCAGTCCGAACCGCGCCCGGCAGGCGGCCGCCGTGGAGGCCGGCAGCTCGGCTCCGCTGGAGACCAGCGACCGCAGCGACGACAGGTCCTCGTCCGGGGCGGCGGGCAGGTCGGCCAGCCGCCGCAGCATGGTGGGCACGCCGAACAGATGGGTGGCCTTGTGCCGTACGGCCGCCCGCAGCGCGCCCGCCGCGTCGAACCGCTCCTGGACCAGCAGGGTGCCGCCAAGGACCGCCAGGGTCACCGGCACGCCCAGCGACCCGAACGACGAGGCGAGTGGCACGAGGACGAGCGGCCGGAACGGCGCGGTCGGCGGCCCGGCGAGCGCCCGTACGTACGCGGCGCGGCCCCCGGCCATGGCCTGGTGGCTGTAGGCGACCATCTTCGGATCCGCCTCGGAACCGGACGAGACGAGGACGCGGGCCGGCGCCCGCGCCGGGGCGGGCCGCGCGGCCGGTGCGTACGGCGGCCCGGGCGCGTCCAGGGAGCGCGCGCCCGGCGGGACCTCGGCCGCGGTGGTGAACACCGCGCGCAGACGGCGGAGTCCGGCCGAGGCCCGTACATCCGCCGCCTCCGCGAACACCGCACCGGCCGCGCGGGACCGCTCCAGCAGGCTCAGGGTGTCCCGCACCCCGCCACCCAGGGGGTACGGGAGGGCGACCGCGCCCAGCGCGTACACGGCGAGTTCGGCGGCGACCGCCCGCCGCCCGTTGGGCATCCGGAGCGCGATCACGTCGCGCGGGCCGAGCCCCGCGTCGGCGAACAGGCCCGCGATCCGCAGGACGTCCGCGTACAGACCGGCGTACGAGACCGTGCCCTCGGCGTCCACGACGGCGTCCTGGTCCGGGCGGACCAGCGCCCGTTCGCGGAACAGCGTGAACAGGTCCTCCTCCGGGCACAGCCCCCGCGCCTGCCACACCAGCCGGTCGGCGAGCGGCACGCGGTCGGGCAGCTCCAGCCCGTCGCGGGACCGCCATACGGGGCCGGCCGCGGTGCTCGGGCCGGCCGGCCTGCCGCCGCGCACCGTCGCGTCGAGTCGTTCCATGCTCACCACTCCCCGTCGAAGTCCCACGGCCGGGCGGGGCGGGCGTGCGGCACCCGCGCGTCCGGCGCTCGTACGGCCCGTACGAAGGCCGGGTCGGCGGCCAGGCCGTCGAGCCCGGTGCACACCGCCACGGCCGGGAGACCCGCGTCCCGCAGCAACTCCAGCCACTCCCGCGTGCCGCGCTCCCGCAGCCGCCGCCCCAGCGCGGCGATGCCCGTGACACCGGCCGCCCGGGCCACCTCCTCCGGCCGCTCGCGCGCCGCCGCCCCGCGTACAGCAGGCCGTCCGCCGTCGGCAGCGGCCGGTCGAGAACGCCCATCCGGACCCGGTGACCGGCCCGCGGCACGAGCGCCGCCGCCGACAGCAGGGACGACTCGACCAGGCACCCGAGCCGTGTCGTCTCCCGGGCGACCAGGCCGGCGAGCACCGCCTGCGCCAGGAGCAGGCCGCCCAGCACGTCGGTGAGCGTCATCAGGGACGGCGCCGCGGGCTCGCCCGCCGGCCGAAGCGCGGCGGCGAGCCCGCCGTACACCTGGGCCAGGTAGTCGGTCCCGATCGGCGGCACCGGTCCGAGCGCCGTGCCGAACCCGGACGCCGCCGCGTACACCAGGCCCGGGCGGACCCGGTGCAGGACGTCGGCGTCGAGGCCGAGGGCGCGCGCCTTGCCCGGGGCCCAGTTGTGCAGGAAGACGTCCGCGTCCGCGACGAGCGCGCAGACGGTGTCCCGGCCCCCGGGAGTGGTGATGTCGGCCTCGACCACGGTCTTTCCGGCGTTGAGCGCCGAGAAGCGGGCCGAGCAGTCGCCGGCCATCGGGGGCAGGCCGCGCATCGGGTCGCCGCCGGGCGGCTCGACCCGGACGACGTCGGCGCCCAGGAGGCGCAGCACGTGCCCGGCCATCGGCCCCTGTACGCGGCGGGCGGATTCGACCACGCGGACGCCGGCGAGGGGGAGGGCCGGCTCGTGGGCGTGAAGCCGGGTGTGGGGAGGGCGTGTTCGGGCCGGGCGAGCCTGGGCGAGGGCGGGCGGTGGCGGCGTCATGGACCACGGGAGGAGCCCGGGCGGCGCGGCGATCGCCCACGCGTACACGTCCGCGACCGACACCCCGCTCGCCGCGGCCGCGGCACGGACGGCGGACAGCGGAGTGAGGGCCATCGCGTCGAGCAGGGCCCCGGGGAGCGCGCAGGTCGCGGTCCCGAACCGCTGCTGGAACGGCGCCCAGCCCTGCCCCGCGACCCGCCCCGGCACCCCGAGACGCCGCCAGAAGCCGGCCCAGGCGGTGGGGTCGAGGGTCTCGATCTCGACGCGGGCGCCGTCGGACGTGACCAGCGTGGCCTGCCCGGTGGCCTGCCCGGTGGCTCGCTCGGCGGCCCGCTCGGTGGCCCGCTCCGGGGAGGGGCCGGTGTCGGGCGGGCCGCCGGGGTCCTCACCGGTGTCGCCGTCGCGAGCGGTGTCGGCGGCCAGATACTGCGTCAGGGCCAGCAGGGCGCCCTGCGCCAGCGACGTACGGACGCGGAGCGGATCGTGCCCGCGCCGCCGGGCGAACAGCGCGGCCGTGCTCCCGGCGGCGGCCAGGACCCCGGTCACGGCGGAGACGTAGCCGGCGGTCAGCGGCTGGGGGAATCCGACGGCTCGGCCGTGGACGTGCATCACCCCGCAGGCGGCCTGGACGGCGTACTCGTCGCCCGCGTCGATCGCGACCGGACCCGCCCCGTCCACCGACCAGGTCGCCGTCTCGCGGATGGACCGCGCGGGCGGCGCGGGCAGGGCGCCGACCGTGCGGTGCAGCAGTTCCTCGGCCACCGACACCGCGGTTCCGGTGGACTCCCGCGCGTCGTACCGCGCGCGTCCGGGTGTACCGACCGTTGTTCCGACCGTCATTCGTCCCGCCCCGCCCTTCGCCACGCCGTGACACGAGACCCGGCCGTTCTCCGGCGGCACACGGCTCTCGCGCGTTCCTCCGGTAGGAACAGCAGACGAACGGCTACGGGCACGGCGGCGCCGGATATTCACCCTGACGAGCGAGGTGTCGAAAGGGAGGATGACGCTCCGCTTCCATCGCGACCGGCCGTCCGCAGGCACATTGACAGCCCGTGATTGAAGTAGTTGTCATACATGGGAGCGCTCCCACGATGTCGGCAACCTGGAGGCACCCATGCGCACCCTCGTCACACGATTACGACTCCGACCCTGGGCGGCAGCGGCACTCGCGGCCTTCTCGGCCGTCGGGCTGCTGCTCTACGCCGTCGTCTCGGCACCTCCCAGCAGGGCCGCGGACGCCGCCTGCCGGGTCGACTACACCGTCAACCAGTGGTCCGGCGGCTACACCGCCGCCATCAAGCTCACCAACCTCGGCCCCGCGGTGAGCGGTTGGCGGCTGACCTGGACCTACGGCGGCGACCAGAAGGTGACGTCGGCCTGGAGCGCCACCGCCGCCCAGAGCGGCCAGGCCGTCACCGTCACCAACGCCGCGTGGAACGGCGCGCTGGCGACGGGCGGTTCGGCCGACTTCGGCGTCCAGGGGGCCTTCCAGTCCGCCAACCCCACGCCCACCGACTTCGCGCTCGACGGCGTGGCCTGCGGCGGCACCACGACACCGACCGACCCGGGAACCCCGACCACCCCGCCCCCGACGACCCCGCCGCCCGGCGGTGACTGCGGCGGCGCCGTGGTCTGTTCCGGCTTCGAGGACCAGAGCGGGTCGACACCCTCCGGCGCCTGGCAGTTCGTGGCACCGGACTGCCAGGGCACGGGCACGGTGACGGTCGACACCGCCGTCGCGCACCGCGGCGGCAAGTCGATGCGGGTGGACGGCAAGGCCGGGTACTGCAACCACGCGTTCGTCGCCACGACGGCCAACCTCGCGTCGGTGGGCCCGATGTACGTCCGCATGTGGGTCCGCCACACCACCGCGCTCCCCGCCGCGCACGTCTCCTTCGTCTCCATGCCCGACAGCTCCCAGGCCGGCAAGGCCCTGCGTGTCGGCGGCCAGAACGGCGCCCTCCAGTGGAACCGGGAGATCGACGACGCCACCCTGCCCGCCCAGAGCCCGACCGGCGTGGCGCTCAGCAAGCCCCTGCCGAACGGCAGTTGGCAGTGCCTGCGGTTCGCGGTCAACACGTCGAACGGCAACCTCGACACCTGGCTGGGCGACCAGCAGGTGCCCGGCCTGCACGCGGACGGCGTCCCCACCGCGGACATCGACCAGCAGTGGCTCGCCCGCACCACCCCGCCGCGCCCGACCAGCCTGCGCCTGGGCTGGGAGAGCTACGGCGTCGGTGACGACACCCTCTGGTTCGACGACGTGGCGGTCGGTTCCACGCCGATCGCCTGCTGAACCACCACTCCCTTCACGCCGCCTGCCGGGTCCCGCTCGGGGCCCGGCAGGCGGGATCATCAGTCGAAGGGCTGCCAGTCGACGCAGGTGGGCCGCTGTCCGCCCGAGAAGACGAACTCCTTCACGGCTTCCCGGACGCGGTCGAGCGGGATCTCGGAGTTCCCAGGGAAGTAGTAGTCGTGCCCGGCGATGTGGTATCTGAGCTCGTCGCCGCTGTCCACAGCCCCCAGGGTGGCGAGGGTCTGTCCTCCGCAACCGAAGGTGATGACGCCCGCGACCTTCTGCGGACTCACGCCGACCAGGAACTCGTGGTCCGTGGACCCGGATGGAAGAAGGGGGCGGTCGGTGGACCCTACGCTTGCCGCCGTGTGCCATTCCTCGCCGGAGAGGAGGTAGTCGATCATCCGATCCACATCCTCGGCCGTTTCGATGACCGCGGGACTCTCGCGGTGCTCACGCCGGTAGTAAGCCTCGGCTCTCGTCACCACGCGCATCCCTCTGGGTGTTGTCGAGGCGCGCGATCGAGGCGCCCCTGCGGCCGGCTGTCAGTGTAGGCGGACCGGGAGGGTGAGGAGGCCGCGGTGGCGGGGGTTGTCCTGCCAGGCGGGGGCCGTGGCCGGGGCGGCGAGGCGGAGGGCGGGGAAGCGGCGCAGGAGGTGGGTGAAGGCGATGCCGGCCTGGAGGCGGGCCAGCGGGGCGCCCAGACAGTGGTGGATGCCGTGGCCGAACGCCAGGTGACCGGAGGCGTCGCGGGTGACGTCGAAGCGGTCGGGGTCCGGGAAGACCTCCGGGTCGCGGTTCGCGGCGAGGAGCGCGATCTGCACGAACTCCCCGGCCGGGATCGCCGTGCCCTCGATGGTCACCGGCTCCGTGGTGTAGCGCAGGGTCGCGATGCCGAACGGGCTCTCGCAGCGCAGGACTTCCTCGACCAGACCGGGTATCAGGGAGGCGTCGGCGCGTACGGCGGCGAGCTGCGCGGGGCGGGTGAGGAGGGCGTGGACACCGTTGGCGACGAGATTGACGGTGGTCTGGTGGCCCGCGATCACCAGCAGGAAAGCCATCGAGGTGACTTCCTCCTCGGTGAGCCGGTCGCCGTCGTCGCGGGCGGCGACGAGCGCGGACAGGAGGTCGTCGCCCGGCCGGGCCCGTTTCCGCGCGACCAGCGCGCGCAGCCGGTCCAGGATCGCCTCCGCCGTGGGGACGGACACCTCGCCGTCGCCCTGGCCCCCGGCCTCCGTGTGCCCCCGGACCTGGAGGACACCGGGCTCGTCCGGCTCCGTGCCGAGCAGGTCGAAGAGGACCGCCAGGGGTAACGGGAGCGCGAACCGCTCGATCAGATCGACCTCGCCCGCACCCTCGCCCGTCCCTTGTCCAGGGCGTCGAGCAGTGCGGTGACCCGGGCCTCGATCCTGGGCCGCAACGCGGCCACCCGCCGCTGGGTGAAGGCCCGTTGGACCAGCCGGCGTAAGCGGGTGTGGCGCGGCGGGTCGGAGTTGAGCATGTGGCGGGTGAGCCCGCCGCCGGGGCCGCCGGTGGGCAGTCCCGCGTACCGGGCGTACGCCTCCGTCGCCCCGTCCTTGCTCAGCCGCGGATCCGCGAGCGCCGCCCGGCAGGCCGCGTATCCGGTGACGACCCACCCGGCCAGCGGTACGGGCCCGGCGAAGCGGACCTTGCGGACCCCGCCCGCCTCCCGCCACGCCCGGTAGGCCGCGTGCGGGTCGCGGGCGACGGACGCGTCCACCACCTCGACCCCGTCGGCCGTCGGTTCAGACAGTGGCGGCACGCCGTACCTTCGTCACCCGTATGTCGGCCACCCCGAGCAGCCCGGCGAGCGGCACCTTGGCCGTGGTCTGCGCGGGGTCGATGCCCAGGCCCGAGCCGCGGATGAGGTCGAGGAGCAGCCCGGCGAGCGGCATCACCATGTGCCGGCCCCAGCAGCGTTCGGAGGAGTGGCCGAACGGGAGGTAGCCGGGGGCGGTGTCGGGGTCGAGGGTCTCCCAGCGTTCCGGGCGGAACTCGTCGGGGGAGTCCCACAGTTTCGGATCCCGGTGGGAGAGGAGAGGAAGCAGGAGTACGTCGTCGCCCGCGCCGATCCGCTCGTCGATGGCGGGGTACTCGGGGCACGCGTTGCGCAGGATGTTCCAGGACGGCGGAAGCAGCCGCAGCGACTCGTACAGCAGGTGCTCGTTCGGCGTCTCGGGGTCGAACGGCGAGCCGAGCCACAGCGTGTTCGCGACGAGAGTGGAGACCGTGAAGCACACGGGCGCCGCCGCGCGGCGGTACATGCCCAGGGCGTAGCGGCGGTCCTGATACGTGCCGGCGTCGGCCACCAGCCCCGCGAGCGAGGTCAGCGGCGCGCCCTGCCGCCCGGCCCGCTTCGACAGCGGGAAGGCGGCGCCCGCCGCGATCACCGACCAGGTGAGCTTGGTGGTGAGTTCGAGGTTGCGGCTCATCAACATCCGCAGCCGGTACGGGTCGTTGCCGAGCACCATGTCCCGCAGGAACATGTGCCCCGTCAGCGGCCACTCCCCGGACAGATCGACGTCCTCGGGCCGGGGCTGTTCCCGCTTCAGCGCCTCGCGTACGTCGCTGCCGACGGTCCGCATCACGGAGGCGGCTTCACTCCGCGCGATCGAACGGCCGTGCAGCGGCTTGAACGTGGGCCGTTCCGTCTCGGTGGCCCGGCGGGCGGCGAGGATCCGGTCGGCCACCTCGTGCCCGGCGATCCCGATCGTGTCGGGTTCGAGCCGGAACACGTCCTGCCCGAGATGGTCCCGGAACAGGGTGGCGAGGCGGGGGTGGAACACCGTGGCGCGCATGGCAAGTCTCCGGGAGGCCGAGCGGACAGACATCGGCGAGCGGCGTCGTCCCCGCCTCGCGGCGGGGACGACTAGGCGTTCTAGTACCAGATGTACCAGGCACTGGCCTTCAGGCTCTTCTGCGCGGACACCTTGTTGCGAATGGCGAAGAGAAGCTTCATCACTGCACCCCCTTCCAGGGCTGAGACGTCGAACACGGCCTCGTGTGGAGGCCGTGCGCAGCTGGCTCGAAGAGAGTGGGGCAGCTAGATGAACATCAGATGAACACCCAGGCCAGGGTGCCTATTTGAGGGTCTCGGCCGCCGGAAGGAGCCCCATTCGGCGGGCGGCGGGTTCGGCCGGGACGGGCCTCCCGAGGGCTCTGTGGGGAATGTGGCAAGCACTACGCCTCGGGCGGTGACACCGGCTACCGCTGCTGCGGTAGGTCACCTCCGTCGGATGAGGGGTGCGCGTCGCGCGAGGGCGGACCGGCCGGGGCGAGGTGTGTGGGGTATGACCACGGGCGTCCCGCCGGAGGAACGGGCCGCCCGGCCTCGCGGCGGTCAGGTCAACTCGCCTGACTGGTCAGGATGCAGTGGGGATCGTCGTTGTCCTCGTCGCCGACACGGATCCAGAGCATCAGGACCTTGCCCCGCTTCAAGGCGGAGTAGGCGCTCAGCCATTGCCCGTGATCGACGTCGAAGGACACGCCGACGAAGCTCTGTTTCTTGTTGGAGCCGCTTTCCCACTTGCCGGATCCGGACCGCTTGACATCGCTCAGCCCGAAGCCGTCGATGTAGTGGTAGTCGTTGCAGGCGTCCTCGGCGACGAACGTCCCGTCCGGCTTCAGGGTGAGCGTGCCGCCCTCGGAGTCCGTCCATGTGGCGGCGAGTTGGTCCTGAGTCAGGAGGACCGGCTCGCCCTCGGGTGGCGGCCGGTTCCAGATCCTTCCGCAGGCCGTGAGCGCGAGGCTCATGACGAGCAGGATCAGCGTGGTACGACAGGAACGCGACACACTCCACCCCCAGTTGGGTTCCTCAGGGTCGCATGTGCGAGCGGCTGGCTCGCGCATGCCTGCCGTACCCTGACACGAGACTTGAACGCGTTCAAGTTTGAGGGAGGGGGGTGGTTGCCGTGGCGAGCGTGGCCCCGCCCCGCCCGGGGTGGAGGAGCCGGGCGGGGCGGGGGGCTCTAGTGTCGTGAGACGAGTGCGGTGATCGTGACGATCCAAGCGGTGACGCCGAGTGCGGCGATGGCCGTACGCCGCATCAGCCGCTCCGTCTCGTCGCCCGGCTCCCGACGGCCGGCGGGGAGTCCGCCCGCAGGGTCAACTTGGGCGGATCGTGGGGGTGGTTGCGGATTTCCACCGCGCAGTCCACGGCCGCGGAGGCGTCGAACCGCGGTCCGGTCGATGCGTAGTGGCGGAACCAAGCGACGAGCAGTGCGCAGACCGTGCAGCCGGGGGCCGGGGCGGGGTGGTGGCGGAGGCCGTGGTCGGTGGACAGTCCGGTGGTGGTCGTCACGGCTTCCCCGGCGGGAGTACGGGGGTGGTGAGGGTGCGGATGCTGTCGCACTCGTTCTCCGTCGGCGGGCGCAGGTCCTCGGCTCGCGCGGTCCATTCCCTGCCTCCGCCCACGGGGCGGAGGTAGACGAGGTCGTCTTCGTGGGCCATCACCCGTCCGGGTCGTGTGGTCTTCACGCGGGTGTCGACCATGTACGACCCGATGGCGGGCATCGGCGCAGGTTGCGGGCTTGGCTGGGCGGCGAACGCAGGCATCGCTGTCCCTTTCTGTAGCGAATCCACTACGAGGCGTCGCCAGCGTGGCTTAGAGTTCGTAAGTCTTCAAGGTACGAGCCGGGTAGGGAGAGTTATGGTCAACATCAAAGCTCTTGACCCAGACAGCGGGCCCGAAGCCGCCTATGGCGCACGTTTGCGCAGGGTGCGTCAGGAGCGGGGGTGGAAGCAGGATGACCTTGCTATCCAGACGGGATATTCCAGCAAGCATATTTCAGCGGTTGAAACTGCTCGCAGGTCTTCAACTCTTGCGTTCTCAAGGGTCCTTGACGTGGTCTTTGGGCTGGTCGAAACGGCAGAGTCGTTCGAGCGCGAGTGGCGGAAGCTGAGGCACGGCCTGCTGCTGGAGGGGTTCCCCGAGTACGTCCACCAGGAGCGCCGCGCTGTGGAGATCCGGCTCTACGAGGTCGGTGTCATACCGGGCCTGCTCCAGACACCCGAGTACGCCTCTACGCTGGAAGCCGGCATGGTCGAGCGAGGGGCCGTCACGCAGGACCAAGCGGACGCGCGGGTGGAGTTGGTGTCGCAGCGGCAGGCATCTCTAGTGCGGATGCCTCCCCCGTTGGTCTTCGTGGTCCTGGACGAGAGTTGTATCCGGCGTCCTGTGGGGACCAGGTCTGCCGTGGTCGCTCAGCTCGAAGCATTGCTCGACTTTGCCAAGAAGCCCACGACGGTCCTGCAGATCGCTCCGTTCGCGATGGGGGAGCGTAGGTCGCTCACGCTACCCATCACGGTGTTGACCATGCCGGACAGGTCTCTCATGGCCTACGCGGAGTCCTCGCAGCGAGGTCACCTGGACAGGGAAAGCTCGTCGATCGTCCCCATACTGACGGCCTACCATCAGCTACAGGCCGAAGCGCTCTCGCAAAGTGCCTCGGTTGCCATGATTAATGAGGTACGAAAGGGCATGACGTGACGACCGATTCCCCTCAGTGGATCAAGAGTTCATACTCCGGTGGCGGCGGTCAGTGTGTTGAGGTCGCCACCAACCTCGCCGCCTCGCACGGCACCGTCCCCGTCCGTGACTCGAAGGTCTCCGACGGGCCCTCGCTCAGCGTCTCCGCCGCCGCGTTCTCATCGTTCGTCACCGGCGTCAAGGACGACACCCTCGGATCCTGACGCATCAAGAGGCCCTGCCCCGCCCTCAGCTCAAGAGCAGGGCGGGGCTTCTTCATGTGCCCTGGTCGCCTGTTCCGCCACGACCTACGTTGTAGGGGAACCCTATTCGGCTCACCGTACGAAGGGGCATCCATGACGACCGAATCCCCCCGCTGGTTCAAGTCCTCCTATAGTGGCAATGGCGGCAGTTGCGTCGAGGTCGCCACCAACCTCATCGCCGCGCGTGGCATCGTTCCTGTCCGTGACTCGAAGGTTCCGGCCGGTCCGTCCCTGGCCGTCACCGCCGCCGCGTTCGCCGCGTTCGTCGGCTCCGTCAAGGACGACACCCTCGGCGCCTGACGCACCAAGAAGCCCCGCCCCAGCAGTAGTTCGGCAGCATGGCGGGGCTTCGCCATGCACCCCTTCGACTCTCCGTACGAAAGGGCACGAGATGACGACCGAATCCCCTCGCTGGTTCAAGTCTTCCTACAGCAACAACGGGGGTACATGCGTCGAGTGGGCCCCGGCGTGTGCATCCGTCACCGGCACCATCCCCGTACGCGACTCCAAGAACGTCACCGGACCTGTCCTCGACGTCTCCACCACCGCGTTCGCCGTCTTCGTGGCGGGCGTCAAGGGCGACGGGTTCGACCTCGTCTGACGCGCGCCGCAGAGCCCTGCCGCACCCCCTTGGCCGGGAGTGCGGCGGGGTTCGTCACGCGTACGGATGTCAGGGCATGGTCGCCCGGATCGGAGCAGGGTCGTGGCCGGGGCGGCGAAGCCGTCGGGCAGGTCCCGAACCGGGGTGGGGCGGGAGTGGGAGGTCATCGTTGGTCTCCTTCGAGGACGCGGGCGGCGGCCGGGGCCTGCTCGGGCGAAGCGACGGGCTGCGGCGGCGCGGCCGGGGCCGGGGGTACGGCCGGGGCCGGGCCGCGCAGGGCGAGACCGGCGACGGCGGCGGCCAGGCTGACGCCGGTGGCGCTCCCGTACACGGCGGCGTACGGTTCCGCGCCCGTACCGGAGACCTCCGCGATGATGACGGCCGTGGCGGCGATGCCGAGGCCGCCGCCGACTTGGCGGGCGGCCATGACCATGCCGGTCGCGGCGGCGAAGTGCTGCGGCGGGGAGGAGAGCGCGGCGGCGCTGGAGATGCCGACGGTGGCCAGGCCGACGCCCGCGCCCATGACCACTCCGGCGGGGAGCCAGAGCGTCCAGAAGTGCGGTTCGGTGTCGATCAGCAGGGCCAGGGCGGCCGTCGAGGCGGCGATGACCGCCGAGCCCGCCGCCACCATCGTGCGCGGGGTGAGCGCGAGGCCGAGCCGTCCGATGCCGACGCCGACCACGGCGGTGGCCAGCGCCGCCGGGCTCATCGCGAGGCCGGCTTCCAGGGTGGAGTAGCCCCAGGCGTCGGTCATGAAGAGCACGCCGAGCAGCATCGTGGCGAACAGTGAGGCGCCGTACGCGGCGGAGACGCCGCTCGCGACGGCGAAGGTCCGGCTGCGGAAGAGGTCGAGCCGCAGGGCCGGGCGCGGATGCCGGAGCGAACGGATCACGGTCGCCGCGCCGGAGAGCACGGTGACGCCGGCGGCGGCGAGCACGTGGACGGAGGTCCAGCCGTGGTCGGGGCCCTGCGTCAGCCCGTACACCGCCGATCCGATGCCGAGGGCGAGCAGTACCCCGCCCACGAGGTCGGGCCCCTTGCCGGTGCGGGACTCGCCGGCCGGCAGCTTCCGTCCGGCGATCAGCACCCAGGCGCCCACCGGCAGGTTGAGGCAGAACAGGGCCCGCCAGTCGAGGACTTCGACCAGGAGGCCGCCGAGGGCGGGTCCCGCGGCGGCGGCGAGGGCGCCCGCCGCGCTCCACAGGCCGATCGCGGCGCGCCGGCGCTCGACGGGGATCTCCGTGAGGACCAGGGCCAGTGAGGCGGGGACCAGCAGCGCCGCCGCGAGGCCCTGGACGGCGCGGGCGCCGAGCAGGACGGGCAGGTTCGGGGCCAGGGCGATCAGTAGCGACGACACCGTGAAGCCGGCGACGCCGACCAGGAACAGCCGGGCCCGGCCGACCGAGTCGGCCAGCGGGCCGGCCGGGGCGAGCAGGGCGGCGAAGGGGATCACGTAGGCGGTGGCGACCCACGAGACGGTGGTCAGCGAGACGTCGAAGCCGGCGGCGATCGGCGGAACCGCCAGGTTGGTGACGGTGGCGTCGAGAAAGCTCAGGAAGGTGCCGGCGCAGGCGAGTAAGAGCGCGAGGGAGGCCCGGCGGGCGGCCGGGGCGGGAGGCGTCATGGCGAGGATTCAAGAGTACGATCGTTCGTTCGTCAATGGCGTACGGTCGTTTGCTAAGCTGCCGGTATGGCAGGACGTGCATCGGCTCAGGCAGCGCTCGAAACCCGGCGGTCGGTCCTCGGAGCCGCCGCCGAACTCGCCTCCATGGAAGGCCTGGACAGCGTCACGATCGGCCGGCTCGCGGACCGGCTTGGGATGAGCAAGGCCGGCGTGATCGGCCAGTTCGGCAGCAAGGAACGGCTCCAGCTGGAGACGGTCGACCTCGTCGCGAAGGACGCCCGCGCCCGGGTCTGGGAACCGGTGCGCCACCTCGACACCGGACTGCCGCGCCTGCTGGCCCTCTGCGCGTCCTGGGTGCGCTACGCCGCCGACCCCGGCTACCCCGGGGGCTGTCTGCTCACCCAGGTCACCTACGACTACGACGGCCGCGACGGCGCCGTGCACGACCGGATCGCCGCGGTCCGTACCCGCTGGCGGGACATCGTGCGCCGCGACATCGAGCTGGCCGTCGCCGCCGGGGACCTCCCGCCGGAGACGGACCCGCCCCAGGTCGTCTTCGGGCTCGAATCCCTGGCCGTCGGCATCACCCCGGCGCGGCTCCTGCACGGCGACAGCCGGACGGAGGACTGGGCGCTGCGCGGGATGTACGCGATCCTGGGCGTGAAGAACCCCGCCGCACTCCCGGGGAGGGAGTGAGACGGGGCTCTTCGGTGCTCGGGTGCCTTGGCGCCCTGGCCGGACCCGCTAGTTCAGGCCGGAGTTGATCGCGCTGACCAGCTCGCCGTTCGTGGTGTCGCCGCTGAACTCCCAGAAGAACGCGCCGCCGAGGCCCTGGCTCTTGGCCCAGCTCATCTTGGAGTTGATGGTGGCGGGGGTGTCGTAGCTCCACCAGTTGGTGCCGCACTTGGCGTAGGCGGTGCCGGCGACCGTACCGGTGGCCGGGCAGGAGGTCTTGAGGACCTTGTAGTCCTCGATCCCCTGCTCGTACGTGCCCTGCGCCGGGCCGGTGGCGGTGCCGCCGGGGGCGTCCTGGGTGACGCCGGTCCAGCCGCGGCCGTAGAGGCCGATGCCGAGCAGGAGCTTGTTGGCCGGGACGCCCTGGGCCTTGTACTTGGCGATCGCGTCGGCGGAGTTGAAGCCCTGCTGCGGGATGCCGGCGTACGACGTGAGCGGGGAGTGCGGGGCGGTCGGGCCCTTGGCGTCCCACGCGCCGAAGAAGTCGTACGTCATGACGTTGAACCAGTTCATGTACTGCGCGCCGCCGGCGTAGTCCGTGAGGTCGATCTTGCCGCCGGTCGAGGCGTCGGCGGTGACGGCCGCGGTGACGAGGTTGTTCGCGCCGAACTTGGCACGCATGGCCTGCATCATGTTCTTGAACGCGGCCTGGCCGCTGGTGTCACAGGTCAGACCACAGGCGTTCGGGTACTCCCAGTCCAGGTCGATGCCGTCGAAGACGTCGGCCCAGCGCGGGTCCTCCACCAGGTCGTAGCAGGACTGCGCGAACGCCGCCGGGTTCTGCACGGCCTGGCCGAAGCCGCCGGACCAGGTCCAGCCGCCGAAGGACCAGATGACCTTGATGTTCGGGTACATCTTCTTCAGCTTGCGCAGCTGGTTGAAGTTGCCGCGCAGCGGCTGGTCCCAGGTGTCGGCGACGCCGTCCACGGACTGGTCGGCGGTGTACGCCTTGTCGTAGTCGGCGTACGAGTCGCCGATCGCGCACTTGCCGCCGGTGACGTTGCCGAAGGCGTAGTTGATGTGCGTGATCTTGGGCGCGGAGCCCGACGTCGCGATGTTCTTGACGTGGTAGTTCCGGCCGTACACGCCCCAGTTGGCGAAGTAGCCCATCTTCAC